>DYLT01000186.1 GCA_020721945.1 Blastopirellula marina
CGACAGGCCGCAAGCGGGGGGCCTGGCCACAAAAACCCCGATCCTGTCGGACTTGCCCGGTCGCCATATCCCTTATCCATTGCCCGTGGAAACCGCTCGATGCCCTCCGGTGGGTTGTAGCCGCACTCCACTGCTCATGGGGTTCGAGCATGGGTTGCCAAAGCTCGTCTGGACAGAATGCCGCCGGCTCGCTAATCTCCGCGGCCGACAACGAACCGTCGGAGGGAACGTCGCCCCGCTTGCCACCCCAATCCGTGGGGAAAGGCTCGCCCAGGACATCGCTCGATTCGACACAGGGAGGACTTGGCTCGATGAATTTCAACTTCTTCACCTGGATTCGCGAAGGGGTGCGGCAATCGGTCTTGTTGGGGGTATCCGACGCGGTCGAGAACCTCGGGGCGCCCCGCGAGAACGACGATGTGCAGCATCGCCTGATGGCCTTCCTCCAGCGAGAGCCTTCGGTCAACGCCGCGCCCAAGCTGGCCGGGCCGCCGCGCAAGAAGCTCGGTCGCACGCTGGAGCAGATTCAGGCGAGCACGGGCAAAGCGGCGAGCTAGATCAGCTCGAACAAGAAGCCCTTCTCGACCAGCCGGCGGTACTTCGCCTCATTGAACCGGTAGAGGCGCGCGGCCCGGTGCGACACGTCTCGCTGGGTATGCGCCGTCTCTTCCAGAAACCCCAGCGATAGCACCTTGCGACGGAAGTTCCGCTTGTCGAGCCGGCGCTCGAGGATCGTCTCGTAGAGCTGCTGCAACTGGGAGAGGGTGAACCGCTCCGGCAGCAATTCAAAGCCGATCGGCTGATAGCTGACCTTGCCCCGAAGCCGCTGGTGCGCCACGCGGAGGATCTCGGCATGGTCGAACGCCAACGCGGGCGGGCTAAGCACGGGGAACCATGCGGCGGCGCGGGCATCCGAGGCCGCGCGCAGCGGATGCTCGACCGTATTGACCAGGGCGTAGTAGGCCACCGTGACGACCCGGCCTCGCGGATCGCGGTCCACCGCCCCGAACGTGTAGAGCTGCTCGAGGAACACCTCCTCCAGCCCCGCCTCCTCGCGCAGCTCGCGTCGCGCTGCGGCGTCGAGCGACTCGTCCATCTCGACAAACCCGCCCGGCAACGCCCATCGCCCGGCAAACGGGTCGGAGGTCCTCTCGATCAACAAGACCTTGAGGTCCTTGTCGTCCAAACCGAACACGACGCAATCGACCGTCAGGGCCGGCCGGGGGTAATCGTACCTGTAGGGCATGACGTGAGGGATTGGGGATTGGGGATTGGGGAAGGGATCCGAGGGGAGCGCGTCGGGCGTCCGGGGGACTGGCGGTTTTTCGACCCGCAAGGGGCCAAGTAACGGGCCTGCCCCAGCCGGTCACGGGGAATCGGTTAGGGTTCGCCGCGAATTTCCCGTGCCCTCGGTCCCCCACTCGAATCCCGCGTCTTTAAGCCATCGACGTAGTCGCGCAGTTCCTCCAATTCCCTCGCGAAGCCGCCCGACAGGATCGGGAAGCGACACCAGGTCTTGGGATCGAGGTTCTCGTCGTCGAGGTGGAACGAGGGGGCGTAGCGTTCGCGTTTCCACTGGTTCTGGCACCACAGCCGGAAGAACCGGCTCACCCACAGGTGCAGTTGCTCGGTCGTATAGTCGGGGAATTGGCTGCGTACCAGACGGAACGTTTCGATGGGCGACTGTTTATCGCGGATTGCCGCCCGTTCGATTGCGTCCAGCACGGCGTAAGGCATCAGATCGTCTTCGTCGGTCTGGCACGCCTGCGGTGGGCGTAGTTCGGCGGTGGGCGCCAGCCGGTTCACGGCGGCCAGGGCGGGGATGGGACCGAGGCCCTCGGGTCCTTGCGTCTCCAGCCAGCAAAGCCACGTGCGCAGGAAGGCCTTGTCAATGCCCGCGATCGGGCTCAAGCCGCCGGCCGTGTCGCCGTCCATCGTGGCGTAGCCCACGGCGGCCTCGCTTCGATTGCTGGTCGAGAGCAAGAGCGCCTTCTTGACATTGGCCAAGAGCCACACGCTGGGGGCGCGCACGCGGGCCTGGATGTTCTGAAGCGCCAGGTCGTCGGTTTCCCAGGCCAGGTGGCGGCCGAGGATCGACTCGACCGCCGCGACGTAGTGGTGGACCATCGCGTCGATCGAGATGCACGACATCTCGCCGCCGACCGCCCGCACCACCGCCTGGGCCGCCTCGCGCGTGGCTGGGCTGCTGTTGACGCTGGCCTGGTACACCCCGTGCAACAATCGCCGCATCCGATCGGCCTCGGTCGGCGCATCGCGCAGGCCGGGGATGTACGACAACGCTTCGCAGAACCGGTCAGCGCCCAATTCGCGCGAGGCCAGCGCGACCATCATTCCCACCAGGCAGACCACCGCCGACGAGTCGGCCCCGCCGCTGGTGCTCACGACAAACCCGTGCGATCGGCTCTTGCGAAGATAGTCGAAAAGCCCCAGGGCCACGGCGCGGGTAAACTCTTCTTCCTTCAGGCAAGGGCTGCCTTCCCAGGGGGCCACCTCGATCCGTGGGAACTCGGGTTCGACGTTGGGCCAGGGCAACGGGCAATCGACCACGCCCTCGGCTCCGGTGAGGGCGGGCTGGAAACTGCCGGCCCGCGCGTGGCTCATCCGCGTCGCGGTCACGTCGATCACGGCACTGGTCAACGACCTCGGCGCGAACGAGAACCGCGGTCCCTGGGCCACCAGCCGGCCTGCCGACGCGATCAGAACGCCCCCATCGTAAATGATCCGCCCCGCCTCGTTCCCCAAGAGGTTCGTGTACACGTAGCTGACGTTGAACGCGCGCGAACCCTCGATCACCATCCGCTTGCGCACCTCGAACTTGCCGAAGGCGAAGTGGCTGGCGCTGGGATTGAGGATGACGTCGACGCCGTGCAGCGACAGGTCGCTGCCCGGGCGAGCCGCCACCCAGGCGTCTTCGCAGATCTCGAAGCCGATGCGCACGCCGCCGCAATCGAACACGAGATCGCCCATGGGGTACTCCGCGCCGCCGAAGGCAACTGTTTCGCGCACGCCGCGCGGCCAGGGCTTGAACCAGCGCGGCTCGTAGTGTAGCCCCTCGCCGGCCAGAAACCGCTTGGCCACCAACCCCCGAAGCTGCCCATCGACCAGCATGGCGGCGCAGTTGAACAGGGCGCTGCGGTGGAGCACGGGCAGGCCGAGCGAGACGACCATGCCGGCCGAGTGCGGGACGATCTCGCCAAGCACGCGGCGCGCCGTCTCGACCACGCCCGGACTGTGGAATGCGTCCTCGCACCCGTAACCGGTCAGGCACATTTCGGGCAAGCAGAGGATTCGGATTCCGGCCGCCCGGGCCTCCTCCATCGCCCCGAGGATGTTCTTCTGGTTGCCGTACCAGTCCAAGGGGGTCTGGTTCAGCACCGCCGCTCCGATGCGGATGCGTGTCATGGACGCGACTCCGAAACGCCGGTTGCCGCGGGCCATCGGCCCGACAAGCGCCCCCTTAGTGTCAATCATACACTAAGGGTTGGCGATGTCAATCCACCCGGGCCCCTGAAGGCGGGCAAAGGCTCCAGGCGGCGCGGCGCGTGCCACGGGTCGGACGCCGCGGTCGCTAGGGTTCCGCGGCCGCGTCGGGGGCGTCAGGTACGACGAGCGGCGCCTGGCCCTCGGCCGGCGCGGGGCCGGGCTGGTAGATGCCCACTTCGTCGATGCCGTCGCCGTTCCAGTCGCCGACCACGGGCACGTCGGTTGCGCCGCCCAGGCGGAAAACCTTGTCGCGCGCGTCGAGAATGCGGTCGCCGTTGGTGTCCAGATGCCACTCGCCTTGCCGGTACACACCGAGCTTGTCGGTGCCGTCGCCGGTCCAGTCGCCGACCACGGGCACGTCGCCTTGCCGGCCGTACTCGACCACATCGTCCGCTGCGCTCCAGCGCCCGTCGCCATCGAGGTCGAGATACCAGAGGCCGTCGCGGAACACACCGATATTGCTCACGCCGTCGCCGTTCCAATCGCCGCTTACGGGCTGGTCGCGCTCGCCGCCATACTGGAATACATGGTCGATCAGGTCCTTGCGGAGCTTGCCCAGGGCCGTGCGCTTCAGCGTGCGGAAGCCGGAGGTGGCCTGGTCGGGGTCGGGCGGGATGTTCTTGAAGCGTCCCGCCAGGTGATGCGCGCGCTTGTTGGCGACGTCGGGCAACCCGGGCTCGTGGGCGAGGGCGCGCGGGTCACCAGGCCATTCCGGCCCGAACGTGCCCAGGTCGCTCTTGCCATCGCCATCCCAATCGCCCACGACCGGCCGATCGCCCACGCGCCCCAGCTTGGCCCAGAGATCGTGCTCATCCCAACGGCCGTTGCCGTTAAGGTCGAGATACCACGTCCCCCCGCGAAAGACGCCAAGTTCGGTCACGCCATCCCCGTTGAAGTCGCCGGCCACGGGCGTGCCGTCGTGCAAGCCGAACGGCACCGTACGGATCGGCTGGCCGTTGCCGTCGGCAAGCGTCCATGTGCCGGAGACGAGGTTCGCCCCGGCCCAAAGGCTGCTGGAAAGCGAGGCTGGCACGTAGGCCGCCGGCTCGCTGCCATCGACGTCGCGGCGAGGCCGGCCCGCATTGAGCACGCTCAGGTGCCACGTATGGGCCGGCGGCAGCATGACACCGCCCCCGAACAGCGGCAAGAACACGGCCAAGTCGGGCGCCAGACCGTAGAGCGTGGTCCCGGGCATGCGGTCCGCCGCGTAGGGCGCGGGCAGGAGGTGCGGCAAGGGCCCCGGCCACTCGGGTCGATCCGGCGGGATGACCGGTGGCGGCTCCGGCGGCGGCTCGTCTTCCTGCACCCGAACCTCGCTGAAGTTGTACGCGACCGCCTCGTCGCCCGGCCCGATCGGAACGAACACGATCGCATCGCTAACCGTCTTGATCGCCACGACATCGAGAATCGACTCGGTTTGCCCGGTGGACAGACTGGGATTCAACGCGATCCCTCCGTGGCTGCCGGCCGTGTCGTTCCCGTCGAGGTAGCCCTCGGGCTGGTACTCGAAGATCGTGTACGTCCCCGGGGGGAGTTGGGCAAACTCGTAGTACCCGTTGGCGTCGGTCACGGCCAGACGGGGCTGACCCTGGTCGTCGAGCACCGGAGCGCCAACCTCGTCGCCCAATTGCAGCCACACGCCGGCCAAGGGGCGGTCGTCGCTGGTCCATTGGCCGTCGCGCAAGGTGTAGGGGTCGGGCAGGGCCGCACCTTTCCGGTAGTGGATGGTCGCTCCGTCCTGAAACACATAGCCCGAGATCTTCGCCGCCGCGATCTCGCCGAAGTCGTAGTCGGTCGCGTCCATTCCGGCGAGCAAGTCGATGAGGGCGACCGTGTCGCTTCCGACCAACTCGCCACCGGCCGTGCCCACGCGGTCCTTGCCGTCGAAGTATCCGGCGGGCTGGATTTCCTCCAGACCGTAGGTGCCGGGCAGCAGGTTGCCGAACTGGTATCGCCCATCAGCGCCGGTCGTGGTCGCGGCGATCCGTTGGTCGGCGCCATCGAGCAAATAGACCGTCACGCCAGCCAGGGGTTGGTCGCCCGGGTCGTACAGGCCGTTGTCGTTCCGGTCGGCATAGACCATGCCGGTCAGGCTGGCGGGGCGCAGTTCGCCGAAGTTGTACTCTTCGGCGTGGACGTTCGGAAGCAACTCGGCTCCGGTGATCAAGTCGCCGGGGTTTTCCGCCGTGCCGCCGGCCGTACCCGGCGCGTCGAGTCCGTCGTGGTAGCCGTCGGGCTGGACCTCGGCGACACCGTACACCCCCGGCCGGAGGTCCGTGAAGCGGTAGAAGCCGTGGGCGTTGGTGACGGCCCACGCGCCCGTCGGCCCGCCCACGGCATCGAGCAGCATCACCGTGACGCCCGCGATGCCGGCCTCGCCGGGATCGCGCAAACCGTTGTCGTTGTCGTCCGCGTAAACGTAGCCCGAGAGGCTCGCCGGTTCCTTCTCGGCGAAGTCGTAGCGCTGGGCCACCGTGCCGGAAATGAGCCGAATTCCCGCGATCGAATCGGGTGGAACGGGCTCGCCGCCGGCCGTGCCCACGCTCTCGCACGCGTCGAAGTAGCCGGCAGGCTGGACCTCCTCGGCCGTGTACACGCCGGGGGCCAGACCGGCGAACTCGTACTGCCCCTGGGCGTCGGTCTGGGTCGTGGCCACGAGGTTCCCTTCGGAGTCGCGCAGCCGGAGCGTCACGCCGGGCAAGCGGGGCTCGCCCGGGTCCAGACGACAATCGCCGTTGCGGTCGGCGAAGACCCGGCCGCTGATCGAACTCGGAAGGATCTCGTAGAAATCGTACCGCGTGGCGTGCGTGCCGGAAACCAGCGTGACGCCCACGATGGTATCGGGCGGCTGGAGCGTGCCCCCGGCGGTGCCCACCTGGTCGGGACCATCGAGATATTCGGCAGGCTGCACCTCGCGCACCCCGTACACGCCCGGGGCCAGATGGGTGAACGCGTACTCGCCTTGGCTGTTGGTCTGGGTGGTCTGGAGGACCGTGCCCGATGCGTCGAGCAACTGCACCGTCACACCCGAAAGCAATAGGTCCGCGGGGTCGAGTTCGCTGTTGCCATTGGTGTCGCCGATGACCTGGCCGCGAAGGGTGCTTGGGACCAACTCGCCGAAATCGTACCTCGCGCCCGCCTGTCCGCTCGAGAGCCAAATGCCGTCGATGCGGTCGCCGGGGTTGTGAGCCGTCCCGCCCGCCGTGCCGGGCGAGTCCAACCCATCGAGATAACCGGCGGGCTGAAGTTCCACGATTTCATACTCGCCGGGCATGAGATTGCCGACCGACCACGAACCGTCGCTGGCAGTGAGGATTTCGACCGCCGCGGGCGCAAGACCGCCTGGCGGCAGGTACTGCACGCGCAGGGTGACCCCGGCCATGCCGGTCTCGCCGGGGTCCATCGTCCCGTCGTTGTCGGCATCGTGATACACGTGGCCACTTAGCGTGGCGGGCTTTGCCTCGGCGAAGTCATTGCCAACGCACACCTCGCCCCCCAGCAGGACGATGTCGCGGATCGCATCCGGTCCCTCGACCGCGCCCCGCGTCTGCCCGGCGACCGAACCGGCCTTGGCGCCGATGCTGAAGTAGCCCTGCGGCTGCACCTCGGCAATCCGGTACGTGCCCGGCAAGACGTTCTCGAACTGGTACTGACCCGCCGCGTCGGTCAGGGCCGTGTTGCCGGTCGCCCCATAGGTGCCGTTTTCGAGCCGCCATAGCTCCAACCGAACGCCGGCCAGACCCTGATCGGCTGGGTCGCGTACGTTGTCGAGGTCCACATCCTCGAACACCGTGCCTGAGATTCGGATGGGCAACGGCGTCTGGGTGATCGAGAAGACCGCGCCGGCGGTGTAGACGGGGCTTGGGGTGGCGCCGGGCGGCACGTAGCTGTCTGGCGGCAACGGCAGGCTCGAGGCCGCCAGCTTGGCGTCGTAGAAGTCGACGAACATGTCGGAGCCGGCCGCGTCGTAATAATGCGCGGCGGCGAACGAGGCCTCGAGGCGAGAGCCCTCGAATTCGTTTCCTTCGGCGACGGCGTTCGGGCCGAGAAAGCCCATCTCGTCGACATCCACGGTAAAGACGAGCCGTTCTCCGGCGTCGAAGCCGATGAAATCCAGCACCAGCGTTGTGCCGCCGTCTTCGACGGTCGCCTGCACCGAGTCGATCCCGGTGCGATCGACGACCACCCAGGGCGCGGATTGGAAGGCCCCACCGCCTGCCGGCGAGGTGTCGAAGAACACGTCGCCGATATCGAGCCCGTTTTGGAGCTTATCGGTGTCGATGGTCAGGCGGGTCAGTTGCGTGCCTGGGACGCCGCCGCTCCAGGTGATCTCGAACCGGTCGCCGCCGGCCTGATCCTGGCCGCTATTATCTTCGAAGTAGACGACGCCGACGTGGATCGGCGCGATGGAAAGGAGTTGCCGATTTTCCATTTCCTCGATACGGCAACGGCGCGGTCGGCCGACGGAACCCGCCGGAGGGGACCGGCGCGCCGACCGAAACCCCAGGCGGCGAGGCAACGAGAGAAGCTCCCTGAACAGGCCCACGTCGAACCTCCGTGTCGAAAAATCCGTTGGGTTTGGGCTGCTTGAGGCCCGAAGCCCACTACCCTATTTCCTTGCCATCGGCCCGGCCGGCAACTTCAACGACCAGACGCGGATCGTGGTGTCGAAGCCCCCGCTGACGAGCGTTTCCGATGCCGGATCCCAGGCCAGCGCGGCCACGGTGCCGGTGTGGCCAACCAGCCGGCTGACCTCGCGCGAGGATGCCACATCCCAGATGCGCACCAGGTTATCGCTGCCGCCGGCCGCCACCCGCTCGGGTCCGCAGAACACGAGGCTTTTCACCTTGGAAGGGCGTTCGGGCATGGTGGCGACCAGCTTGCCCGCCGCCACGTCCCAGATTCGTACGGCGCGGTCTTCGCCGCCGGAGGCGAGGCGTTTTCCGTCGGGCGACCAGGCCAGGGCGTTGACGCACAGCCGATGCCCTTTCATCTCGTGGACGAGGCGCGCGCGGGCGGTTTCGTAGAGGCGGACGACCCCTCCGCGCCCCGCGGCGGCCAGCCACTGGCCGTCGGGCGAGAAGGCGACGGCCCGCGTGTCGCCGCCCGGCGCGTCGAGTTCCTGAACCTGTCGGCCCGTCTCGACCTGGTACACCCGCAGCTTCTTCTCGAAGCCGCCCGCGGCCAGCAGGCGACTGTCGGGGCTGAAGACCAAGGCGAAGACGCCCTCGACCGGATCGGCCATCGCCCGCACCGGCCGCTCGCCTGTTACCGACCAAAGATGAATGCGGCAATCGTTGCCCGCCGTGGCCAGCCACCGGCCATCGGGACTGAACGCCACCGCTCGAACCCAGTCGCGATGCCCGGTCAACCGGCGGATCAATTCACCCTGCCGGGCATCCCAGAGCCTGGCCAGGTGATCGTCGCCCGCCGTGGCCAACAACGTTCCGGTCGGCGCCACGGCCACGCAGGAGATCACCGGCGGTTTGTCGGGTTGCTCGGGCGCGGTGAACTCGATGATGCGGGTCGGACTGAGTTCAGCGATCGACTCGGCACCGAGTGGAACAACCCCAGCGGCGTACATCACCCCGCCACAGACAACTCCGAGCCATCGAAATCGCCACATAGTCCCCCCGATAAGCGGAAATCCCGCGCGTCCGTCCGACGCGGCTTGGCACGAAGACCCCGCGCCCGCTGGTGCCCTTGCGCTTGTATCGGCCAGGACCGTCGGGCAACTTTGGAATGGAAAGTTGTTTGGGAAAAGGATTAACGCTTACATAGACTGGGTAAACGCGACTCGCCGCGATACGCCGGTGCGCCAGGTTCCTCGGGGCGCAGAGCGACGATTTTCCTCGTGGCAGCCAGACTCTCACCGCGCGACGCCTCTCCCAAGTGCTGCCATGGACTGCCGAGCAATGATGGGTCGGATCCCCCTCTCCAGAGCGTGTTCTTGGGTGCGTTGCCACCACTCGTTGCTAGGTTGATAAGTCACGTGGCCGCTTGGGCAAACTGTTTGACATGGCAAAATGGGCGAAGTTATACTAACGGGACACGGAACCCCATTCCGTCGGAGCTTAAAGCGGGCGCCGCTTCTCCATCGCGGTCACAGGAAGGGTCTCCCATGAACCTGGTCGGTAAGATTCTCACCGGGATCATCGCGTTGTTCTCCATCGTCTTCATGACGCTGGTGATGGCGGTGTATGCCACGCATCAGAACTGGAAGAAGGTGGCCAAGGAAGTCGAGACCAAGCTCAACGAAGAGACCACCAAGAATAAGGCCCTTCAGGATCAGCTCGAGAAGCTCAAGAACGATTACGCGGCCGAACGGCAGCAGTTGCTCGACGCCAAGAAGAGCGCCGATACCGAGGTCGATCTCGTCACCAAAGAACGCGACAAGCTCAAGGCCGAGCACGAGGACCTCGAGAAGCAGAAGAGCCAGGCGGTCACCGCGCTGGCGACGCTGTCGGATCGAGCGAAGGGCCTCCAGGCCGAGGTGGCCACGCTCCGCGACGATATCCGCAAGGCCGAACAGGACCGCGATGCCAAGTTCAACGAGGTCGTCAAGAAGACCGACGAACTGCACGGTCTGGCCAACACGCTCGCCTCGCTCAACCGCGCGAAGACGACCCTGACCGACGAACTCACCCGCGCCATGCAAGTGCTCAACAAGTTCGGCCTGAAACCGGCGCCCGAGTTGTACGCGGGCCAGCCACCCCACCCGGTGTTCGGCAAGGTGCTGGCCAACCCGGGCACGGGGTTGATCGAGATCTCGCTGGGCTCGGATGATGGGTTGGCCAAGGGCCACCGCCTGGAGGTCTATCGGATCTCGGCCA
Source organism: Blastopirellula marina (assembly GCA_020721945.1). Taxonomy (GTDB): domain Bacteria; phylum Planctomycetota; class Planctomycetia; order Pirellulales; family Thermoguttaceae; genus JANLFZ01. Next base: position 10,338 of record DYLT01000186.1, read on the forward strand.
ACGAGAGCACCTATCTGGGCCGCGTGGAGATCGTCAACACCGTGCCGGAACGCTCGGTGGCCAAGATCATCCCCGAGTTCCAGAAGGGCGTCATCCAGAAGGGTGACGATGTCGCCTCGCAACTCCAGTTCAACGGCGTCGCTGCCGCCAAGTAGCATGGCCGGACCTTATCGCAAACCCCGGGCCGACCTGTACACCGTCATGCTCCTCGTGGCGTGGCTGGCGCTATTGGTGGGCATTGCGCTACTGTACTTCGAGACCGCCGAGTACGGCTCGCCTCCCTGGAGCCGGTCCGGGT
>DYLT01000539.1 GCA_020721945.1 Blastopirellula marina
CGCAGAAGAGCTGGATCGTACCTTGCGCTATTTCGTCCAGGAGCATGTGCAGCGGGTGTTGCGCGGCCCCGGCGAAGGACATTTCACCAACGCCTTCGTCCGACCGATCGCGGTCTCGCCGCACGAGCGTCGGGTGCTGTATGGGTTGGTGTGCGCGGGGCGCCGTGAGGATGTGCTGGCACAGGTTCGTCGCCCCGATTTCAGTCGTGCGGCGCGGCTCACGGCGACCGAAGTCGCTACGGCAAACCGGCCGTCTCCGGCCGGCCAACCCTACCTCTTCAGCCAGGAGCGCATGGCTGCCACGCTGCTGACCAACGTCGTCTACCCGGTCTACACCCGCCGGCGCTACATCCGCCATTTTACGCCGGGCAAGTGGTGGGATTGCCTCTACACGTGGGATTCCGGGTTCATCGCGCTCGGCCTGTTGGAGCTGGACATCGAGCGGGCGGTTGATTGCCTGAACGCGTACACGACGCCGCCGGGCGACCCGCAGGCGGCGTTCATCCATCACGGCAGCCCCGCGCCGATCCAGATCTATGCGTTCGGCGAACTGTGGAATCGGACACAGGATCGGGAGCTACTCGCCTACTTTTATCCCCGACTGCGCCAGATGTACCTGTTCCTGGCGGGCCGGCTGGGCAGCTCTACCACGCGGGCGATGAAGTCCGGGCTGCTGAAGACGTGGGACTACTTCTACAATTCGGCCGGCTGGGACGACTACCCGCCGCAGGTGCATGTCCATCGCCGCGGCCTGGAGGGGACGGTCACGCCGGTCGTCAACACGGCGCACGCCATCCGCACGGGCAAGATCCTCCAGATGGCCGCGCGCGCGTTGGGGCTGCCGGACGATGCGGCCGACTACGAGGCCGATATCGCCGCCTGGATGGACGCGCTCAACCGTTATTCGTGGGATGCGGAGTCCGGCTATTTCAGCTACGTGATGCATGACGACGCGGGCCGGCCGAGCGGCATCCTTCGCCACGAGAGCGGCGCGAACTACGACATGGGCCTCGATGGCGTCAGCCCGCTCTTCGCCGGCGTTTGCCATGCAGCGCAGGAGGCCAGCTTGATCGAACGTCTGGCTTCGCCGGAGCGCATGTGGACGCGCATCGGGGTCTCGACGGTGGATCAAAGCGCGCCCTATTATAGGGTAGACGGCTACTGGAACGGCGCAGTGTGGTTCCCCTATCAGTGGATCGTCTGGAAGGCGCTGCTGGATTTGGGCCATGGCGACCTGGCCCATCGCATCGGCCGGACGGCGCTCGACGTGTGGAAATCCGAGGTGGACGCGACTTACAATTGTTTCGAGCATTTCATCGTGCAGTCAGGCCGCGGCGCGGGGTGGCACCATTTCGGCGGGCTGTCCGCGCCGGTGCTCTCCTGGTTCGGCGCGTATCATCGCCCCGGCCGGCTGACCTGCGGCTTCGATACGTGGGTGGCCCGGCAAGCGTTCAGCGATGGCAACCGGACGCTGGTCGCCGAGTTACACGGCAAGTCCCGGCTGGTGCTCGCGACGATGGCGCCCGGCCCCGCGTATCGTGTGCTGTGGGACGGGCAGCCGGTCGCGTCGCGGGAGCGATACCCGGGCGT
>DYLT01000187.1 GCA_020721945.1 Blastopirellula marina
GCGGGTCGGAAAGCGAGTACCAAATCTGGAGCATGTAGAGCTTGAGCATCCACAGCAGGGGCTTGGCCGGCCTGCCTGTGCGGAGCACGCAGACAGGTCGGCCGGGGCCTTCGCTCTTGGGATAGAGCGGCCCGATCAGCTTGACCAAGGCCTCCCAGGGCATGACGACATTCATCACCTGTCTGTGTGCTCCGCACAGGCAGGTCCGCAAAAACTCGTGCCGCCGCGTCGGTCGGCGCATCACGTCGAAGCCCGCACTCGCAAAGGTCCGCTGCGCCGAATGCACCCTCTACGCCATGACCACTACCCGATCGCCTATAAATGCCTTCCTCGCGCTTGGCGCACACACCGCTACAAATATGCTGAAGCTACAGCCAATTGTGCAGCGGTTCCTTTAGTTTATTGGCGGGGCGGGACGATGGGCTGGTGGATGACTGAAAGCCCGTCGAGCACGTAGTCCTCGACTTGCTGCCACGTGCCGTCGGGCCAGCGGATTCGCAGTGCATCGACCCGAGTTTCTCGCCCCAGGCCGATGGTCACTGGCAGCTCGACCTGCGAGAGATAACTCCGCGTGGGCATGACTTGCCGGCGAAGGATCCGGCCGGCCACCTGGGCCTCGACCCATGCGCCGATGGCATCGCGGTTGCTGTGCGCGCCCACCAGCTTGAGACGGAGGAAATGGGCCTTGCGCTGCAAATCGTTTCGCAGGACGCGCACCGGCCCGGCAAGCTGTGTGACCACGATGTCCAGGTCGCCGTCGCCATCGAGGTCGCCGTAGGCGGCCCCCCGGCCGACAATAGGGCGGGCCAGGTCCGGGCCCGAGCGGTCCTCGGCCGCCGGCAAGAATTCCACCGGCGACTGGTCGCCCGCGTTCCAGAACAAGCGGATCGGCTGGCGGTACTGCATGCCGGTCTGCACCTTGCCGATCTCTTCTTCCAGGTGCCCATTGGCCGAAAGCAAATCCAGCCGCCCGTCGAGGTCATAGTCGAAAAAGAAGATTCCGAACGCCAGGTCCAGGCGGGTCACCGGGCCCAGGCCGGCGGGGATGGCTTCGTCGGCGAAAATCAGCGGATCGCCCTGCGTGACATACAAGGCCAGCATCTCGTTGGCGAAGTTCGAGATCGCCACCCCCACGGCGGCGTCGTTGCGGAACCAGGCGGCGTCGATGCCCATGGCCCCGCGGGCGTTGCCGGCCTGGTCGAACCCCATGCCCGCCTGGGCCCCGATCTCGCAAAACGTGCCGTCCCGCTGGTTGTAAAACAGGAAGTTCTGCACCGTGTCGTTGGCCACCAAAATGTCGATCCACCCGTCGGCATCCAGGTCCAGGAAGGTGGTGCCCAGGCTTTTGGCCAGCGGGCGCCCCGTGGCAGGGTTGGTCACCCGAAGGCCGGCCTCGTTGGACACTTCTCGGAACCGCCCCTGTCCCTCGTTGCGGAACAAGTAGGGGTACGTTCCCTCGAAATACAATGGGGGGCCATAGGCCCGGCCGATGCCGGTCAGCGCAAATCCTTGGCCCAGGTCGATCGAGCGGCTCCAGCGCACGTAGTTGCATACGAAGAGGTCGAGCCGGCCATCGCCGTCATAGTCCAGGAACCCGCAACTGGTGCTCCAAGCCGGTTCGGCCGCCCCGATGCCCGATTCGTCCGTCACGTCGCGGAACTTGCCCCCTCCCAGGTTGCGGAACAATCGGTTGCGGCTGAGGTAGGGCGGAACAGCCGGCGGCGATTTCCCGGGGCCTTCGGCTGCGGCGGCGGCCGACAGGGCCACGGCCGTGATAAACACGTCCACCCAGCCGTCATTGTCGTAATCGCCCACCGCCACGCCCATCCCGCAGGTCGGAACATCCAGGCCCGACCCCGCGGTGGCGTCGCGGAACCGCCCCTGGCCTTCATTGTGATACAGGCGCGGCGTCGGCAGGGATGCCGCCTGGCCCGCCGGCAAATCCCACGGCCAGGGGCAGGAATTGACCAACAGCAGGTCCTGGCGCCCATCGTTATCGTAATCGAACACGGCCACGCCGCCCCCCATCGTTTCGGGCAACAGCTTGGTCCCTTGCGCGCCGTTGGTATGGTGGAAGTCGATCCCCCACAGCCCGCTGACTTCGGTAAATAGGACGCGGGGAACGGTCGCGGGCGGTGCCTCGGCCGGCGGGGGAACGACCACCGTCATCGCTTCGACCCTCACCGGCGCTCGCCCCAACGAATACCAGAGCCAGACGGCGCCGACGGCGAGTCCGGCGGCGGCCACGACGGCCAGCGACCGCCGCGCAGCCCGCGCGATCACGGCCTCCGGGCGCCTCGCGGCAGCGGCGGCTTCCCACGCCGCAGGAGGATCGCCGCCGCGCGACGAGCCCGCCGGCACCGGCAAAAGCGGATCAGGATTACGGGCTTCGGACAAGGGAGGGTGTCTCCATCGCAGTGGATTGGGACGGAAAAACGAGCGGGTAGATGGCCACACGCTCCGCCGCGCGGTCTGCGTGGGGATAGCGTATCCGGGCGGCGGCCACGGCCCGGTCTCGGGCGTTATCGTCCGGCTTGTACTTGGCGTACAGCCCGGCGTGCTGCTTGGCTCGGGCCGGCTCGCCCAGTTGGGCGTATAGCAAGCTCAGGTTGTAATGGGCCGAAACGTTTTCGGGATCGATGGAAAGCGTCTTCTCGAACTGCTCCGCGGCCTGGCGGAGGAGGTGCTGGCGGCGCGGGGCCTGGCCGGCACTGCGGCACTGCTTGGCCTGGTCGAACCGCGTCTCGCCCAGTTGGTTGATGACCTCGTAGTCGAGGCGGAAATCGAAGCCGCGGCGGACCATCTCTTCGGTCCGCACTTCCAGCACGCTGCGGAAGTTGCGTTCGGCGTCCTCCAGGCGGCCCTGCTGCCGGCTGACCAGCCCGCTGAGCCATGCCAGGGTCCACGAGGGGGCGGCCGGGTCGCGGTGCTCCGCCGCTCGCCGCAGCGCCGCAGCAGCTTCCTCCAGCCGCCCTTCGGCGTAGTACACCCGGGCCAGGTTCAGGGGGCCATCGGGCCGGCCCAGCTTCTCCACCTCGGCAAAGGCCTCGGCCGCCTGCCGCAGTTGCGCCCGCCCTTTCAGCAGCAGCCCGATGCCGTAATCGTTCCACCGCTCCCAGGTCGCAATGGCCGATGCCTGCCCAGGCACCTCAACCCCCAGCCCCTCCACGGGTAACACCACCCGGTCTTCGGCCAGCGTGACGATGGGCAGGTCGTTGCGATAGGGTTGGCCAGGCCGGCGGGTGATCGGCGGCGTCTGCCCGGTCTTGGCCGATCGGGCCGCAAACTCCATCAGCTCCAAATCGAACTTGCGATATTGGAGTTTGACCTCGATCGTCACCGGTGCCGCAAGGCCCTTGGGCACGCGAAGGGCATAATGCACGGCCGAGGCCGCGCCGGGCGGAATCTGGTTATCGTACAGCGGGACGAAAATGTCCTGGGGATTGCGGCGCGCAATGCGATACCCCCGGCGGTCCAGCATGAAGACGTTGATGAAGTGGCTGGCGGGATCCACCCGGCCCCGGGCGTCCAACGCCCCGCTGCGGCCGAGCACCCGATCGCCGGACCGGACCGTCACATCCAGCCACAGCTCATTCGAGTCGGCCGTCCCCTGCGTCAGCGGATGCCCCAGCCCCAACGTCCGCACCACGACCTCCAGCACGTAGGGCGCTTCGGGGCGCACGGCCGGCAACTGGGGGCGCAGCGGGGCCAAAAGCCGGCCGTCCACCCCCTCCCCCTCGCGCAGGCCGAAGATGTCCACGCGCACCTTGCCTTGCAGGAACCGGCGGTGGGCTTCGACCACCTCCGGCCGGTTGCGCAAGTGGGCGATGGCCGTGTTGGCCCCGAGGAACAGGTGGTTGTGCACGCTGAGCGTCGCGGCCCCGTCGAAGTACTGCGCCCCGAAATCGTTGGACGCCACCAGCGGCATGTGGCACGAGGCGCAGCGGTCTTTGGCCTCCGGCGGATAGTAGAAGCTCCGTGCCCCATGCCCCGACACACCGCTCAGCAAGAACGTATCGTAGTGGTTCTGCCCCCGCAGAAACTTGTAATCGTTGACCAACTGCGGAATGTGCACCTTGTGGCAGACCGAGCAGAACTCGGCCGTGCGGTGCAGCGGCTTGAGAAACGTCTTCTTGTGGAACGCCGGCTTGGCTTTGATCAACTGGTGGTTGATCCACCGCAGCACCGGGTTCTCGCTGAACGCAAAGGGGTAATGCAGCGGCTCTTCGATGGTGTAGTCGGCATTGCCGCGGGTGCTGTGGATCTCGGTTATCGCGTGGCACGCCGAGCAGGTCAGCCCCGCCTGCGAGGTGGGGTCGTGGACATCGTCATACTCGGGATCGTCGAACGCCCCGCTGAAAAGCGGCACGGGGTCGTGGCATCCGGCACACCACCGCGCGCGGAACACGTTCCCGTCACGCTGGAACGAAACCTCGCGGGTCTCGCGCACTGCCGCCGCATACACCGGATTGTTGAACGAGCTGAAGCGGTGCACGCTGTCCGACCACTGGGCATGCACATCGGCGTGGCAGTCGCGGCAATACTGGTCGTCCATGAGCAGATGCGAGGGAATGTACCCTCCGTGGGAGGTGCGAGCCAACGAAGCCCGGAATCGCCCCTGTTCCTCCGCAACCGGCACGGCTTGGGACCGCGGATCCAGGCCGTGCAACCACACCGCCACCGCGCCGAGCACCAACAAACCCAGGCCGTATGTCGCACCCAGGCGCCAGCGGAGCGGCGGGCCAGCCGGTGCAACACGTACAGCCACACGGCCGCAATCGGCGACAAGACATGCACCCAATAGAGGGCGCTACGCAGGGCCGGCTGCTTGAGTTCCAGCGGACCCAGCCGCATCAACAGCAGGCCGCTTCCCACCAAGGCAAGCGAGGCGGCCAACAGGGCCAAGCCCATCCGCACCGCCTGCCGGTTTCGCCGCCGCCACGTGTTGCGCAGGTGAACCGTGACAAAGGCCGCCAGCGGCCCGACCATCGCCAGCCCCAGCACCAAATGCCCCAAAAACATGTACTGGTAAAAAAAGTTCTGGACACTTTGGCCGGTCATCCATTCCCAGAACGTAATGCCTCCCAGGTAGGCCGAGTTGGCCCCCAGCACGGCCGCCAGCAAGGTGAGAAGGACCAATACGACCCGCAGGCGCGGCCCGACCGCTGGCAAAGCTTTCTTTGGCGGCGCCACGCCCGCTGCCAGGTTTTGCGGTTGACTCATCTCGCAATTCCACCACCCAATGGATGAACCGATAAGAACAGTAAGTATTTAGAGGGCAAAGGCTTTGGAGGCTTACTGGAGCGAGTGCCCCGCCTCGATACCATGCCAGGAAGGTCGCCGCCAACAGAACCACCCAAAAGTAGTGGTAGGGTGGGTGCTTTGCACCCACGCCACGCTGCTCTTGCGTGGGTGCGGAGCACCCACACTACTGTCCCCTCTTTCTGGCGGGAAGGCGCACTTCGCACATCGAGTCGCGTTCGATGCGCTCGTCGTTCCTCGCGGTTCCCTGGTGTTGCTTTGCCCCGTGGCTAGCCCGTCGCGGGTATTGCAGACAGAAGAAGATTAGGCTGCCGGGCGTTCTGGGTCAACCTGCGCGGTTTCCGCGAGCGGCCGAGGGAATTGTGCTCGCCCGGCGCTGCGCGGGTGGCTTGCCGAGCAGGCCGGGCGGCGGTAGTCTGGGAGCAACGCGGGTTTCGGCTGTTTTGGGAGTTCGCCCATGCGGTTTCTTGGTGCCGGCCGGTTGGTGTTGATCTGCGGAATGGTTGTCCAACTCGGCGTTTGGGCCCACGCGCAAGTCAACCGTGCGACGATCTACGGCACGCCGGAATGGGCGGCCGCCACGCGGCGCCCGGCTGCGCCCGTGGTCCTCCGGCCGGGGCCGCATCTGTTCCTCGACGAGTACCTGATCGAATCGGCCGAGGGCCTCACCCGCAAAGTGTGCTCGCCGCCGCGTGACCAGAACCTGCCCAACCCGATCGTCACCGGCAAGGAGGACCGCTGCTTCCAGCCGTTTTTCACGGTGTCGCGCTCGCCGGAGACCGGCCGGTTTCGCCTCTGGTATGGTGCGTGGCGCGATGACAAGTCCACCAGCCGATCGCACCTGGCGTATCTCGAATCGGACGACGGAATCCACTGGAAGCGGCCCGCGAGAATCCTCAAGGACCCGGCGGAGATCCAGTTCGGTTCCGAGGTGCTCGACCGGGGGCCCACCTACCCGGACCCGGCCAGACGGTACGTGTATTGCTGGTGGTACGGCGGAGGAATGCGAATCGCGGTTTCGCCCAACGGTCTGGACTTCACACCGATGGCGCCGGGTGTCGTGGTGCCGCACGGTCACGACATCACGAATCTCTGGCACGACCCCATACGCCGCCGCTATGTGGCCACGGTCTCCGAGATGCTTCAATTGGAGCACATGCGCCAGCCGCGGCGCACCACGCTCCAGGCCGTCAGCGACGACCTCGTTCGGTGGAGTCCCCAGTGGATCGTCCTGGCGGGTGACGACCGGTACGACCCGGGCGTGCTTCAGTTCTACGCGATGAACGGCTACCTCGCCCGGGGCGATCTGGTGATCGGCATGGTCAAGAACCTCCATGACGACAGGAAGGCCGAAGGCTGCCCGCCCGGCGCCTACGGCATCGGCTCGACCTCGCTGGCCTGGACCCGGGATGGCCAGACGTGGGTGCGCGATCGCGAGGTGTTTTTCGGTCCCGACCCTCGGCACGGCGCTTGGGACCACGCCCACGCCTGGATCGACGAGCAAGTGCCCGTCGGCGACAAGCTGTACCTCTACTACGGCGGCTACCGCTGGGGGCACAAGCACAACCGCTTCGAGGAGCGGCAGATTGGCCTGGTGACCATGCCCCGCGACCGTTACGTGGCCCGCGAGGCGGGCACGCGGGGCGGGAAACTACGAACCCCGCTGCTGGTCCTGGCCGGGTCGGCCTTGACGATCAACGCCAAGATCGACGGCGCCCTAACGGTGCGACTGGTGGACTCCGACAATCGGCCGATACCGGGCTTCGACGCCGTGAGCCTGCACGGCGACCGGCTCGATCACCCCGTGTCGTTTGCGAAGGAACTGACCGTGCTGGCGGCTCGGCCTGTGCGGCTGGAACTCGAACTGCGCGATGCCCAGGTGTTCGGTTTCGACCTCCGATAGTGGCCGATTCGCGCGGGGCGCCTGGCCCGGGCGCTGCTATGATGACTCGTAACCGTTCCCAGGCCGGGGACTGGCTCGTTTTTCGGCCCTCTTGCAGGCCGAACGACGTGGCTGTGCCGGTTTCCGCCTCGCGGAACGCCGTTGTCACCCCCCAACCGAAGCATCCCGCATGAGCGCCAAGCCGCTTTCGCGCGACGAAATCTGCGACCGGTTTCTGGAACAATTTCCGTACGCGCCCTATCCGTTTCAGGAAGAGGGCATTCTGGCCTGGTTCTCGTCGGAGCACGGGGTGATGGTCTGCGCGCCGACCGGCACGGGCAAGACGATGATCGCCGAGGCGGCGCTGTTCGAGGCCCTTCACAATGGCACGACCGCCTATTACACCACCCCCTTGATCGCGCTGACCGAGCAGAAGTACCGCGAGATGCAGTCGCTGGCGGTCCAGTGGGGGTTCTTTCCCGACGACGTGGGCCTGGTGACGGGCAACCGCCGCGAGAACCCCAACGCCCGGGTGCTGGTCGTCGTCGCCGAGATCCTCTTCAACCGTCTGCTGCACCGCGAGGCCTTCGATTTCGGCCAGACCAGCGCCGTGGTGATGGACGAGTTTCACAGCTTCAACGATCCCGAGCGAGGCGTGGTGTGGGAACTGACGCTGGGTCTCTTGCCGCCGCACGTGCGTACGTTGTTGCTTTCGGCCACGGTGGGCAACGCGGTGGAGTTCCTGCGCTGGCTTCGCATGGCCCACGGCCGCGACCTCGAATTGGTCCAAGGCGACGAACGCAAGGTGCCGCTGACGTTCCAGTGGGTGCCCGACAAGCTCCTGAACGAGCAGATCGAGTGGATGGCCGAGGGCGCCCCGGACGAGCGGACCATCCCGGCGTTGATCTTCTGCTTCAACCGCGAGGAATGCTGGACCGTGGCCGAGCAGCTCAAGGGGCGGGGGCTGCTGACCGACGGCCAGCAGGCCCGACTCGCCGAAGCGCTGAAGGAGCACGATCTCAGCAAGGGGGCCGGCCCAAAGCTCAAGCAGCTCTTGCTCCGGGGGGTGGGCGTGCATCACGCGGGCGTGTTGCCCAAGTACCGCCGCCTGGTGGAGGACCTCTTCCAGCGCAAGCTATTGTCGGTGGCCACCTGCACCGAGACGCTCTCGGCCGGGATCAACCTGCCGGCGCGGTCGGTGGTGCTGCCGAGCATGGTCAAGGGGCCGCCGGGCAAGAAGAAGATCCTCGACCCGAGCACGGCCCACCAGATTTTCGGCCGCGCGGGCCGGCCGCAGTACGACAAGCGGGGGTTCGTCTTCGTGCTGGCGCACGAGGACGACGTGAAGATCGCCCGCTGGAAGGAGAAATACGACCAGATTCCCGACGACACGAAGGACCCGGGCCTCTTGAAGGCCAAAAAAGCCCTCAAGAAGAAAATGCCCCACCGGCGCGAGAACGAAACGTATTGGTCCGAGGCCCAGTTCGAGAAGCTCCGCGCGGCCAAGCCGGTGAACCTCTCGAGCCGCGGTGGGCTGCCTTGGCGACTCTTGGCGTACATGATCGACGCCTCGCCCGAGGTCGACGCGATGCGCACGCTCGTCGCCAAGCGCCTGATGGATTCGGCCCGGCTCGAGGCGGCCCAGCGCGAGTTGGACCGGATGCTCCTGGTTCTTTGGCGGGCGGGCTACGTGACGCTCGAGCCGGAGCCGCCGAAGAACGACGACGAACCGCCTCCGCCCCCGCCGCCGCCACCGAAGTCGACGCTCCTGCCGACCCGTTTCGACGAGGCGCGGCCCGAACCTCCCAAGCCCCAGCCGTATCGGCCCCGATTCGTGTGGCCGACCGACCAGTTGCCCAAGCTGCTGTTGTTTCGCGGCGTCAATCCGCTGTACGGCGTGTTCCTGGTGAACCAACTGGGCATCGCCAACCGCCAGGAGCGGATCCAGACCATGGAAAGCGTCTTGGAGTTGCCGCGATCGGTGGGGCATTTTGTTCGCGTGCCCAAGCCCGACCAGATGCCGCCCGGCCCACTGGCCACCATGCGGCTCGACGAAACCCTATTGCGGCTCGGCCTGGCCACGATGGACCAGCTTGTCGGCCGTCCGGAAGACGACGAAGGCGACCGCCACCGAAGTTCTTTCGACGAAGCGCCGACCTGGGTCCTCACGCTGGCCGAGAAGCTCCGGCTGCTGTTCGACTACGATTTTCCAGGGGTTCACGACCTGCACACCCAACCGGTGTGGGCGGCGGGCGAGGTGCTCGAGTTCGGCGGCGATTTCAACAAGTACGTCACCAGCAAGGGCCTTCAGAAGCAAGAGGGCGTGATTTTCCGCCATTTGCTTCGCCTGATCCTGTTGGTCGCCGAGTTCAAGCAGCTTTGCCCTCCGGACCTCGCGCCCGAGGAATGGAATGCCGCGCTGGACGAGATCGCGGCCCGGCTCACCGAAAGTTGTCGCGAAGTGGACCCCGATAGCACCGAAACCACGTTGCTGCGGGCCGAAGAGGCCAGCCAAGAGCCGGTATGGTAGAACCCGGCCCGGCCAGACGTTTCGAAGCGAGGCGGACCGACGGCTGGCGCGGGCGCAGACAGCGCGAGCCCCAGGCCCTACAATAGCCGCGGCGGAGAAAAGTCCGGTTGCCGAAGATGGGCTTTGGGGAACGCGGGGACGCTTGCGATTCCCTGGGTTCCACGAGATGGCTTCTGGCGTTGCGTGTTCGGGCATTAGCGGAATCCCAGGTTCCGCTCGATCTGGATGGCCTTGTTGCTGGCCCCCCAGGTCTCGCTGCCGGCCTCGATCGGGCGCATCCGTTTCGGCAACGTCGAGAAGTCGTCCTCTTGGAACGGCTCTCCGCGCACGTTCCACTTCGCGCAACCCGGCAAACCCAGGCAGAGAATCACGATCCCCGTCTGAAGCCAGCGGCCCGGCGTCGCGGCGGTGTATTGAGGAGCACGGGACATGGCAATGGGCTCATCGATGGGCACGAATAGGGCGGGGAGTTTGCCAAAACCCACGTCGCAAGTCCAGAGCAGTTTTTCGAGCGGTGGCCGATGGTGAACCTCGACGTGCTCGTCGTATCCCCCCATCCGGACGACGCCGAGTTGGGGATGGGCGGGACGATCCTGAAGCTCAAGTCCGAGGGCCGCTCGGTCGGCGTGCTCGACCTGACCAACGGCGAGCCAACGCCGTTCGGTTCTCCTGAAATCCGGGCACGCGAGACCGCGGCCGCCACCGAGATTCTGGGGTTGGATTATCGCGGGAACTTGGGACTGCCGAATCGGAGCCTCGAGCCGACCTTGCCAGCCCGCGCCCAGCTCGCCGGCGCCTTCCGGCAACTGCGTCCGCGATGGATCTTCGCCCCCTATTGGATCGATGCCCATCCCGACCACGTTGCCGCCACGTCGTTGATCGAGGCGGCGCGATTCTGGGCGAAACTGACCAAGACGGACCTGCCGGG
>DYLT01000540.1 GCA_020721945.1 Blastopirellula marina
CGCCCGACTGGGATCCGTGGGTGCGCGCCGGATACCTTGCGGCGCGCGACGAACCGGCCACCACGCCGGCGACGAGCGAAGAGGTCCACGTGCGCGAGACGGGCATCGTCGTGCCGTACGACCTGCCCGTGGTGCTCGACAAGCCCCTCCACCAGCCGCACCTGGAGAACTTCTTCGAGGCGGTGCGCGGCAAGGCCAGGCTCCACTGCCCGGCCGACGAGGCCTTCCGCACCGAGGTGGTCGTCCACAAGGTGAACGAGGCCCTGGCCAAGGGCCAGCCGCTTTCGATCGCGCCGGAGGAGTTCCGCCTCTGATGCCTGCGGGTCGGGCCCCCAGCGACGGCGACGCGCCGTCAGAACTCGCGCAGCGACTCGTGGATCCCCTTGTGGACCTCGTACCAGAATTCCAGCGCCGCCTCGCGCCGGTCGCGGTGGAACTTGTCGAGCCAAGCGAGTAGTTCGGGGCGGGTGTTGTTCTCGACCTCGCGCTGCCGGCGCAGAAACGTGTACACGCAATCGGCGTTCCGCTCGGACTCCCAGAAGATCGACGAGTTGCGACTGTTGATGCGGCTGGCCGTGACGGCGATGCGGCCGAGGTATTCGTCTTTCTTGCCGAACAGCGCGCCGACGATGTCGGGCAACATCTCCTCGGCCCAGAGGCGGTGGAAGCGGCACATGCCGAGGTTGTCCATCACCAGCTCGTTGCGGAACCGCTCGGCATTGATCCGGCCCAGGCTGCGGGGAGGGAGGAAGTCGTTGCCGTAGTACATGTAGTACTTGCCCATGATCGGCATGGGCGAGAGGGCCCCGGGGGTCCAGTACTGGTTCGGGACGATCCAGCCTTTGCGCGCGAAGGCCACGTAGACGAAGGGATCGAGCACCTGTTTGCCCTTGTCGCGAGCCCAGCGGCGCGCAAGTTTGCGGGCGCCTTCGCTCAGGTCGAGCCGCCCGCGGCGCTCAACAATCCCGTCGAGCAGGGCGCAACCCAACTCGGCGTTATGCATCGAATCGGCCTCGAGGGCGAAGCCGGCGGGCGAGAAGGCCGGGCGCGAGGCCACGCCCAGTTCGTCCGGCGCGAGCACGCCCTGGTCGAGGCAATCCAAAAGCCATGCGAGCACGCCACCGACCGAAATCGCGTCGAACCCGTAGGCGTCGGCGTGGTGGTTGAGCTTCTCGGCCGCCCGCTGGTCGAAAATGCCGCACAACGGCCCCATGGTCTGGTAGGGCTCGTAGTCCTTCTTGTATGAGCCGTGGGTCTTCTTGCACACCGCGAAACACGGCTCGCCGCAGATATGCTGTTGCTTGGCGGCGATCGTCTCTTCGTTGAACTGGCGGAGATAGTGCTCGACGACAAACTTCTGGTGCAGGTCGAGGCGCTCGGCCTCGTCGAGGTAGATCGTGCGGTAGTTGAAGGCCAGTATGCGGCCCGCCATCGTGGCGTAGTTCACGCCGAAGGTGCCGCCCGTCTCGAACTTGGGGTCGTAGCGGTACTTGACCGTGGCCTCGAAGTCCTTGGCGCTGAGCCTCTTGTTGTATTTGTCCTGAAACCACTGGTCGGCCACCTTGCGGTCGCGGAAGTCCTCGT
>DYLT01000188.1 GCA_020721945.1 Blastopirellula marina
GCCCGGTCGGCATCCTCGCACAAGCCGCGGCCCCCCTACGTCGGTTGGCCGCCGCCACCCGCCTGGTGATCGATGCCGAAACCGCCGGTCGCCGCATGTCGCTTCGGTCCGCGCTCGAACAGGTGGGGGTCCATCACTATTATCTCCATGCCACGGAACGCCAACTCCGCCGTTTGGGGCGCGAGCGGGGCCAGCGGCTCTACCAGTGGCTGCTCGAGGCCGATCTGGACCTCAAGGGGGCCAGTCGGCTTGCACCCCAGAGCGTGATCGAGCGACTCTTGGTCCGCGTGGCGTCCCCACAGAATGTGGCATCTCGGACTACCCAGGCACCGTAGTTTCTGGCCTGGGTTGCGTTGCCGGCGCGTTTTGTGTATGATTCGCCCCCTCCTCTGCGGGTGCTTGCGACATGGCCGGGTGCTTGCGCATGGATCGCGCGATGTGGATCAGGTTCGTCGGTGTAGCCGCGTTGGCCGCCGTGGCTGGCTGCGCGAGTTCGCCGTGGACGGCGGACGGCCGCCGAGAGCCTAGCCCTCCGCCCGCGACGGCTTCGGGGATCAGCGCTCAAGGGGTCTCGGCCCCCGGTTCGGCACCGGCCGCGGCACAGGGCATCGGGCCGGCAACTCCGGTCGCTGGGGTGTCGTACGCCTCGGCCACCAACCCGCAGGGCACGCCGAATTCGCCATCGGTCGAGGAACTTCTGGACCAAATCACGCAAAGCGAGAGACTGGACCCCGCCGCGAGACAGCGCCTGGCCGCGGACCTGCGTCAGACCGATCCGGCGTTGTGGCCCGCCGTGGTGCAGGCATTTCGGGCGGCGCTTGCGTATCGCCGCCAGATGGACGAGCGGCGCGCGACGGCGGCAGCGCCGTCGGTGTTGCCGGCGGGCAGTCCGGGTGGCAGTGCGCCGGCTTCGCCGGACCCACCGGGCAGCGACACCGCCAATCCTGGGACTTCTCCGTGCGCCAGGCTCTCGCCACCGGACCCGCCCGCACCGCAAGCGGTGCCGACCGACGCTCCCCCCAAGCAGCCGGCGACGGAAGGGGTCGAGCCGGCGGCGTACCGTTCGAAAAATCTCTCGTGGAAAGACCATTTAATGGCGTCGATCGCGGCCCTCGAGACCGAACTTCGCGAGGCCGAAGGGCGTGAAGACGCGGCCGACAAGCACGCCCGGCTACGCATGCTCGCGCTGGCGGCAGGACGCCGCGACGACGCGTTGCGGCCCATCCCGGGCGCGCCCCCGGGCGTTCAGGACTTCTGGCGCCGCGAGCTGTACGGCCTGGGCGTTTGGTTCGACGCGGAACGGGTGTCCGACGCCTCGCGTCGGGCGGGCGAGGCGCGCGAGCAGCTCGCCGCCGCGCTGGTGCCCCTGGGCTCCCTGGCCCCCTTAGTCCTTCGCAATCTGACGTTCATTACCCGGGTGCAAAGTTACGGCGACTACAAGCCCTTCGCCAAGTGCGAGTTCCTGCCCGACGAAGAAGTGCTCTTGTACGTCGAAATCGAGAACTTCACCAGCGAGGAAACGCCCAAGGGCTTCCAGACCGCGCTGGAGGGCAGCTACCGGATCTTCGACAGCCGGAATCAGCAGGTTGCCGAACGCCACTTGGGCACCACCGAGGAAACCTGCCGCAACCCGCGCCGCGATTTCTTCCTGGTCTACCATTTGCGGATCCCCAAGCGGATCTATGCCGGCAAGCACACGCTCCAACTGACCGTGGTGGACCTGAAGAGCAAGAAGGTCGGGCAGTCGTCGGTGGAGTTCTCGGTCAAGGACACAAACAACTGAACCCAACTCCCGATGCGCGCGTGCAAGACGATGGCGGTCGTCCTCTGGGCCCTGCCGTGGACACTCTTCGGACTGCTCGTCGGCGGCCTGGGCCTGGCGACCGGCGGCAGTGTCCGGCGGACGGGCCATGTCCTGGAGTTCTGGGGCGGCTGGGTGGCCACGTTCCTGAGGATCTTCCCGCTGGTCCCCGGGGTCTCGGCCGTGACCTTCGGGCACACGGTGCTGGGGCGTTCGCAAGAAGCCTTGGACACATGCCAACGGCACGAAATGGTCCACGTGCGCCAGTACGAACGCTGGGGCCCCTTGTTCGTGCCAGTCTACCTGTTCTATTGGGTCCGGCTACGGCTGGCCGGGCGCGATCCCTATTTCGAAAACCCCTTTGAACGCCAGGCCCGCGACGAATCCGAGGATTCCCTTCCTGGCCGATTGGAGTAAGATACCCTGATGGCGCGGTGCGCCCGGGCAAGAACCCAACAGACGCCTCCAAGGGGAAGCACGATGTCTGTCCATCTTCAGCGGGAGATCGACCGCCTCAAGAAGAATCTCTTGTCGCTTTGCGCTCTGGTCGAGGAGCAGGTGCAGGTGGCGGTCCGGGCATTACTCGAGCGGGATCCCGAGTTGGCCCGGCGCGTCGAGCGGCGCGACTTGGAGATCGATCAGCGCGAAGTCGAGGTCGAGGAGGAATGCCTGAAGGCCCTGGCACTACACCAACCCGTGGCCTCGGACCTGCGATTCATCGTGGCCGCGATGAAGATGAACAGCGACCTCGAGCGGATCGGCGACCTGGCGGTGAACATCGCCCGAAAAGTGGTCACCATCTGTTCCCAGGCCACCATGGAGATTCCCTTCGACCTGGCGGGCATGTGGCAGAAGACCCAGCGGATGCTCCGCGACAGCCTCGATGCCCTGGTGAATCTCGATGCCCGGCTCGGCCACGAGGTCTGCGCGCGGGACAACGAGGTCGATCAAATGAAACACGAGATCCGCCGCAAGGCCGAGCAGCTCATGCAGCAGGACCCCGGGCGGATTCCCGTGTTGTTGAACCTCTTGGCCGTCTCACGCAACCTCGAGCGAATCGCCGACCACGCCACGAACATCGCGGAGGATGTGATCTACATGGTCGAAGGCCGCATCATCCGCCACGGAAGCGGGGAGTAGCCATCCCTTTCTTAGGGCGCCGGCCGCTGCGGCGCCCCGTACGACCTTCCGTGCCGCGCCGCTACTTCTTGGGCGTTTTCGCCTCGGCGGGCAGACGGCTCCGCAGCTCGTCGACCGATTTCTGGAGGTGCTCGATCTGGCGATTCAGCTCGTCGAGTCGTTTCTCGACGGACCTCGTCTCTGGAGCGGCCGGTCCTTTGGGCGTGGGACGGGTCTTGGGCTCGGGCTTGGCCGGCGCCACGTCGATCCAAGGAGCCATGCCGCCAAACGGCCCCCGGCCGAGCATCCGCTCGACATGGGACCGAACGTCGGCCGGAAGCTTGTCGAGATCGTTCTCGGTGATGTCCCAAGTCTGGTTGTCCCGCGTCACGTGGATCTTGGCCGGCTGATCGCCGTGCTTGGTGATGGCCACGGTCATGCCGCCAGGCAAGGGGGGCAGGGCAGCCGCGCCGGGCGGCAGAATCGCCCCCGGCTGAAAAAGCCGGAAACGCATAGGCGGATGGCCCGGTTGGCCGGGGCGGACCTTCTCGAGCCACTTCATCATCGCGTCGTACTCCGGTTTCGGAGCAAGCCATTCCGGAACCAGGGCCAGGTTCTTCGGGCGTTTGTCGGGCACCACTTCCCATTTCATGGGTTTGCCCGCCCGAATCCCTTCCAACGACAGCGCCTTGCCCTGCGAGGCACCGATCGCCTCGACGAGGTCGGCCACCTGCTTCAGGGGCTTGTCGCCGGCCTTCAGCAAAATGTCGTGACGCTCGATTTTGGCCTTGGCCGCCGGGCTGTCGGGATAGACCTGCTCGACGAGTAGGCCCTGCCCTTCGGGGATTTTCAGGTGGGCTCGCACGGCGTCGGGCACTTCGTGCGCTGCGACGCCGATCCAGTGGTCACTGACTTGGACCGCGCGGCCCGCGACCACGACCCGCGCCGAGGTGTCTTCGCCTTGGTTCCCCGAGCCCGATTCGACGACAACCACCCGCGGCGCCCCAGCCGGGTTGTCCGCTCCCAGAACCGCGGGCACTGCCACCGCCAACCCCAGGGCGATGCAACACGCCAGCATACCGAATGGTCTCATGGTGATTCTCCGTTTCGCCAACTCTGTTTTGCCAACGCACGAGAAGCGTGATTCATCTTCATTGATACGGCCCGTTGCCGACGTAGCGGATCTCCACCTGGTCGACGGGCATGACCACGCGGCGCCCGTCCTCCAAGGGCGCCGGCACCAACTCGCGGTGCTGGCGGATCTCATAGCCCAGCCGGCGCAGACCTTCGCACAGTTCCGCGGGCAAAGGCGCGGGCCGGAACCAGGACTCGTCGAGCCGTTCGGCCTCGGTGACGGGCAGTTCGATCTCGTGAGGCCCCAGGCCGAGGCGGCCGGGCAGACTCACCCGAACCGTCCTCCATGGGTTCTCGGCCTGCGGCGCGACAGGGCCCGGCGCGGATCGGTAGTCGCTACCCGCGATTTGCCGGCTTGCCTCCAGCCCGGAATCGGGGCGTGGCACGAAGGTCGCGGCCCCGGGCCCCTCGAAGACGTCGGCCAAGCGTTCGCCCGAACTGCCGGACCGGCCCGACCTCCACACCGAGCCGATGCCCCAACCCAGCCCTAGCGCGACCAAAAGACTCGCTGCCGTGGCCAAGAGCGCGCCGATTCCCATCGCGCGACGCCGGTGCAGCCGGCTCGGGTGGACTTCAACCGGCCGTGGGCCCGGCGTGGACGGCGCGCGCAGGGACTCCTTCCAGCACTGCGCCTCGAGAAACGCCAACGCGCACGCGCGCCAGGCGCCGGGCACGCGATCCAAGCGTTCCAACAACTCGCGGCGCTGTGCTTCAGGCAGTTCGCCGTCGACCAGCGCGTCGAGCATCTCGGAATCGATCCACGGCAGGTCGGAATCAACGGGGCTCATGGCTAAGGGTGGTGCGCGTCCAAAGCAATCAGTTCCTGACGCAAACGTTCGCGGGCCCGGTGGAGTCGCGCCTGGACCGCCGTCACCGTAGTCCCCAGACGCTCTGCCAGATCCCGATAGCTGCAATCCTCCGTGTACTTCAGCAACAAAACCTCGCGGTCTCGGCCGGCCAGCCGGTCGAGCGCCTTGCCGACCATCTCCCGGCGCTCTGCCGCAAGCAACCAAACCAGGGGGTCTCGCTGCCGGGCGTCGTGCTCCTCGGGCCGGGCTTGGCGCGTGTACCGATCGACCAGCTTGCGCCGCCGACCTTGCCTGCGCCGATACAAGAGCGACTGCGTGACCGCCAGCCGGTACAGCCATGGCGCAACCTTGCCGGGGTCTTCCAAGGGCGATTTCTGCCGGACGGCTGCCAGGGCCACCTCCTGCATCACGTCGTCGACGGCCTGCGGTTCGCCCACCCGCGCGTAAACCACTGTGCGCAACCAACGGTCGTGACGGGCCAGAACGGCCTCCCAGTCGATCGGCGGTGGACCGGCCGGGCGGTTGGCCCCGGCCGTGCTCGGTTGCGTCATGGCCGTATAGATGGTTTCCGCAATCCCGGAAACCTTGCATACTACTCACCAAGGCAACAGGTTCCAACCGGCCCGCACCAGGCGCAACCCATTGCTATAACGCTGGTTCTATCGGGAAGCGGCGAGAGAGGGAATCACCGGTCCGCCATCGTACGATTGATTTCCATGCGGCGTGGGAGGGTACTGGCCTACTTGGGCCGATGTCTGGGAATCTCGGCCTTGAAGTCGCCCAGGCTGTGCCAGTGAAGCCGGCGGTCGAGGTCCACCTCGGCCACGGCGACCGTGCCCCACTGGTTGGCCTGGGCCAAGGGGCGACCATCGTGGCCGTAGATCGCCGAGATCATCCAGTTCTGCGACACGTCGCAATAGGTGCTGCTGACCACGTACACGTGGTTCTCGCAGGCGCGCGCGGCGCCCAAGAGCGGATTGCATCCCCACACCGGCCACGCGATGATCTCGGCGCCACGGTTGGAAAGCTCGCGGGCGACTTCGGGAAAGAAGCCGTCGTAGCAGACCATCATGGCCACCTTGCCGAATCGGGTTTCGAAGACGGGGTAATCCTCGCCCGGGGCCACGCCCCCCTCGATTTCGCCCCGGGGCAAGCAGACCTTCCGGTACTTGCCCACAAGCTGCCCATCCGGACCGATCAACACCGCCACGTTGTAGACGAGGTGCTTATCGCGTTCCAAAAGCCCTGCCACCACGTACAGACGGTGCTTCTTGGCCAGCCCGGCGAAATAGTCGGTCGAGGGCCCTGGCACGGGTTCGGCACAGTCGGCCAGCGACCGGCCGCTCGCGTAGTACGTAAGCGTCTCGGGGAGCACCACCAGGTCGGCCTTGCGCCGCGCGGCCTCGGCGATGAGCGGCTCGAACTGCCGGCACTTTTCGGCGTTCGTCCGACCTTCCTTGGGACGATAGTGAACCGTGGCCAGGCGTACGGTCCGCGGCGGCGGCGGCGAGACCTCGGCCAGCGAGATGCCTGCCCACTCGACCTTGCCGCGCGGCGCCCAGCGGAAGTACAGCTCGACCACCGCGCGCGTCGCTTTGGTCGGCACGCGGTACACGTCGGAAACCTCGGTCCAGCCGTCCGGACGAGTCGCCTTGTCGCGCGGGTACTCGGGCTCGGCCACCGGCGGCGTGCCCGGCATGTAGGTGGCCGTGCTCAGCTCATCGCGCAGCACCTTCCGCCCCCGATCGTCTTGCCAGATGACCCGGGCCACGCCGCACCGCCTCGGGCACTCGACCCCTTCAGTCCGGCGCAAGGCACGGAACCGATAGTGCTTGCCCCCAACGACCGAGAAGACCCGGGTCCAACACCCGATGAGCCCCTTGCGCCCGTCGGATTGAAGCACGAAGCTCCCTTGACGATCCGGACCACCGTCGGGGACATGCACGAACGTGGGCTGGACTTCCTCGCGGGGCGAACTCACCGACCAGCCCTCGGGGGCTTTCGCGTCCTCGGCGGCCGGTAGCGGCGGTCCTGCCATGCTCATCGAAGTCACGAGAATGACCGCGACGGCGTAGGCGCCGATCGATCGTTGCCCCAACTCAGACGACGGCCTCATGGGTCGATCCCTTCACATGCGGTCTGATGAACAACAAGCCCAAGCCACCTGGCGTCGCGCCCCTATGATAGGACAGGTTCAAGATCGGCAACAGCCCGGGCGCCGCGCCCATGGCGGGCGTCAAGGAGACAGGCGCGTTGTTCGGCCCGCAAGGCGCTGGACGACGAGCCAGTCTCCGCCCTGCGAACGGTTACCTCGCGCGTTCGGCTATTGTGCAAGAGGGCAGGCCGAGCGGGCGCGCGGCGGCGCCTTTCGCCCTCACGGCGTGCGGAACAGCGACTGGCACTTGACGATCGCGTAGTCGTCGGGAAAGGTGTGAAAGGCTTGGACGCGGAGGCTGCGGTTGCGGGTCTCGATGCTGATATAGCTCAATGCCCCCAACGCCATGCGCCCGCTCGAATCGAACCGCTGAAGCATGCCCTGTTGCTGGCCGTTTCGCGCGAGTTCTTCCTGGAACGTCCAGAAGATCTGCGGATCGACCGGCTCGAGTTGGAAGCTCATCTCATAGCATACTCCGCCGCGGCACTCCATGCGGTCGGAACGCTCGCCTTTGAGCCGGTAGCACATCAGACGACGTTTTTCCGGCAGCGGATGATGCGCCGAGGTGACCACCTCGGTCAGGGTCAGGCCCTCGCGGCGCCAGGTGATCACGTGCCCCGTGCCGGTGATCTCGATCTTCGCTTCGTACGTTCCCCGTTGCACGCTTCGCGAGGCGCACACCTCGAACAACTCCGGATGGAGTGGCCTTCCGTAAAGCTCGAACACCAATTCCGCGACTTTGGGTCGAACGGTGAGCACGACTGCGATCCCTTGATTTCGTTCCGGCGCGCCACCAGGCGACGTGCGCCGCGACGGGTAACTTGCCTCATTATAGGGCCGCTCTCGCCGGGCACAAAGGGCGAATTCGCTTGAGCAAAATCCGGGCCCAATCGCCAAGGAATTTCCCACCCGACGGGGCTTGACAACAGCCGCGCGACGTGGTCTCGAAGCAGGCCGATCGCCCATCGGTTCGCCGCGATCGTCTGCCTGCCGTGCTACCCCAGTTGCACAAGCACGTCGTATGCCGCGTGCGTGCCCACGGCGATGCCGAACCCCCGGAACAAAAACAACCCACTGAAGAAAACTCCGGCGATGAACCGGAACACGAAACCGAACCAGAAGACCGAGCGGCCGAGTTCGATCGGGTCGCCGTACGGCCCCACGTAGTGGGCCAAGGCGAAGATCAGGCTTGTCGCCGCGACCGCGGCCAGGGCCGCCTTGTCGCGCGTCAGTCCGCTCCGCCGTAACGCCCACACGGCCGGCGCGAGGAGGACGAGGCGGAAGAGCAACTCTTCGTACACGCCCGCGCCCAGATACCCGACCAATCCCGCCAACCTCCCCGACGTGTCCAACGCGAGGCTTGCCGGCGCGGGCTGAGGCGCCATCGTGCCGACCAGCGACTGAAGCACCATCGCCTCCGCCTGAAGGGCCAGGCGCAAGCACGCCGCCAGCAGGAAACACTCGACCACCATGCCCGAGAGCACCGCACGCGAGACCCGCCAGGGCTGCCGGGTCGTGTGGTGCCAGCCCAAGAGGATCGAGACGACCAGCACGGGCAGAAGGAAATACTGCCCCAGGTCGAGCAGCTCGAGGAGCCGGCGCAGCCACACGTCGGCCCCGTTGCGCATGGCCTGTGGCCCGAGGACGAGCACCCCGATCTCGTAGATTGCCAAGATCGGGGCGACAAACGCCAGCGAGGTGAGCGGCCGGCGGGACTCGACCCAATAGTCCGCCTCAACAGGGGGGGCTTGGTTGGCAGCCGAGGCTGATGGCATCATGGCGGCATGCTGATGCGCGGCGTCTGTATTTCTTCGTCTTGCCCCGCGACCGCACTTGAGCGGCGGACCAGGGCCCGACGGACCGAGAAGCAATCGTCGCCCGAAAAGACAAGGTAGATCGTCCGGCCGTCGGCGCTCATCCATTGGGTAGGGAAACTGGCGGTCTCGCCGGGCCCCACGTCCCACGGGTTGGCGAAGAACGCCGTGGTCCAGGGGCCCCAGGGCTCCGGGGCGTCGTACACGCCCAGGCCACCACGGAAGCGGGGGTCCTCGCCCGGAAGCACCTGGCACCAAAGATACCTCTTGAGGGCCGGGTTGTACGTGATGCCCGAACGGTAACAGCGTCCCGCGTGGAAAAAGACGGCTCCGCGCTGGCCGATCTTGCGCGTCCATCGCGGCTGGCCCGACGCCTCGAGCCGTTCGAAGAACTCGTAGGCATCGCGGTCGCGCACCCGGTCTTTCGAGACGCGCGCCAGGACCATGCGGTCCGCGGGCAGGTAGGCGCTGTCCGCATCGTGCGAGTACACGTACACGTACGCATCGCGGGCACCGGCGTAGTTCCGGCCGAAGTTGAGAAAGGTCGGGCAGCCGAAGCTCCCGGTGAACTTCCACGGCGCGTAGCTCCAGGTCTGGGCGCGGTCGCTCGACCAGGCCAGTTGGGCGTTGCCGGCGTTCCGCAGCCAGATGTACAAGATGCCGTCGACCATCAGCAGCCCGCTCGCCTTGCGCCCGGCCTTGCCGTCGCCCCGCTGCTCGATCCCGGGGCTGGGCAGGTTGGTCGCGGCGAAGCCGTCGGGGCCACCGACGAGCTTCGCCAGCCCCAGGCTCAGCTTCGCCGGCCGGAAAGGCTCGAACCCGTTTCCGTCGCCATAGGCCGTGTAGAGGGCGTCGTCGTCGGCCCAGGTGAGCGGCCAGTTGTCGCTCCCCCGCGCCCGGCGCACGATGGTTTCGCGCGGCGACCATGTGATCGCTTGGATCACCGGGCTGGGAGGATAGGGCGCCGCGGCGGGGCCTCGGTTCGGCTCGGACGCACGGACCAAGGCGCCGGCCGCCAGCGCGGCCGACCTCCTGAGTGACGCCGGCCGGCTGTTGACCGGCGATGGGCTGCATGTGCTGGCCGCGTTGCCCCGCAGTGCTTCGTCCGCCTGGCAGATGACCGACGCGTTGGCGCCGTGGCTGGCCGCCCTGGCCGGCCTGGGGCTGTTGCGGACGGCGGTCGGCCTGGGGAACGACCGCCGCGGGCCGGGCAGCCGATTGCTCCTGGCGTGGACGATCGCGCCGGCGTTGCTCCTGCTGTTCGGGCCGCTCCAACCGCCGTTACAGTATTGGACTGTCCTGTTGCCGCTGCCGGCGCTTTACACGGCTTTGGGCCTCGAGTGGGTTGCGGGGGGCATCACGCGGTTGTTCGGCCGTTTGGCGGCCGACCGTCGCAGGGCGCTCGCCGATGGGTTGGCGCTGGCGCCGGCCGTGCTGTTGGCCGGCCTTTGGGCCGCTTCCTACGCCGATCTTCTGACCGCAGTGCGCGACGGCGCGGGCGCAACGACCTTCGGCCCGCCGTTGGCCCGCTGGGCCGAGGCGCTGGACACGGCGCGGCTGTGGGCAGGCCGGCTGGGCACGCAGGAAGTGCGCGTGGCCGTGGCTGGCGTTGATCCCGGCTACGATGGCGAGCCGGCCGCTGTCGCCGCGCTGATCGGCAATCCACCT
>DYLT01000189.1 GCA_020721945.1 Blastopirellula marina
GCTCGACTTGTTCGTCACCAACGGCTGCCGCTTGAAGGACCCCGATCCCCACCAGCGCGAGCACATCAGCCGCCTGTACCGGAACCGCGGCGACGGCCATTTCGACGATATGACGCTGGCCTCCTCCGCCTGGCACAACGGGTACGGGCAGGGATGCTCGGTTGGCGACTACGACGCCGACGGCTTCCCCGACCTCTTTCTCGCCAATTATGGCGCTGATGTACTCTTCCACAACAACGGCGACGGCACGTTCACCCGCGTCACCCCGACCGCCCGGACGACCGACGACGACTGGAGTACCAGCTCGGCCTGGTTCGACGCCGACGGCGATGGGCTGTTGGACCTCTATGTCGTCAACTATATGAACGTGACCTGGCGCAACCACCAGACCTGCAAGTACAGCGGCAAGGTGGGCTATTGCGGGCCGGGCGAATACCAGGGCGTTCCCGATCGCTTGTATGTCAACCAGGCAGACGGCACCTTCGTCGATCGCTTGGACGCGTACGGCATGTCGGCCCCCGACGGAAAGGGCTTGACCATTGCGGTCTTGGATCTCGACGACGACCTTCGGCCCGAGGTGTACGTGGGCAACGACATGATCCCGAACTTCTTGTTTACCCGGAGCGACCCGGCACTGGCGAAGTCGTCCAAGGGTCCGGCAGAAGCCGCCGGGAGCCCCGGGTCCAAGAGCAAGGCGACGGGCCCGACGGCCTCCTCCTCTCCCGCCGACGCCGCGCCGTGCCGGTACGCCGAAATCGGCGTGCTGACCGGTTGCGCCGTAAGCGGCGAAGGGCTCAACGAAGCCACCATGGGCGTGGCTTGCGCCGACTTCGACGGCGATGGCATGGTCGATCTGTATCTGAGCCACTACTACAACGCCAAGAATACGCTCTATCACAATCTGGGGAATCTCAGTTTCGTCGACGACAGCTTTTCGACCCGGGTGGCGGCCCTGAGCAAGCGCTCGCTGTCGTTCGGCTCGCTGCCTTTGGATTTCGACCGCGACGGCGCGCCTGACCTGTTCATGGCCACCGGGCATGTGCTGGGAAGGAACGTGCAGCCCTGCGAGATGGCGCCGAAGCTGTTGCACAACGACGGGCGCGGACGGTTTGTCGAGGTCTCGCAGTACGCCGGCGACTACTTCCGTTCGCTGGGCTTGGGCCGCGGGGTGGCCAAGGCCGACTACGACAACGACGGCGACGAAGACCTGTTCGTCAGCCATCTCGACCGGCCCGTGGTGCTCCTGCGCAACGACACCCCGACTGGTCGGCATTTTGTCGGATTCGACCTGCGCACGCCCAACCGCATTCCACCGGTCGGCGGGCGCGTTATCGTCAGCGCGGGCAAATACCGGCGCGTCGCGCCGGTCCAGGCCGGCGGCGGTTACCTCAGTGGCTCGGACACGCGGTTGCTGTTCGGTTTAGCCGACGAAGACGGTCCGGTGACTGCGGAGATCTTCTGGCCTTCGGGCCGCGTCGACAAGTTCGATGGCCTGGCCGTGGATGGTTATTGGGTGGTGTACGAGGGGCAACTCCCCGAACGCCTGGCGTATCACGCGCCAGACCGGTAGAACCGTCGCTTCTGGCACGCAGGAGCGCCCTGCGACGAGGACTTGCCAGCACCTTGGGTTGCACGCGAAAACAGCACCGATGAGACGACGTACCAGGCTCTATCTGCTAGGAACCGTCGGCACGGCCGCCCTGGCTGCCTGTGCGGGTGGGTGGGTGTGGGCCGAGCACGGTCTGCCCGAAGCCCAGGCGATGGCGAAGTACGGGCTCTGGCCCGAGGTGCGTCAGGCCCTGGACCGGTATCTTTGGCTCCATCCGCGCGATGCTTCGTCCCACTTGCTCTACGCGGAATCGCTGGTCAAGGATCCCCCGCCCGAGGCCGACGAGGCCTGGGCGCAGGCCCTAGCCCACCTCCAAGCGATTCCCGACACCGCGCCCCAGGGTGCCCTGGCCCGGACCCAGGAGGGCCGCGTCGAGTTCTTCCTGCGTTACCATCCGGCCCGGGCCGAAGCCCTCTTCCGCCGGGCGATCGAGTTGGATCCGGAAATGCCGGAGCCCTATTACCTGATTTGGAAGGTCAAGGACCTGACCGGGCGCTCGCACCTGGCCGAGCCGGAGTTCTGGAAGGTGTACGAAGCCAGTGCCCCGGCGGTCCGGGGGATCCGGCTGCGCGAGTGGTACATGAGCCAGTTCTACCCGGCGACCGCCAATCCGTTTTTGGACCGAGTGATGGGTCTGGTTCCCGCGGAGCGGAACACTCCCGATCAGGTCGAAGCCTTCCGGCTGCTCGGCTTTCGGAATGCCGAACCGGAGTCGCCCTTGGGCTACGCGGCGCTGGCGCGGTGGTTCCAGCAGGAGAACGACGCGCGCGCGGCGCTCGAAACGCTCGACAACGACGCCGCCGCCAAGGTGCCGAACGCCGAGAGCGACCCCTACTACCTGGCCGTCCTGATCGGCATTTTGATCGAACTGGGGGAGTTCGACCGGGCCGACCGGTGTTTTCAGCGGTGGCCCGAGCCGCATTCCGGCTACGAGTACTGGATCGCCAAGGGCCGGGTACTCCAGGAGGTGCGCGGCGAATACGCCGAGGCGATCCAGGCCTACGATCTGGCCTTGGCCGAGTGGCCCGGCCAGGTCGACTGGCGGACCCGCAACCGCAAGGCCAGTTGCATGGCACGGCTGCGCGATCACGACGGAGCGGCCCGCGAACGCGAGCGGGCCAAGACGATCGAACACGCGATGGACGAGAAGGTTCACCGGCAGTTACGATATGCGTTGGGTTTCTTGAACGACCCGGAGCAGATCCAGAAGGTCGTCGAGTTTTACCGGAAGATTGACCGGCCCAAGGAGGCCGCCGCTTGGTTGGAACACATCGCCCGTATCCAAACCCCGCAGATTCCGAATCCCTAGGGGGTTGGTTGAGCATGGCTGCCTGCGTGCCGCCGGACTCAAGCCTGCTTGATCCGGAGTGCGCATGCGGATATCGTGGGAAAGTTCTGTTGGCACGTTTTGAGTAGAGGAGGTTTCCCGATGTTGCGCTGGCTCGCTTGTGTGCTCGTGCTGGCCGCTCCGTTGAGTTTCGTGGGCTGTGGTGGGAAGGCCAGTGAGATACCCGCCAAGAAGGAATCCGCGGAACCGAAGATGACTTCCCAGGATGCCGCGCAGAAGGCCATGCAGGGAATGCCGGCCGAAATCCAGAAGAAGTACCAGTCGAAGAAGCAGTAAGAGACGCGCTGGCGTTATGGAATCCGAAGGCCTCGAGGTCGCCATGTCGGTCCCAGCGGCCGGTGTGCTTCCTGACCGGCGCCGTCGCTCGCGCTGGCGTTGGGTGGCGTGGTCGGCGTTCGCGCTGGTGGTCGCCGGAATCGTTGTCGCCCTGGTGCTGGCCTGGCAGGAGCGCATGCTCCGCGCGGCGCGCCGCGAATTGGAACAGGGCGACCCGCGGCGGGCGCTGGCGCTGGTCAGTTACTTCCTCGACACCCATCCGGACCACGGCGAGGCCCGGGCCCTCAAGGCCCGGGCCCTCAGCCAGACGGGCCGGGCGGCCGAGGCCGTCGCGCTGTACGAACAGGTCGGTGCCGCGACCGTCGACGACGTGCACGCTTGGGCCCGGGCGTACCTGCACATGGAATCGTGGTCGCGGGCGTTGCCGCTGTTGGCCCAGGTGCTGCGCATGGAGCCCGACAACGCCGACGCCTTGCATGAGATCACGGGGTGCCGCATCCGGCTGGGGCTCTTGCAGGAGGCGGCCGAGAGCGCCCAGCAACTGTCCGAAATGCCGGGTCAGGAAGCGCGGGGGCTCGTGCTCCTGGCGGCCAGCCAGAGCGATCTGGGGCGGGCGGGAGACGCGGCGCAGACCTATCAGCGCGTCATCGAGCTGGTGCCCGATGGCCAGGGCCTTCAGATCCCGCCCGAGGAACTCTTCACCCAGTACGGCATCGTCTTGTTGAGCCAGGGGCAGGCCGACGCGGCGGTGGCGATGTTCGAGAAGAGCCTCGCAGCCCGCCCCACCCCAGAGACCTATTACTACCTCGGAAACGCGCACGCCCAGGCGGCCAACACCGAGGCCGCCGAGCGGGCTTGGAAGAAATCGCTCGAACTCGATCCGGCCGGCGTCCCGGTCCACGAGGCCCTGGCCGACAGCGCGATCCAGCGGGGCGACCTCAAGGCCGCGTCGGAATGGCTGGCCCCCTTGGAGCGCATTGCCCAGTCGCGTTACAAGACCGCCTATCTGTTCCAACGGTTGGCGATGAAACGCAACGACGAGGCCGAGGTGCAGCGGTGGCGCAAGAAGGCCGACGAACTGCGCCAGGGCGAACAGCACCGCCAGCGCGTGGTCGAGATCATGCGGCTCTTGCCGCACTCGTTCTGGGCCAACGTGGCCCGGGCCCATCAGTTCGCTTCGCAGGGGAACTGGCAACAGGCCAGCGACATGATCGAAGAGTTGGCTCGCGACGCCCCCCAGGATGTGTTCGTGCAGGACCTGGCCGCGGCCATTCGGAAGCGTGGGCCCCTGCCGCCGCTGGAACGCCTGCCGATCAAGTCGTTGTGAGGCGCGCTCCATCGCGGCCAATCGCCGCGCACCTCGTGGAGGGACTTACCATGAACGAGTTGCCAACCGAGTCGCCGCGGAAACCCCGGTTTCGCCTCGGCCGCGTCCTGCTGGCCGTTGTGCCTTTGGCGGCCGTCGTGTGGGGGGGCCTTCTGGCCTGGGGCTACCTCGACCTCGGGAACCGGATCCGCCGGGCGATGTTGCCCCCGTTGGTGCAGGTCACCGGGCGCGTCTTGCTCGACGCCAAGCCTCTCAAGGGCGCCCAGATCTTCACTCGACCCGTCGGGCTGCCATGCAACGGCGCGATGGCGGTGGCCGACGACGAGGGCCGATTCGCCCTCCGCACCGATGTGGACGGCGACTTCCTCGACGGGGCCTACGCGGGAGAGCACCGCGTGATCGTCCTGGGGTTCGATCCCGACGTGCCTTCCGGCCCCTTCAAGCCGCCGTTGGTCACGCCGCCGGAGTGCTCGGAGTTCGACACCACGCCGCTGCGGATCCAAGTCGACCGCGACCCCACGCGGAACGACGTCGAATTCCGTCTCGTTCGACCGCCTCCGCCAGCGGACGCGAAAGCCAAGAAGGCCATCCTACCCAAGGGCGCCAAGGGCAAGGGGTTCCCAGGGGCCAAAGGCAAACGGCCCTCAGGACCGAAGGATACCCAGGGCAAGCCGTCGCCCGCGCCGAGCGAAGGCGCTTCGGAATCCGAAAAACCGTGATCGCGCGCGGCCATGGTCAGCGCGCCGCTTGCCAGAAGCGCGCGTGCCGCGCGAACTCGTCGAGCATGGCCCACGCCGACTCGACGCGCACCCCGGCCGAGTGCCATTCGCCATAGTCGAAGGCGATCAGGCCGCCGTCGGGCGTGCCCCAGTGGCGAACCAGAAGCCGGGCTTCTTCGCGGATCTCGGGTTCGATGCCGCGGGGCAGGGTGGTCTGGATATCCCCCGTCGCCAGGAAGCACACCTTGCCGCGGAACTGCTCGCCGAACTCCACCAGCCCGTAGCTTTGCGGCTGCTGCATGTTGAGCACATCGACCCCCAGCTCGACCAGCAAAGGCACCAGCGCGTTGATCCGGCCGCAACTGTGCAGAATCACGTGCCAGCCGCAGGCATGAATGGCCTCGAAGATCGTCCGGTATCGCGGGGCGAAGAAATCGCCAAAGAGCTTCGGGCTGATGAACGGCCCGGCCTGGGTGCCCCAGTCGTCGGCCACGAATAGCCCGTGAATGCGGTCGCCGAAGCGCCGGTGCAGCTCGTCGCATTGGGCGAGTTTGAACTCGACGATCATGTCCAGCAGGCGCTCGACGCGCTTCGGCTCCAGATAGAAATCCTCCATGGTCGCCGCGAACCCGCGGAGCTTGTGCAGGCGGGAAAATAGCAGATGATGCGCCGTCACGGCCACGTACCGGCCGCGCGCCTGGTCGATCAGAGGCCCCAGACGCTCGTAATAGAACGGGTTGCGGGGATTGGGCGGGCGGTAGCGGTCCAGGGCGTCCCACGATTCCAGGGGATGGACCACCACCTGCCCCATATTCGCCACCTCGGTCGCGCCCCACAGGCAACCCCAATCGTCCGGCGCGGCGCGGTCGAAAAACCACCCCGCTTCGGCCCGATCCATCTCCCAGATGTTGTGGATGTCGTCGGGAAACTCGGGCCTCTTCGAGCGCCAGTGTTGCCAGAACGGGATCCGCTCGGGCCGATCGAACTCGATGGCCCGGCGCACCTGGTCGTAGGAGTCTGTCATCGTTCGAGGGTCACGTCAGAGCAGGCCCGCCTGAACGAACATCTGCCGCACGAGTTCCACCGATTGCTCGAAGCACGCCTTGCCGTGCGCGGCGGTGGCGTCGCGCGGGTCTTCGCCGCCGACGCCCTGGGGCCAGACCGAGCGCGATGACGGCAACTGGGCAAGATCGACCAGATCGGGCCGGAGGTGCATCACCAACGATGTCTCGTTGCGCGCCGCGTGATCGACCTGGCTCCTCCAACAACGGCTGATGTCCTCGGTCACTCCGAAGAGCTTCAGGCCGAATCGTGCCTGGCGCTCGGCGAGGTTCTCGACCCACGACCATCGCGAAGGCCCGTGCCCGTCGGCGAACACCGCGCGAAACCCCGCGCGCTGAAGCTGCGCGAGAATCGCATCGACCATGAGCAGGTGAAGGCCCATCGGCACCCAGTAGCAGCTTCCGTCGAGTTGGCGGGGCGGGGTGGTCGAATCGGCGTAATCCATGCCCACGAGCATTTTGCCGTCGCCGGTGGGTTTGGCCCGGTCGGGACCGAGGTAGATCGGTGGCATGACGATGCCGCCCAGGCGGCGTGCGCATTCGACCATGAGGCCCTCGCTTTGGAGGGCGTCGGCGCCCAGCGGGAGATGCTCACCGTGCCATTCCAAGGTGCCCAGGGGCAAATACGCGATCGGGCGTTCGGCCAGACGCTTGCGGAATTCGTGGGGCAGCAGTTCGGCGTAGCGGACCTTCAGGGCCGTGACGGCCGTCTCGGCCGGGGTCGAAGCGGCGTCGGCGCACGGCCCGCTTCCCAAAACCTCCCCGGCAGCGCCGGCCAGGCCTGCCGCCAGGAACTCGCGGCGGGAAGGGTCCTCGGTTGGGGACATGGCTCGACTCCTCTGCGGCCCACGGTCATCACGTGCGGTGATTTCGCCCCCGGGGGCGGTCGCATCCGCGGCAGGCAGACAGGCATGTTTTCGGGCCCGCGAGGCGCTGAATTGCGAGCCCATCCCAGCCTGGGAACGATTGCATTCTACGTGGCCGCGATTCCTGCACGCAAGAGGGGGCGCGGCCCCGCGCCTCAGGGATCCGGCCACAACCGCCCGCGCTCAAGCCGCACGCGTCGCGTGGCCAAGCGATCGAGAAAACCGCGATGGTGCGAGACGAGCACCATCGCCTGGGGCAAGCCCGCCAGAAGCTCCTCGACCCGGGCGACCGAGGCCTCGTCGAGTCCGGCGGTGGGCTCGTCGAGCAGCAGGGCCTCGGGTTGCATGGCCAGGACCGTGGCCAGGGCCACCAGCCGTTTCTCGCCGCCGGAAAGCTTGTAGGTGACGCGGTCCTCGTAGCCGGCCAGGCCGAGGGACTCGAGCGTTCTGGCCACCAGGGCGCGAATCTCATGCCGCGGCACGCCCAGGTTCAATGGGCCGAAGGCCACGTCCTCGGCGACCGTGGGGCAAAAGAGCTGGTCGTCGGCGTCTTGGAAGAGAAATCCCACGCGGCGGCGAACCTCGTGAAAGTCGGCCTCCTGAACCCGGGGTTTGCCAAGAACCTCGACCGTGCCTCCCGACGGGCGCACCAGGCCGACGATCATCGACAAGAGCGTGGTCTTGCCGCTGCCGTTGGGGCCGACCAGGGCCACGCGCTCGCCCGGCTTGAGCGAAAAGTCGCACGCTTCCAGCACGGGCCGGCCGGGATCGTAGGCGAACGCGATGTCCGACAGCCGGACGAGGCAATCGTTCATAGCCATTCCCCGATCGCCAAGAGCGCGAGCACCGCCGCGCCGAGGGCGGCGAAGGCGGTGTCGCGCCGGGTCCAGGCGAAATGGTCGAGCAGGTGGAAACGTCCGCAAAACCCGCGGCACTTCATCGCGGCCACGATCCGCTCGGAACGATCGAGGCTCCGCACCAAGAGCATTCCCACCAGGTACCCATAGGTCTGCCAGGTGTGGCGGTTCATCCGGGGCCGGAACCCGCGAAGCTTCATGGCCACGCCGAGCCGTGCGCGCTCCTGTTCGAGCACGGCCACGTACCGCACGGTGAACAAGAGGAGGTGGACGAGTTTGTCGGGAATGCGGAGGTGGTGCAGCGCATGGCCCAGCGCCGCGAGGTCGAGCGTGCCCAACAGCGCGGCCAAGGCCAAGACGATCGCATTGCCTTTGAGCACGATGGCGATGGCCAGGCGCAGGCCTTGCCGGGTCGCGGTCAGCGGGCCGGCGGACGCCCACGGTTCCCCCGGGACCGACAGCGGCACCACGAAAAACACCAAGAGCAGAAAGACATTCAGCGGCACCAGGCGCCGGAGGGCACGGCAAAGTCCCCCCCCGCTCGTCGCGGCGGCTGCGCCGGCGACGGCCAGCGCGGTTGCCAGCGTCGGCAGCCGGCCGGCCAGCGCCACGACGACCGAGAACGCCGCGGCCGTCACGACGCGCAGCCGAGGATCGACGCGCTCGATGAAGCCGAAGCGCGTGCTGGGCGCGGTGTGGTGGAGGACCGAGGCGGAGGGCGTCGTGTCAGCCATCTCGATGGCGCCGCCGCGCGACCACGTAAAGCACCAGGCCCATCGCCCCGACGATATAGCCGATCCCGCCGATCACATCGCGCAGGCGGATCTCGTTGCGAAACCCGTCCAGGTCTTCCCGCAACTTGACCACCTGCACGCGCAGGGCCTCCAGCGACGGCGAGGCGTCGCTTGGAACCGATCCCTGGCTGGCGATTGGCGTGGGATCGTCGGCAAGTGGGCGATCGGCGGTGGCCTCAGGCTCCGCGACGCCGGAGGGCGAAGGAGCATCGGCCGCGGGTAGCTCCTTGGGGAGTTCGTCGGCGGCAATGCGGTATTGGCCGACGTGTCCCCCGCCCGCATCGACCACAAGCCGATGGTCGCTGCGCACTTGCGCCTGGATGGTGAACCTGCCTTGGTCGTCGGTGGTCGCGTTGCCGAGCCGCTGGCCAGCGGGTCCCAGGGCCGTGACCACCGCGCCGCGTGCCGGGCCGCCGCCGCGAAAATACGCTTCGCCCCGGATCGTCCTCCCCTCGACCACCGCGAAGACATTGAGCTTGTGGGCGCACGCGGGCGAGGCGGCCGCGCACATGGCGATCACGAAAGCCAAGGCAGGCAGGACCGCGCCCTTTGACTCACCCATCGGAGACCTCCAGGCCGACCGGGGCCGCCAAGGGCGCGACGAGGGCCTCGGGTCGCACGCGGCGCAAGAACATCACGGCCCCGGCCGTGACGAACGCTTCGATGACCGCGACGGGCAGATGGGCGACCAGGACGAGTTGGGCCACGCGGTCCAAGGCATCGCCCGCCGCCAGCATCGCACCGGCCAACAGGGCGGCTCCCAGCGCGATGCCCAGGGCGCCGGCGGCCATGCCCGAGCCGAAGGCGACCACTTCGTGGGCGGCGCGAGCACCGCGATTGAACAGGCCATAGACGACGACGGCGGGCAACGCCATCCCCAGCGTGTTGATTCCCAAGGTGGTCAGTCCGCCGAACCCGAACAGCAGCATCTGCAACGCCAGGGCCACGAGGATCGCCGGAAAGGCGGCCCAGCCCAGCACCAGACCGACCAGCCCGTTGAGCACGAGGTGAACCGACGTGACCCCGAGCGGCACATGAATCAGGGAGGCGACGAAGAACGCCGAGGTGAGCATGGCCACCTGGGGGATGCGCTCGTAGTCCATGCGGCGAAGGCCCAGCCCGACCCCGATGGCCGAAAGGCCCCATCCGCCGGCAAGGATCATCATGCCCGACGGCGAAATCGTCAGTACGGCTTCTTCGATGTGCATGGGAGAGTTCCTTGCCGACGCGGCGTGTGCCGCGCTATGGCATGTCGCACGTTTTGACCCACAGCAGCCCGCCCAGTTCCACGTCGGCCGGGCGGCCGTCGGGACCGTCGCGCCGCTGGCCCTCGACCAGCGCGGCGAAGCCCCACCAGCCGGCCCGGGGCATGGTGTAGGCGAACACCCCTTGGGCGTCGGCCTTGACCACCTGGGTGACGAAGGCGTCGTTGGGTACCGTTACCCGGTGACCTTCGTTGTAATATTCGACCTCGACCGTGGCGAACGGCACGGGCCGTCCGTCCCGTTTGACGATTCCGCGGAAGGTGTTGCCGCTCCACAACCCGTAAGGCCGCGCGAGCGGCTCGATCTCGACATCCCGCGCGAGAAGCGTGTTGAGATCGCCCTGACGTACATCTACGGCA
>DYLT01000190.1:0-4829 GCA_020721945.1 Blastopirellula marina
GGCCTGGACGATGCGGCCCAGCACGCCGCGGTAAGAACCGTCATGTCGTCCGGCACGCCGCGCAAGGATGCCTTCGCCGTGATCCAGTGGCTCTTGCTCCACGGCAAGCCGGGCGGGCGCCGCGCCGCGGCCGAGGCCCTGGCCCAGTTCCACGGCGCCCAGGCCAACCAACTGGTCCTCCGCGCGCTGGACGACGAAGACCCCGAGGTCCAGGCCCGGGTGCTGAGCCAACTCCGCGGCCGTGGCATCCCGGGGGCGCTGAACCGGCTCATCGAACGCCTCGGCAGCCCTCACGCGGTGGTCCGCAAGGCGATCCGCAAAAGTCTGCCGGAGTTCAGCTTCGAGCGGTTCCTCGGCACGTTCGACCTGCTGGACGACGAGACGCGTCGCAGCACCGGGGCGCTGGTCAAGAAGGTCGATCCCCAGACGGTGCCGCAACTCCGGGCGGAGATGGCCAGCCGGGTCCGGTCGCGGCGTCTTCGGGCCTTGGCGGTCGCCCGGAGTCTCGACCTGGCATCGTCCCTCGAAAAACCCCTGCGAAAGCTCCTGGAGGACGAGGACCACATGATCCGCGCCGAGGCCGCGGTGGCCTTGGCCACCTGCGGCACCGTCACCGCCCGCCGGGCACTCGAACACGCCTTGGCCGACCGCAGCCCGATCGTGCGCGAGGCCGCGCGCAAAGCCCTCGAGGAGCAGGGCGTGCCGGTCGCCATGCCCAGCC
This sequence comes from Blastopirellula marina, assembly GCA_020721945.1. GTDB lineage: Bacteria > Planctomycetota > Planctomycetia > Pirellulales > Thermoguttaceae > JANLFZ01. The sequence continues at coordinate 722 of DYLT01000190.1, forward strand.
TCCACACGCCCGCCCCATTGCCCGTCCAAACCCCGGAGCAACTTCCATGACCCCGTGGCTGTTCGCCCAACCAGGCCGCATGGACGAGTTGGTCCGGCAGATGGCGGGTGGGTTTCGCGAGAAACCTGCCGAGGTGAACTGGTCTGGGATGCTGGTGGGCCTGGCAGCGGCCACCGCGGTGCTAATGGTCTGGTGGTTGGCGGCCAAGTGGCTGCCGGACCCCCATCGCCGCCCCGCCGGAGGACCCTGGCGGCTCTTCTTCGCCTTGTGCCGCGCGCACGGCTTGACGTGGCGCGAGTACAGGCTTGTCTGGCGCGTCGCCCGGCGACAAACACTCGATCAACCGGCGAGGCTATTCATCGAGCCCGAGCGGTGGCGCCCCGAGCGGCTCGAGGGGTTCGAGCCGAACCACGTTGCCAACCTGCGCCGCATCCACGCGCGGCTGTTTGCCGGAATGGAACCGGACCCCCCGGCGCAATGACCTCGGGGGGCCCGGTGAGAATCGGTTGGCAGCAGTCGATCAGATGATGCGCACCTTCTCTGCGCGAGGACCCTTGGGCCCGCGGCCTTCTTCGTACTGCACCTTCTGGCCCTGGCGCAGATCCTCGATCGTGGCTCCTTCGAGCGCCGAATGGTGGAAGAACAGATCTCCCCGGTCGCCCTGAATGAAGCCAAAGCCTTTGTCGGCAACCAACTTCTTGATGACACCCTGCGGCATCTCCATCACTCCTCAACGAACGAAACTCACTCCGACCGGTACTTCGACCGACGACCCCAGACGGCGCGAAGCACCAGCCACACAACCAGGCAGAAAGCACCAACCGCAATCGGACAGAGACACCGACGGGTTTTTCGTCGCAACCGTCCGAGGGGACCGTCCCCTCGCAGCCCGAAACAAACAGGCACGTCGTCCGGCCCACCAAGAGCCGAACCACGTGCCTGCCCCTAGCCGAAAGACGGTTGCTCGTCGTCAGACCGCAGTATGCACAGGACGTGGAAAACTCAAGACCAGTGCGGGGCGATGCTCCCCACTCTCGCTCTATTCTACCGCATTTGCCGACGAGTGCAAGTACAGAGCTTTTCCTACCCGGCACATTGACATTCGGGACAGGGCCCGGGGACAATGGAGAGTCCGGGATGGCGACCTATACTTGGAAGGTGGGACAAGCCGCGGCGAACCTCGCCGCGATCCGCCGCTGTCCGATAGGACGCACCCGCGGTTTTCGCACCATCCTTTTTTGATCCACCACCCCCGCGCCCCTGGAGGAGGAGTCCCCCGTGCCCGCTCCGTGGATTACCTACCGGCCCGAGTTGAAAGTCCTCGACTGCACCATTCGCGATGGCGGCCTGATCAACAGCCACCAGTTCGACGACGGATTCGTCAGAGCCGTGTATCAGGCGTGTGTCGACGCGGGGATCGACTACATGGAGATGGGCTACAAGGCCTCGAAGCGACTCGCGGCCAAGGACCAGTTCGGCTGTTGGAAGTTCTGCGACGAGGACGACTTGCGGCGCGTCGTCGGCGACAATCCAACACCGCTGAAACTCTCGGCAATGGCCGACGCGGGCAAGACCGACTGGCGCACCGATATCCTGCCCAAGAAGCAGAGCGTGCTCGACGTGATCCGCGTGGCGTTCTATGTCCACCAGGTCTCCGAGGCCGTGGACATGATCAAGGACGCGGTCGACAAGGGCTACGAGGCAACGGCCAATCTGATGGCCGTCTCGCGCGCGACCGAGTTGGAAATCGCACAATGCCTCGAACTGCTGGCCGAGACGCCCGCCAGCACGATCGTCGTGGTCGACAGCTTCGGCTCGCTCTACGCCGAACAGATCGAGATTCTGGTGAAGAAGTACCTCGAGTACGCCCGGCCTTCGGGCAAGCAGGTGGGCATCCACGCCCACAATAACCAGCAGCTCGCGTTCGCCAACACGATCGAAGCGATCATCCACGGGGCGAACCGGGCCGATGCGACCATGTTCGGGCTGGGGCGCGGGGCAGGCAATTGCCCCATGGAACTCCTTATCGGCTTCCTCCGTAACCCGAAGTTCCGCATCCGCCCAATCTACCAGGTGCTCCAAGATTACCTCTTGCCCCTGAGCCGCCAGGTCGAGTGGGGACCCTACGTGCAGTACATGATCACGGGCCAGTTGAACCAGCATCCCCGCAGCGCGATGGCGGCCAGGGCAAGCGACCGACGCGACAGCTACGTCGAGTTCTACGATAAGCTGATCACCGAAGAGTGAACCCGATCGGACTCGGGCCTCTTGCTGCCTCGCCCACGCCGACAACCCGCCCGTGGTCATGTCGCGCGCTGGCGCCGGGCCTCGTCGGCAAAGGCCACGACATTTTCCCAGGGGGTCTCGGGTTGGATGCGGTTCGAGGGCATGAGGATCGCACGGCGCTTGGGGCCCACCATGCCGGCAAGCCTCTGGACCTCGCGCCGTACGGCCTCGGGCGAGCCGAAGGGCAGGATCCGCTGCGACGAGAGCGACGCCGACAGCACGATCGCGTCGCCATACCGGCGGTAGCACGCCTCGAAGTCCATGCACTCGGGCTGGACGGGATGCAGCACGTGGAAGCCGAGTTCGATGATGTCGGGCAGGATCGGCTCGATCTGCCCGCAACTGTGCAGGAAGAACCTCGCCTGCGGTGCGGCCGCCCTGGCCGCGTCGAGTACGCGGCGCCATCGCGGCTTGATGAACTGCCGCCACAGACGCGGCGCGATCTGCATGCCGCTCTGCATGCCCACGTCGTCGTAGAAACAGAGCACATCGATGCCCAACCGAGCCGACGCCACGGCCAGTTGCTCGGTGTGGCCCGCGACCTTCTCGAGCACCGCCTCGGCCATCGAAGCGTCGGCGGCTAGGTCCATCATAAACTGCTCCATGCCGCGCAGCCACCACGACCACTCGTACAGGCTGCCGGCGTAGCCGAACACGGGCAGGCCGGCCGTGTGCCACGCGCGAAGGATCGAGTCGTCGGCCGGGGTCTCGATTCGGGGCGTGGGAAGGGCCTCGACCTCGTGCGCCCCACGCGCGCCAGCCAGCGGGGGGAAAATGCGTTCGACGGTCCCTTCGACGCCTCCAGCCCAGTGCCCGATGCCCCATTCGTCGAACGTCGTTCCCGGCGGCAGCGGGCCGTGCCGCCGCGCCGGGTCATCGCCCCCAAACCGCTGCCCGAGCGAGAACAAACGAACATCGGCCCCGAAATACTCGGCCCAGTCGTCTGTCCCGGTCTCGGCGTGGAACCGCCGTGCCACCGGCTCGGTAAGGCCGGGTATCGCGCCGACGTCGAGCGAATACGGAAGCCACTCGGGGCAGCCGCCCGCGAGAAGTCGGTCCAGGTTGTCGCGCGGAGTCATGGAATGGAACCACGGTGAAAACGGCGGGGCGCTTGGGCACGGACACCACGGCGCCTTGTGCGGCGCGGTAGGCTACGGCCCACCGGCATCGACCCGGGCGTCGGCCCGCGGTCGGTGATAGAACGACTCCCAGTAGGCTCGGTCGGTCGCGTAGCAGTCGATCGGGTCGGTGGGCTTGAGGTCCTTGGGCAGGATGCCGAACCGCTGCATCTCGCGGACATAATGCGGGTTCGGACGGAATCCAGGCATGTCGAAGCGCTTGCCGGCCATGAGGCGGTTGTGGGCATCGCGGATCCCCGCGAGCATCGCCTGGTAGAGCGGATCCTTGGTGTCCTTGAAGACCGCTTCCCGGCAGAGGCCCAATCCGCCGGCTTCCTTGGCCAAGGGAGCCAACAACGCGTACGACTTCTCGGGCCGCGAGAGGTTCATGACGGTCTCGGCCCGCACGCCGGCCGGCCCGGGAAACACGACCACCTTGCGCGGGCCATTCTCAGTGGCGATCGCGCGCGTGTGGCAGCCGCCGCAGCGCTGGCTGATCGCGCCGTACGGGACGTGGACCGGATAGGTTCCGCAACCCAGCGCGGCGTACGTGTCCGGATACGTGGCGCTGGTCTCGATCCACAAGCGAATGGTCTTGGCCTCAAGCGGAGAGACCTTCGCCCCGTAGTGGCTTCCGTCGATGAGTTTCATCAGCCGGCTGGCAGCGCTGCCGGAAGGCTTTGACGAATCTGCCGACGACGACA
>DYLT01000190.1:4839-10434 GCA_020721945.1 Blastopirellula marina
CTGCCGATGGGCTGGTTGCGGCCGTCGACCACCAGGCCGCGGGTCTGCATCGCCCAATAGCTCATCGTGTACGTCATCGTCTTGTCGCCCGTCAGGTCCACCCGACCCTCGTAACGCTCCGGCCGGTGGCACTCGACGCAGTGCCGGTCGAGAATCGGCTGGATGTCGCGCGGGAAGTCGAGCACGTCGGGCACATCGGCGATGCGTTCCACCGTGCTCGGCCGGCGCTTGAAGGCCATTGGGTTGGGCCTGACGTCGGCGGTCGTATTCCGCTGCTCGTGGCACCCCACGCACCCAAGGGTCTCGCCCGGCTGGAGAATCGTGAAACTGTGCATGCGCTTGACCGCGATGTCGTTCTCGTCGAGCGCCACGAAGAACAGCGACCGCAAGGCGGGCAACTCCATGAAGGCCGAGCCGTCTTCCTCGACGGGCACGGTGCCGACGATCTGCGCCAGGGTAAACGACCCGCCGATGGTCAACGGTTCCATCCCCCCGGAAAAGTTCACCGGCTTGGGCACTTGCTGGAGCACCAAGAGCTTCTTGATCGCACCCCGCCGAACCCCCTCCATGTTCCGGCCGGTATAGATGTCGGACAATAACACGCGGGCGGTCGGCTTCGACAGATCGACCCGCGCGGGAATGACCGGCTCGCGCGGCCGGGCCATGATGGGCCGCGGCTCGTGGCATTGGAAACGCCCCCGCTCGGACTCGGGCAGTTGGTAGACGAGTTCGGTCTTCCCTTGCCCGTCCATCACGAACAGTCCCCGAGGATGGGCGACCAGAAAGCAATCCTCGCTCAAGGCGTAGGGATCCTTCCACGGTGCGGCCCATTCGTTCTTCTCGGGACTGATTCGCCGGGCCGACGCGAGAATGTCTGGACCCCGGCTGGGATCGACATACTCCCAGCGCATGTAAAGCACCCGGCCGTCCGGGAGCATCCAGGGGGTGTTGTCGTGGTCGTTGTTGCTGGAGAGCATCCGGATGTTCTTTCCATCCCCATCGCAACGATACCGCGATGCCACCCGGGTGTACCAGCAGTTGACGAACCGGCGGCACCGCGACGAACCGAAGACGATGGTGCCGTTGGGGCAGTAGGTGGGCTCGATGTCGTCGTCGGGGCCATCGGTCAGTTGCCGCAAGCCCGTGCCGTCGAGGTTGATCTCGTACCGATGGAACGGATGCTCGCCGCCCTTGCGATACGAGAAAAGCACTTTGGTACCGTCGTAGCAAAGCTGCGGGTCGCGAACGCCGCCCTTGGGGTCATCCAATAACGTCGTGAGCTTGCCCGTGCGCAAATTCAGGCGGCACAGCCGGCCTCCCTCGCCGTAGCCCCAGAACACCCCGTCTTCCATCTTGAACCCGAGCTTGGTCGCGTACTCCGAGTGGTCGGCGTAGTGGCCGAAGGTCACGTACCAGTGGTCGCGGCCGGGCACGCGCACCGCGAAAACGATTTCTTCCGCGTCCTTCATGGGGCCGGCGAGAAACCGCGACAAGAGCGGCCCCGGTTGGTAGGTCGACGGGCGCCCAGCCTCGGGCCCAGGTCGCGACTCGCCGGCAACGTCCGAACCACGGCCGATCGACAACACGGCGGCCACCAAGCCACCAAGGGCCCCCAGACGATGCCGTCGGACGCGTTCGGTCATCTTCGCAACCTCCGTAACGCTCTGGCGGATGAGAATCGGCGGCCATTATAGTCGGGACGCCCTGTCCGCGAAACCCGGCCACCCCCCATACTAACCCGAAGCGCCGGCGAGGGTTGCCCTACCAGCCCGAAGCGCCAGCGAGGGTCGCCACGACGGATCGCCCGACGGATCGGGTTATAGCACTACAGAGGGGTGCCATTGGGGCGCGAATTCGCCGAGTTTTGACAAAATCCTTACCGATTTCAAGTGGATTGTGTATGCTATAGATAGGCCGGGCCGGCGGGGAAACGTCGAGTCGATGATTGCACCGGGGTCAGGTTTGACCTATAAAAGGGCTGTTAAGGGCCAGGTAGCGCGCGCGACGCTGCGTAGGGCTTTTCCCTGCACCCTTTTCGCGCGGGGTGCCGACAAGGGCACGCTTCCGTCGGATGTCAGGAGAGTGAACCGCATGAGCGTTATCCATTCCGCTCGTCCGCCGCGCCACGGGTTCACACTGGTTGAACTGCTCGTGGTGATTTCGATCATTGGGGTCTTGATGGGCTTGCTACTGCCCGCCGTGCAAATGGCCCGCGAATCGGGTCGCCGAACGCAGTGCGGGAACAATCTGAAACAGATCGGCTTGGCCTTTGCGCAGCACGATTCGCAATTCAAGACATTTCCCGATGGCGGCAAGGGCGTGGGCGTGACCTTCGCGCGCTCCGCGTCCGGGCCGAACAACTTCAATACCGCGCCCAGGCAGAACTGGGGTTGGGGCTACCAAATCCTCCCCTTCATGGAGCAGGAATCGGTGTGGTCGTTGCCCGACGACTTCAACGTGTATGACAGCGGCGGCAATCTTCTGAAGAAGGGAGCAGGCTCGGTCACGTTGTCGATGTACTTCTGCCCCACGCGCCGTCGGCCGGCCGGGTACATGTTCCCCGGGATCTTCAACCAGCAAGGCACGCCCGAGTTCCGCGCGCTGGGCGATTACGCCGGAAACGCGGGATCCGGTGCCGTCGGCCCGCCCAGTTCGAACGATCCGGGCAGCCTGGGAAACGGCAACGGAGGCCCCAACGGCAATCTCGGCGGAACCGTCGTTCGGGCGGGCGCGACCCAACCGATCTCGCTGGTCGATAATCGGGTCCCCGACGGAGCCAGCAACACCCTCTTGGTTGCCGAGAAGTACGTGTTCGAAGACACCAAGGACATCGACCCGATGGCCGGCACCCGCGCGCCCAACGACGACACGGGCTATTTCTCGGGTTGGGACTGGGACATCGTGCGCTGGGGCCCCACGTACGATTCGGCGACCAACGCGTGGTTCATGACGCCTCAGCCCGACTCGTCCAAGCCTCCGACCGGCAACGAGTGGCTCTATTTCGGAGCGTTCGGCGCGGCACACCCCGGCGTCTTCAACGCAGTATTCGCCGACGGCAACGTGCGCACGATCCGCTTGACCGTCGATCCGGCCGTGCTGTCGGCCGCCTGCACGCGCAAGAACGGCAAGAACGAGTCCCAGATCGATCCCAACGGGCTCTAATGCGCGGCTCTTTGGCTGCTCGATTCAGCGCGCTGGCGATCGGGTCAATCCAGCTTGCGGCTTCAGCTCCGGAGTACACCTCCGACCGGGGATAGTACCTCATCGCTGGAGGTGTCTCTTCTCCTAACCTGCTTCGACACGAGCGACGCGTCGGCATGGATTGCGGCGCTCACGTGTGCCTGCACTATTAGACAATATTATTTCATGTATTAGGTACTTGCCGGCTTACTGATAGTGCGACTGCTGGTACAATCGCGGCCCAGTGAGCCTTTTGTTTCAGGACCGTGCCAGGAGTGCCAGACGTGAACCTTCAGCGCCCCAACGCGAACGACGCCACATCCACCGCCAACCGGTCGCGGTCGGTTGTCCCCCAATCGGGGCTTTGCTCCCGCTGCATGGACGGGTGCAAGGGCAATTGCGAGGTTTTTCAGGCGAGCTTCCGGGGCCGCGAATTGATCTACCCGGGCCCGTTCGGCGAGGTGACCGCCGGGGGCGACAAGGACTATCCGGTCGACTACTCGCACCTGAACATCCAGGGTTACGCCCTGGGGGGCACGGGGCTTCCGCAGGGTGTGGCCGCCAATCCCGACACCTGCACGTTCCCCTCGGTGTCGGTGGCTACCGAGTACGGTTGGGATCGCAAGGTGCGCATGGCCGCCCCGATTTTCACGGGGGCCCTCGGCTCGACCGAGATCGCCCGAAAGAACTGGGATCATTTCGCGGTCGGCGCGGCGATCAGTGGAATCACCCTGGTCTGTGGCGAGAACGTCTGCGGCATCGACCCGAAGCTCGAACTCGACGCGCGCGGCAAGATCACGTCGGCTCCCGACATGGACCGCCGGATCGCGGTCTACAAGCGGTATCACCGCGGTGAGGGCGAGATTCTGGTGCAGATGAACGTCGAGGACACGCGCCTCGGCGTGGCCGAATACGTCATTGGCAAGCACGGCCTCGAGACGATCGAACTGAAGTGGGGCCAGGGGGCCAAGTGCATTGGCGGCGAGATCAGGGTCGACTCGATCGAGCGGGCGTTGGAACTGAAGAAGCGGGGCTACATCGTCACCCCCGATCCGGCCGACCCAGTCATCCAGCGCGCCTTCCGCGACGGGGCCATCAAGCAGTTCGAGCGGCACAGCCGGCTGGGCTTCGTCGATCGAGAGAGCTTCCTGGCCGAATGCGATCGCCTGAGGGGCTTGGGCTTCAAACGCATCACCCTGAAGACCGGAGCCTACGGCCTGCGCGAACTGGCCATGGCGCTCCGGTGGGGAAGCGAGGCGAAGATCGACTTGTTGACCATCGACGGCGCTCCGGGCGGCACCGGCATGAGCCCGTGGCGCATGATGGAAGAGTGGGGCGTGCCGAGCATTTACCTCCACTCGGCTGCCTGGCAGTTCGCCGACCGGCTGGCCAAGCGCGGCCTGCGCGTGCCCGACTTGGCCTTCGCGGGCGGCTTCAGCTCCGAAGATCACGTGTTCAAGGCCCTCGCCTTGGGCTCGCCGTTTGTCAAAGCGGTCTGCATGGGCCGGGCGCTGATGATCCCGGGCATGGTGGGTAAGAACATCGGCCTGTGGATGAACAATGGCGGACTGCCCAAGACGGTCAGCCAGTACGGCGACAGCCTCGAAGAAATCTTCGTCTGCTGGGAGCAAGTCTCCGATCTGGTCGGTCCCAGCGACATGAAGAACATCCCCCTGGGCGCCGTGGGCATCTTCTCGTACGTCCAGAAGTTGACCGTCGGCTTGCAGCAGCTCATGGCCGGGGCACGGTGCTTCAATCTGGCGTCGATCAGCCGGCGCGAACTGATGAGCCTGACGCGCGAGTGCGCCGACGTGACCGGTATCCCCTACGTGATGGACGCCTACCGGGCCGAGGCCGAGGCGATTCTCGACGCGTAGGCCAGACCGTCGGGCGGGAACGGTTTCGGCTCACCGCGCGGCGGTCGGAAGGTCCTTCCAGCGCGACGACGGACGCTTTTCGATCGTGCCGTCGCGCCGGCGCAAGACCAGGGCCGTAGCGCCGGGCGATACGTCGATCAGGGCGAGGCCCCGGTCGGGCCCCAAGACGCTGACCGCGGTCGAGAGACCGTCGGCCGTCATTCCGTTCGGGGCCACGACGGTTACGGTCATGCGTTCGGTCAGGCCCAAGCCGGTTTTCGGATCGACGATATGCGAGTAGCGCGTCCCGCCAATCTCGACATACTGAAACATATCCCCCGAGGTCGCCACCCCGCACCGCGAAAGGCAAAGGTACTGGCTCGGTGGCTCGTCGGGCTCGAGCGCACCGACCCCGATGGTCCAACCGGGCTTGTCCGGGGGCGGATCCGCCAGGCCGATATCGCCACCCGCCACGATCATGGCGCGGGCGATCCCCCTCTTTCGGAGCAAGATTAGGGCCTCATCGCACACGAACCCCTTGGCCACGCCCCCCAGATCG
>DYLT01000191.1 GCA_020721945.1 Blastopirellula marina
GTTTCTCCGCTTGGCAAACCCGAAACCCAGCGGCTCAACACTGAACATGGGCTAGGCTCTGGCCGAAGGCCGCGGTGTACTCCTTGCCCGCCATGTCGGGCACAAGCCCGATCGCGCGGAGTTCGGGCCGGTCGCCGGCGTCTTCGAGCCAGACGGTTCGTCCGCCGGCCGGCAGGACCACGGTCTTGGCCCACGCGGCGATGTCGATGGGGCAGCAGAACTGGTCGCGCCAGGTGGCGCGGCCGTTCTTGAATTGCCGCCACGCTTCCCCGCTCCAGCGATCGCCGGCGAACTTGAGCACTTCCTTGACGAAATCCCACGTCCAGCACACCTCACCGTCGGGCCGCAAGGCGTAGACCTTGGCCCCCAGCGTGGCCACGTAGACCCGGCCGTCCGAGACCGCCGGGGCGCTGAAGATCGGCTCGCCGGAGTCGATCTGGCGCACGATCTTGCCCGACGCGGCATCGAGCACGTAGTGCTGGCCGGCCATCGTGCCGAAATGCACGTACCCGCCGGCGATGGCGGGCGACGAGACGTTGTTGCAATTGGCCGGACCGCCCCGGGTCTCGGTTTTCCACACCACGCCAAGCGTCTGGGCATCGAGGCACCAGGCCACGCCCGAGCCATCGACCACATAGACCCGGCCCTGGGCGATCGCGGGCGAGGTGAACACGGCATCGGATAACGGCGCGGCCGCGATCAGACCCAGCGGAACGGCGACGCTCCGATCGGGCACGTCGCCCGAGCGACGGCTGTCGAACTTGATCTGGGGCCAGTCCTCGCCCGCGACCACGCCCGGCAGGACCAGCAAGACCGCAACCAACCCAAGCGTCCCGAGTCGAACCCAAGGCGGCATGAGCGTCCTCCCCGAGAGGCCCTATCCTGCCGACAATATATCCGCAAGCCGCGCAAGCCGCCAGGCGTCCGGGATTGCCGCCGGCCCCGCCTTTACACGCGGCACCCCGGCTGTTATGTTCGGATCGGGGCACGGGTCCCCGGAAGTGCCCCGCAGGTTCCCCCAGGCCTTGAACCCCGATTCCCGTTTCTGCTTGAGGAGAGTTCGTCTATGCATCGTGTCTTGTTGGCGCTGACCGTTTTCGCGTTCGTGCTGTGCAGCCCGGTGCTGGCCCAAGTGGCTGCTCCGGAGAAGCAAGAGGCACCCGCCAAGGAAGAAGAACCGAAGTTCATCCGCACGCCGGATGTGGTGTACGTCCCCACGCCGTACGACGTGGTGGCCAAGATGTTGGAAGTCGCGGGCGTCAAGAAGGGCGACGTGGTGTACGATCTCGGGTGCGGTGACGGCCGGATCGTCGTGGCCGCCGCGAAGAAGTACGGGGTCAAGGCGGTCGGGTACGACATCAACCCCGAGCGGATCAAGGAAGCCCGGGCGAATGTCAAGGAGAACAAGGTCGAGCACCTCGCGCGGATCGAGCAGAAGGACATTTTCACGCTCGACCTCAGCAAGGCCAGCGTCATCACCCTGTACCTGCTGCCGCGGTTGAACGTGAAGCTCATCCCGCAACTCGAAAAGCTCAAGCCCGGCTCCCGGATCGTGTCGCACGACTTCGACATGGAAGGCGTCACGCCGGACAAGGTGATCAACTACACGTCGAAGGAAGACCAGACCCGGCACACGATCTACCTGTGGACGGCGCCGCTGAAGAAGGAGAAGGAAACCAAGGGCGGAAAGTAGTGGCGCCAGGTCACGTTGCGCAGAACCCCCCGGGGGCGGTCGCCGGGCTGCCGGCTTCTGCCCTCGGGTTTTTTGTTGCTCGTTCGCGCGCCGAGATTGCAATCGCGGCCGCGGCGAATCAGAATCGCCCTTGTCGCGGTCCTGCGTCCGCGACGGCGGCGCGAGTTCCCTGGAATGGTTGGGGCCCCAAGAGGGCCCTTGCCCGCAAGCCCAAGACCTCAGGAGACCTTGACCATGCGATATCCCTCCATGACGCGGCGCCAGTTCTTCCAGGCCGCGGTCCAGGCCGGCAGCGTGTTGGCCCTGCCGGCGATCGTCCCGGCGAAGGTGCTGGGCCGGGACGGGGCGGTCCCGCCCAGCGAGAAGATCGTGGCCGGGGGCATTGGATTGCGCGGCCGGGGGATGGGCGACCTCCAATGGTTGATGGGGAACCCCGACGTGCAATTCGTGGCCATCTGCGACATCCAGAAACGACAGCGCGAGGCCGTCAAACGATTCGTCGACGGCCAGTACGGTAACCAAGATTGCCGCATGTATGCCGAGATCCGGGCTTTTTTGGCCGAACGCACGGACATCGACGCGGTGCTCATCGCCACGGGCGACCGCTGGCACGCTCTGGCCTCGATCTGGGCGATGCGCGCCGGCAAGGACGTCTACACCGAGAAGCCCTCGTCGATGACCATTGCCGAGGGCCGGGCCGTGGTCGAGACCGCGCGCCGCTACGGCCGCGTGTACCAGACCGGTACCCAACGGCTCAGCGAGGCGAACCACGTGTTCTGCATCGAGATGGCCCGAACCGGCCGGCTGGGCAAGATCCACACGGCCTATGCCCACATCGCCCCCTGGGACGCGGCCCAGATGCGCCACGACTGGCTGCCGGCCGCCCCGGAACCGCCCAAGGACGAGGTCGATTGGGACGCCTGGCTGGGGCCCTGCCCGTGGCGACCCTACAACCCCGCCTATGTCGCCGGTGGGTGGCGGGGGCATTACGACTTCCACACCAGTTGCATCGGCGAGTGGGGCGCGCACACCTTCGCCCAGGCTCAGGCCGGCCTCGATTGCGGCGAGACCTCGCCGATCGAGTACGAATACGTGGCCAACGAGACCGGCGACGGCATGGTCACCCACTTCGCCAGCGGCGTGAAGATGATCCTCTCGCGCGGCGACAAGTACTGGCACGGCTCCTGCGGCGAACGGTTCGACGGCACCGAGGGCTGGGCCGCCGCGGCCGATGGCTACTCCAAGCCCGACGTCTCGTCGCCCGCCCTGCTCAGCCAGTACAAAAAGGTCATCGGCGAATACGTGGCCCGCACCGGCAGGGCGCTGGACCACATGCGCAACTTCCTCGACTGCGTGAAAAGCCGCCAGCTCACGGTGGCCAACCCCCTGGTCATGCACCACTCGATGACCACGGTCCATGCGGCCAACATCTGCATGTGGCTCAAGCGGAGTCTCAAGTTCGACCCGGTCCAAGAAGCGTTCATCGGCGACAACGAGGCCAACCGCTTCCGGTCCCGGGCCATGCGCGAGCCGTACGTGTACTAACGTCAATCCACGAGGGTCAGGCACATCCATTTCGAGGAGCATCTCCGTGATGGGAAAGACTCGACGCTACCTGCTTTTTGCCGCGGGGCTCGTCTTGGGGGCCGCCGTGGCGCACGCCGCCGACGAGGCTCAACAGATCGCCGTTCTCAAGTCGGAGGCGTCGCTCAAGGAGAAGGCCGACGCCTGCCGCGCGTTGGCGCACGTCGGCACCAAAAACGCCGTGCCGGCCTTGGCCGCAATGCTCGGCGATGAAAAACTCTCGCACATGGCCCGCTACGCCCTGGAGCCCATCCCCGATCCGTCGGTCGACGAGGCCCTGCGCGACGCTTTGGGCAGGGTCAAGGGCCGTCTCTTGGTCGGCGTGATCGGCAGCCTCGGGGTGCGGCGCGACGCCAGGGCGGTCCAGGCCCTGGCGACGTTGCTGGCCGACGCCGACCCCGAGGTGGCCCAGGCCGCTGCCCGCGCCCTCGGGTCCATCGGCACGTCCGACGCGGCCAAGGCCCTCGAAGGCACCTTGGCCAACGCCCCGGCCGCGAACCGGGTCGCGTTTTGCGAAGGGCTCTTCCGCTGCGCCGAGGCGCTGGCGTCCTCCGGAAACGCGGCGCAGGCCCAAGCCATCTACGACGGTTTGCGTGCCCTGCCCCAGGCGCCCCAGCAGGTCCGCGTCGGCGCACTGCGAGGCGCCGTCCTTCTCCGCGGCAAGCAAGGCATCCCGCTCTTGGTCGAAGCCCTGCGCAGCGCCGACTATCTGCTCTTTGCCGCCGCGGCGCGGGTATCGATGGAGATGCCCGGCCCCGAGGTGACCGGCGCGCTGGCCGGCGAGTTGCCCAAGCTCCCAGCCGACCGGCAAATCGTGCTCATCAAGACCTTGGGGCATCGTGGCGATGCGTCGGCCGGTCCTGCCCTGGCGCCTCGGGCCGCCGAGGGACCCAACGCCGTCCGCCTGGCGGCCATCCGCGCCGTGACCCACCTGGGCTACGCCCCGGCGCTGCCCATGCTGGCCGAGTTGTCGCTGTCGGGCGAGGGTGACTTGGCCTCGGCAGCGCGGGAGTGCCTCAGCGGTTTCCCCGGCAAGGACGCCGACACCACGATCGCGGCCATGCTTTCCCACCGGGACGCCAAGGTCCGCGCGCTGGCGGTCGAGATGATCGGGCAGCGCAAGGCCGGGCAGGCGACGGCCCATCTGCTGAAGGCGGCGGCGGACGACGAGCAATCGGTCCGGCTTGCCGCACTGAGGGCCCTGCGCGATCAGGCGGGTCAGGCCGATCTGCCCGCACTCTTGGCCATCCTGGTCAAGGCCCGGTCCGCGGCCGAGAGGCAAGCGGCCGAAAACGCCCTGGGCGCCCTGGTGGCACGCCAAAGCGGCCCAGCGCCAGGCCAGGTGGTCATCCTCAAGGCCCTCTATGGCGATTTGCCTGCCGGACGGTCGGCCGACGTGACCGCCAAGGTGGCGGCCATGGTCAAGGATGGTTCGATGGCCATCGAGGCATCCAACGGCAATTTCGGCGACCCGGCGCCCCACGTCGTCAAGAAGCTGCGCGTCGACTACTCGGTCAACGGGGTGGTGGTCAGCAAGACCGTCGCCGAAAACGAGAGTCTGGCGCTGTCGGGCATCTCGACGCCCCCGGCGATTGTCGAGGCGATCTGCGCGTCGCTGGCCAGCGCCCCGAGCGAGGCCAAATGTGCCTTGCTGCGAACCCTGCGCTCGGCTGGCGGCCCCAAGGCCCTCGAGACGGTCCAGGCCGCGGTGTCGGACCGCGACGCGCAGGTGAAGGACGCCGCCATGCGCGCACTTTGCGACTGGCCGACGCCCGACGCCCTGCCTGCCGTGGCCCGGCTGCTTGGGTCCCCACCGAATCGAACGATCCAGGTGTTGGCCCTGCGGGGCTTCGTGCGCCTGGTGCCCCAAGAGAACGCCCCGGATGCCAAGAAGCGGAAATCGCTGCAAGAGGCCATGACCCTGGCCGACCGCGACGAGGAGAAACGTCTGGTGCTCAGCGCCCTGGGCAATATCCCCACGGCGGAGGCCCTGGCACTGGTGGTCGCCCAACTCGACAATGCCGCCTTGCGCGAGGAGGCGTGCTCGGCAGCCGTGGCCATCGCCGAGAAACTCGGCGCCGGACATGCATCCGAGGTTGTCGCGGCGATGACGCGCGTGGCCAAGACCACGGGCGACAAGAAACTGGCTGCCCGGGCTGAGGCGATCGCCCGAAGTGCCAAGAAAAAACCCTAGCGGGGGAGCATCCCAGCAATATCCCCCCAAATGATGGTATTCGTCGATCGGTATCCCATCTATCAGGGGGTACGTTTGCCGGTGTGAATACGATT
Source organism: Blastopirellula marina (assembly GCA_020721945.1). GTDB lineage: Bacteria > Planctomycetota > Planctomycetia > Pirellulales > Thermoguttaceae > JANLFZ01. Next base: position 5,567 of record DYLT01000191.1, read on the forward strand.
TGCCATCGCAGGTGGCGGGATGGCGGTGGGATTCGAGTGCGCCGTTGCAAGAAATCTTTCACTAGGTGCTTGATTTCCTTCATCGCCTGACTCATACTTGCGGAGGAACACGACGCCGCGGACGCGACCTAGACTTCGATGTTGGCGCAGCATCGCCGAAGCCAGTTGTTGGATCTGGTTCGGGCAAGGGGGTTCGCCTCCTTGCCCGAGCTGGCCCGGGTCCTCGAGGTCTCGGAATCGACGATCCGCAGGGACGTCGACTACCTGGAGGAACAAGGCCAGGCCAGCCGCATCCACGGAGGCGTGTTGTACGCGGGCACGTCGCCCAAGCTACCCCACTTCGACGCCCGGCAACCGGTCCAGTGGGAAGAGAAGCGGGCGATCGCTCGACGGGCAGCGGTCTTGGTGGAAGATGGCGATACCGTCCTGCTGGACGGCGGGTCCACCACGTATGAGTTGGCTCGGCTGCTGGTCGGCCGACCGGTGCACGTGGTGACGAACTCGTTGCCGGTGGCGAACCTGTTTGCCTCGGACCCGGCGAGCGACCTCGTGGTGATTGGCGGGAACATCTGCCCCCGCACTGGCGTCGCCCAGGGCCCCTTGGCCGACCAGATGTTGGCTGCCCTTCGGGTGCGCAAGACGATCCTCAGCGTGGCGGCGGTGAACGACGAGGGGTTTTTCAACAACAACCTGCTGTTGGTGGGGACGGAGCGGGCCATGATGCGTGCGGCCGACGAGGTGATCGTGGTCGCCGACAGCTCGAAGTTCGGCCACCGCAGCCTGGCGCACCTCTGCCCGCTCGACGCGGTGCAGCGCGTGGTTGTGGACCCCGGCGTCAGCGCGCCATGGCGCCAGCGCCTCGAGTCGGCGGGAGTGAGCCTGCTGGTAGCCGATGGTTCGGACGAGACGGCCCGCCGAGGGCTTGCCCCCTAAGGACCCCGGAAATAGCGACGAATGACCCACCACGGAACCTCGAGCATGAGTGTCGCTCCCCGACGCAAGCCGCCGATCGACCGCGCCGCGGTCGAACGCATCGTCCGGCAGATCGTGTTGGAGCAGATCGGCGGACCGGCCTGGCAGCCGCAGTTGGTGGTGAGCATTTCGGCCCGGCACTGCCACCTGACCGACGAGCACGTGGAGACGCTCTTCGGCAAGGGCCACCAGCTCACGCCGGTAAAAGACCTCTACCAGGAGGGGTTCTACGCGGCCGAAGAGACGGTGATGATTGTCGGGCCGGGCCGGCGGCGCATGTTGCCGACGGTGCGCGTGCTGGGCCCCACGCGGCCGAGAAGCCAGGTCGAGCTGGCGTTTACCGACGCGATTTCGCTCGGCATCGACTGCCCGGTGCGCATGAGCGGCAAGATCGAGGGCACGCCCGGCTGTGTGATGGTGGGGCCGGCGGGCGTGGTCGAACTCAAGGAGGGGGTGATCCGCGCCGAGCGGCACGTCCATATGAGTCCGCGCGATGCGGAATACTACGGCGTCGCCAACGGCGACCGGATGAACCTGCGCGTCGATTCGTCCTGCCCGACGATCTTCGAAGGACTGATCGTGCGGGCCGAGGAGGGCATCAAGCTCGAGGTCCACCTCGACACGGACGAAGGCAACGCGGCCGACCTGGACCACGCAACGAAGGTCGAACTGTACCGAACACCATGAGGACGAGCACGGCGGGTGGCGTGGACCGCCCCCTCGATCCGTGCGTCGCGCATTCCTTCAGCAATCCCCAACTGTCCCGGAGACGCAACCCATGGCAAAAGTAATGGAAGCGCTCGGCATGATCGAGACCAAGGGCTTCGTGACCCTGGTCGAAGCGACCGACGCGATGCTCAAGGCGGCCAACGTGACCTTTCTCGGCTGGGACAAGGTCGGCAGCGGCCTGGTCAGCGCGTTTGTGACCGGCGACGTGGCGGCGGTCAAGGCGGCCACCGACGCTGGCGCGGCGGCCGGCAGCCGCATCGGCGAGGTGGTCACGGTGCAGGTGATTCCGCGGCCCCACGAGGACCTCGACGTCGTCCTGCCGGCCGGTGCCAAGGGCGCCTAGACCCACCCCATCGCGATCATGGCCGCACGAACCGTCGTGGGACCGCGCCGTCCGTCCTCCCGGCGGCGGCAGGCCCCCCAATCCAACAACACGATCCTCCCAACTGATCAACCCAGGAAACTTCCCAAGATGAACGACGCGATTGGACTTCTCGAAACCAAGGGCCTGGTGGCGCTGGTGCAGGCCACCGATGCGATGGCCAAGGCCGCCAACGTGCAGATTGTCAAGCGGGTCCAGATCGGCGGTGGTTTGGTGACCACGGTCGTGCGCGGCGACGTGGGCAGCGTGCGGGCCGCGGTCGAGGCCGGCGCGAATGCGGCCAGCCAGGCGGGTGAACTCGTGGCCAGCCACATTATTCCCCGGCCGGCCGCGGGACTGCTCGACGCCTATCTGGCATAACGCCGACCTCGAGGCATTCCGGCACGCCATGAAGATCCTGGTAGCCAATCTCGGGTCGACGAGCTTCAAGTATCAGCTCCTCGACATGGACGGCGAGCAGCAGCTTGCGCGCGGCGGCATCGAACGCATCGGGTCGCCGCAGAGCCGGTGCAGGCTGACCCTCGGCGGCCGCACGATGGAGAAGACGCTTTGCGTGCCCGACCACGGCGAGGCGGTGCGCCAGTGTCTTGCGCAACTGACGGATCCGGCGACGGGTTGCCTGCGGGACGCTTCGGAGGTCTCGGCGATCGGGTTCAAGGCGGTGCTGGGCGGCCGGGTCGACGGGGTCCAGCGGGTCACGCCCGAGGTGCTGGCCGCCATGGAAGAGGCGGCCGACATCGCGCCGGCCCACAATCCGCCCTACATCAAGGCCATGCGCGAGCTTCAGGAGCGCTTCCCGGCGATCCCGCTGGTGGCCGCGTTCGAGACCGACTTCCACCGCACGATCCCCGATCGCAACCGCTACTATGCGGTGCCCTCCGAATGGGCCGAACAGGGCCTCGTGCGGCGTTGGGGCTACCACGGCGCCAGCCACCGCTACATCGCCACGCGCACCGCGGAGTTGCTCGGCCGCCGCGATCTGCGCATCATCTCGTGCCACCTCGGTGGATCGAGTTCCGTCTGCGCCATCCGCGACGGCAAGAGCGTCGCCAACAGCTTCGGCATGAGCGCCCAGACCGGTTTGCCGCACAACAATCGCGTGGGCGACTTCGACCCCTTCGCTCTGCCCGTGGTCATGAAGCTGACAGGCCAATCGCTCGACGAGGTGCTGGGGATGTTGGCCTCGAAGAGCGGCCTGTTGGGGCTCAGCGGCACCAGCGGCGACGTGCGCGACCTGTACGCCGCGGCCGACCGGGGCGACGTCCGGGCGAGACTCGCCCTCGACGTCTTCGCCTCGAGCGTGCGGCACTACCTCGGCGCATACCTCGTCGAGCTGGGCGGGGCCGACGCGATCGTCTTTACCGGAGGGATCGGCGAGAACCAGCCCCGCTTCCGCGCCGCCGTGCTCGAACACCTCGAGGAACTGGGCATTGTGCTCGATGCCGGCGCCAACGGCCAGGCGCGCGGCGAAGCCCGGCTCCACGCGCCGGCAAGCCGCGTGCAGATCTGGGTGGTGCCGACCAACGAAGAGCTGATCGTCGCCCGGCTGGCCAAACAACTGCTCGAAAGGTGATCGCGATGTTCGTCGCCAAAGTCGTCGGATCGCTGGTCTCGACGCAGAAGACGGCCTCGATGGTCGGGCACAAGCTGCTGGTCGTCGAACCGTACCGCCTCGACCAGGCGCGGCAGTCGCTGAAGTCGGCCGGGCGGACGTTCGTCGCCGTCGACACGGTGGGCGCTGGCGAGGGCGATTACGTGCTGATCGTCCAAGGGTCCAGCGCCCGGCTGACCCCCGAAACCAAGAACCTGCCCGTCGACACGGTGATCGTCGGTATCGTCGATACCGTGCACGTCGGGCCAACCTGCGTGTATGCGAAGCAAACGGGGTCCCCCTAAGAGGAGCACCCCGTGTCGAACCCTGACTTCTTCAGACGCTAAGCCATGCAAGTCAACGAATCGGTCATCCGCAGCGTGGTGCAAGAGGTGCTCAAGCGGCTGGGTGCCAGCGACGGGCAGGCCCCGGCCGTGCCGCCCAGCCCAACCCGCTCGTTCCAGGGGCGGCTGGGCCAGTTCACGTGTCCCGACGAGGCGGTCGCCGCGGCCCAGGAGGCCTTCGAGCAGCTTTCGCGGCGGACCCTCGAGGACCGGCGTCGCATCGTGGGCCACATCCAGCGGATCTGCACGGAGCAGTGCGTCGAGCTGGGGACGATGGAAATGCAGGAGACCAAGATCGGTCGCCTCGAGCACAAGATCGAGAAGCTCACGGTGGTCGGCCAGCGGATCCCCGGGGTCGAGTTCCTCCGCAGCGAGGTCTATAGCGGCGACCATGGCCTGGCGGTGATCGAGCATGCGCCGTTCGGCGTGATCGGGGCGGTCACGCCCGTCACCCACTCGCTTCCCACGGCCGCCTGCAATGCGGTCAATATGATTGCGGCGGGCAACACGGTGGTCTTCAACCCCCATCCGAGCGGCAAGCGAGTCGCCGTCGAGGGAATTCGCCGCTTCAACGAGGCGATCTACCGCGATTTGGGCATCGACAACCTGATGTGCATTGTCACCGAGCCCACCTTGGAGTCTGCCGAGCGGATCTTCAAGCATCGGGGGATCGCGCTGTTGTGCGTGACGGGCGGTCCCGGGGTGGCCCGAGCCGCGATGCAGCAGGCCAAGCGGGCGATCGTGGCGGGTCCGGGCAATCCGCCCGTCGTTGTCGACGAAACCGCCGACCTCGATCGCGCCGCCCGGTCGATCATCTACGGCGCCAGCTACG
>DYLT01000192.1 GCA_020721945.1 Blastopirellula marina
GTACGGTTCGGAGGGCGGGGGGACCGAACTCAATCGGTCCTCCCGACCCCTATCACTTCTTGGGTGGGCCAGGCTGCACCCAATGAGGTGGCCCGCGCTGGCGCGTCGGGTGGGGCATTCTGGGGGTTCATGCGCTAATAATATGGACCCATTGACATTAGTCATTCTAATGCTAGGATGAATGTAATTGGGACCTGCCGGGACAAGCGGAGGTCGCATGGTTGTCGTTTAGCCAGGAAACCAACGGAAATGTCCACCACCCATCGACCCGCCGGCCAGGGGCTCTACGATCCGCAGCACGAGCATGATGCATGCGGCATTGGGGCCGTGGTCAACATCTCGGGACGTCGAGAGCACGCGATCATCGAGTACGGCAAGCAGGTGCTCTTGAATCTTCAGCATCGGGGGGCGGCGGGCGCGGACGAATCGACGGGCGACGGGGCGGGAATCCTCTTCCAGATCCCGCACGAGTTTTTCGCCATCGAGGCCAGGCATCTGGGCTTCGCGCTACCCGATCCGCAGAAGTATGGCGTGGCCATGCTATTCCTTCCCCGGAATAAGGAGGTCCGCAGCCTCTGCGAGCAGGCGTTGCTCGAGACCGTCGCCGAGGGGGGGCTCAAGGCCCTCGGATGGCGCAATGTGCCGACGGAGGACACGTGCTTGGGCGAAATCGCCCGGGCCGCCGAGCCGGTCATCCGCCAGCTTTTTGTCAGCGGCGAGGGCCTGTCGGGCGAGGCCCTCGAGCGGCGGCTGTTCGTGGTGCGCAAGCGGACTGAGCACCGGGTGCGGGCTCGCTGCGGCGAGGCGGCCGACTTCTACGTGCCGTCGATGTCGTGCCGGACGATCGTCTACAAGGGGATGTTCTTCGCGCCGCAACTGTTCGCGTACTATCCGGACTTGGCCGACGAGCGCCTGGCGACTTGCCTGGCGATCGTCCATCAGCGCTACAGCACGAACACGTTTCCAAGCTGGAAGCTGGCCCATCCGTTCCGCATGATCGCTCACAACGGCGAGATCAACACCCTGCGAGGCAACATCAACCGGTTGCGGGGTTATGAGAAGACCATGGCGTGTCCCGCGCTGGCCGACGACCTTTCCGACCTGTTCCCGATCGTCGAGCCGGGGGCGAGCGACTCGGCCAGTTTCGACAACGTGATGGAGTTGTTGGTCCGCGCGGGGCGTTCGGCGCCCCACGCGCTGATGATGATGATTCCCGAGGCGTTCGGCCCGCAGTATCACATCAGCACCGACAAGCGGGCGTTCTACGAGTACCACGCGGCGATTCTCGAGCCCTGGGACGGCCCCGCGGCGATGGTCTTCACCGACGGCCGTCTGGTGGGCGGAACCCTGGACCGCAACGGCTTGCGCCCCTGCCGCTACACGGTGACGACCGACGGGTTGGTGGTCTTGGCCAGCGAGGCCGGCGTGATCGAGTTCGCGCCCGAGCAGGTCCGGCAGAAAGGGCGGCTCCAGCCGGGCCGCATGTTCCTGGTGGATACGGTCGAGGGACGGATCCTCACCGACAACGAGATCAAGGGCAAGATGGCCCGGCAGCGTCCGTACCGGCGATGGCTGGAGGAGAACCGGATCGAGCTTCGGGGTCTTTTTCAGCCGTCGCGCACCGACCACGCTCCCCCGGAGACCCTGGCCCAGTGGCTCCGCGCGTTCGGCTACACGCGCGAGGAACTCGACCTGATCATTGCTCCCATGGCCCGCGACGGCCAGGAGCCGGTCGGCTCGATGGGCACCGACACGCCGCTGGCCGTGCTCTCGGACCAGCCGAAGCTGCTGTACAGTTACTTCAAGCAGTTGTTCGCCCAGGTGACCAATCCGCCCATCGACCCCTTGCGCGAAGGGCTGGTGATGTCGCTGATGTCGTTTACGGGCAAGCAACGGAACCTGCTCGACGAGACGCCGCTGCACTGCCGGCAGTTGAAGCTCTCGCATCCGATCCTCACCAACGACGACGTCCAGCGGCTGCGCATGTCGAAACGCGACGACTTCAAAGTCGTCACGCTGCCGGCTCTGTTCGACGCCGACGATCGCGATCCCGGCGGGGCGTTGCGGCGGGCCCTCGACGACCTGGTCGATGCCGCCGAACAGGCGATTCGCCAGGGCGCGTCGCTGCTGATCGTTTCCGACCGGGGCGTTTCGCCACGCAAGGCGGCCATTCCCATGCTCTTGGCGACCGGGGCCTTGCAGCACGGCCTGTTGGACCGGCGCATGCGGAGCGAGGCGGGCCTTGTGCTCGAAACCGGCGAGCCCCGCGAGGTGATGCACTTCTGCTTGTTATGCGGCTACGGGGCCAAGGCGATCCATCCGTACCTGGCCTTCGAGGCGATCCGCAGACTCCACGACGAAGGCCGGTTGCCGGCCGATGTCGATCTGGACGAGTTGAACGACCACTACATCAGCGCCGTCAAGAAGGGCATCCTCAAGACGATGTCGAAGATGGGCATCTCGACCTTGCGGAGCTACCACGGCGCCCAGCAGTTCGAGGCGATCGGCCTGGCCAAGGACGTGGTCGACCAGTACTTTGCGGGGACGGCCTCGCGGATCGGCGGGGTCGGACTCGATGTGCTTGCCCAGGAGGCCCTGGCGCGGCACCGCGCCGCGTTCGGCTCGCGCGACCCGGCTGCCCCGGAACTCGACTTCGGCGGCGAGTACCACTTCCGCGTCGATGGCGAGCGCCACCTGTGGAACCCGACCACGATCACGAAGCTCCAGCACGCGGTCCTGAAGAACGATCGCGCGATGTATCAGGAGTACGCCCGGGCGATCAACGACCAGGGGCGCGAGCTTTGTACCCTGCGCGGGTTGTTCGAGTTCGTTCCCGGCACGCCCGTGCCCCTCGACGAGGTCGAGCCCGTCTCGGAAATCGTCCAGCGATTCTACACGGGGGCCATGTCGCACGGCTCGATCGGCAAAGAGGCCCACGAGACGCTGGCCATCGCCATGAACCGTCTGGGCGGGATGTCGAACACGGGCGAAGGGGGCGAGGACCCCGAGCGCTACAAGCCGCGCCCCGATGGCGATTCGCTCAACTGCGGCATCAAGCAGGTGGCCAGTGCGCGGTTCGGAGTGACGATCGAGTACCTCGCCAACGCCCGCATCCTCCAGATCAAGATGGCCCAGGGGGCCAAGCCGGGCGAGGGGGGGCAATTGCCCGGCTATAAGGTGACCGACGAGATCGCCCGGCTGAGGCACGCCACGCCGGGCGTCTCGCTCATCTCGCCGCCCCCCCACCACGATATCTACTCGATCGAAGACCTGGCCCAACTGATCTACGATCTCAAGTGCGCCAATCCCGAGGCCAAGGTGTCGGTCAAACTCGTCGCGGAGGTCGGCGTGGGCACGATCGCTGCCGGCGTGGCCAAGGGGAATGCCGACGAGGTGCTCATCAGCGGGCACGACGGAGGCACCGGCGCCAGCCCGCTTTCGTCGATCAAGCACGCGGGCATTCCTTGGGAAATCGGCCTCGCCGAGACCCAGCAAACCCTGGTGCTCAATGGCCTGCGCGACCGCATCCTCGTCCAGTGCGACGGCCAGATGAAGACCGGCCGCGACGTGGTCGTCGGGGCCCTTCTCGGCGCCGAGCGGTTCGGCTTCGGCACGTCGGCCTTGGTCGCGCTCGGCTGCATCCTCATGCGCAAGTGCCACCTGGGAACTTGTCCGGTCGGCATCGCCACCCAGCGCGCGGACCTGCGCGAGCGGTTTGCGGGCAAGGCCGAGTACGTGGTGCGGTTCTTGACCTTCGTCGCCGAGGAAGTCCGCCAGATCATGGCCCAACTCGGGTTCCGCAGGTTCCCCGAGATGGTCGGCCGCGTCGATCGCCTCGCGGTGCGCAAGGCGGTGGACCACTGGAAGGCCAAGGGGCTCGATTTCTCGTCGGTCTTCGCCTTGCCCTCGAACACGCGCGGGGGAACACGCTACTGCTCGCGCGCGCAGGCCGACACGCACAAGGACCATCTCGATTGGACCCTCTTGCCTTTGGTCGAGAAGTGTTTCCAGGGCGAACGCGTTCGCCTCGAGTTGCCCATCCGCAACGTCCACCGCGCGATCGGCGCGATCCTCAGCAACCGCATCGTCCAGCGGTGCGGCGCCAAGGGCTGGCCCGACGGCACGCTGGAGATCACCTTCCACGGCTCGGCAGGCCAGAGCTTCGGAGCATTCTTGGCGCCGGGCGTGACCCTCCGCCTGGTGGGCGAGGCGAACGATTACTTGGGCAAGGGGCTCTCGGGCGGCCGGATCGTGGTCCAGACGCCCCCGGGCTCGGCCTTCGACCCCCTGGACAACGTGATCGTCGGCAACACGCTCCTTTACGGCGCCACGTCGGGCGAGGTGTTCATCAACGGGTTGGCCGGCGAGCGGTTCGCCGTGCGCAACAGCGGAGCCGTGGCGGTGGTCGAGGGCGTGGGCGACCACGGCTGCGAATACATGACGGGCGGCACCGTGGTCGTCCTCGGGCGCACCGGCCGGAACTTCGCCGCCGGCATGAGCGGCGGGGTGGCCTATGTGCTCGACGAGCACCAATGGTTCGACACCCTCTGCAACCTCGACATGGTCGACCTCGAGTCGATCTGGCGCCGCGAGGATCAGCAGGTGCTCCGCGATCTGATCACTCGGCACTACCGCTGGACCGGCAGCCACCAGGCCGCCCGGATCCTGGACAACTGGCACGAGATGGCCGGCAAGTTCGTCAAGGTCATGCCGATCGACTATCGCAAGGCCCTCGAGCGGCTCCGCGAGCGCGACCCCGTGACCGGCGAGCAGACGGTCGCCACGGAGGAGGTGTTCCGGACCGAGGAGGAATCGCCGGCGCCCGTCGCCACCCGCGGCGGCAACGGCTCTCGGCAAGGCAAGCGCGACGAGGTGATGTGTGGCGAACCCCACCGGATTCATTGATTTTCCGCGCGTCGAGAACGAGCATCGTCCGGTCGAGGAACGGCTGCGCGATTGGCGCGAGATCGATTTGCCGTTGGCCGAGAAGACGCTCAATCAGCAGGCCGCCCGGTGCATGGACTGTGGCATCCCGTTTTGCCACGGAACCGGCTGCCCGGTGAAGAACCGCATTCCCGAGTTCAACGACTTGGTTTATCGCGGCCGCTGGCGCGAGGCGGCGGCGAACCTCCATTCGACGAACAACTTTCCGGAAATCACGGGGCGTGTTTGCCCGGCCCCGTGCGAGGCGGCCTGCACGCTGGCGATCAACCGCGATGCGGTGACGATCAAGAGGATCGAGCGCGAGATCGCCGAGCGCGCCTTCGACGAGGGGTGGGTCCGCCCCCTGCGCCCACACCACCGCACCGGCAAGAAAGTGGCGGTGATCGGTTCGGGGCCGGCGGGGTTGGCCGTGGCGCAACAGCTTACCCGCGCCGGGCACGAGGTCGTCGTGTTCGAAAAGGACGACCGGCTTGGCGGCCTGTTGCGCTATGGGATCCCCGACTTCAAGCTCGAAAAACACATCCTCGACCGGCGCCTCGAGCAAATGGTGGCCGAAGGGACGAAGTTCGAGCCGGGCGTGGCGGTCGGCCACGACATCTCGGGCCGATACCTGCGGCGGATGTTCGATGCGATCTGCCTGGCGATGGGCGCGGGCAAGGCCCGGCCGCTGGTGGTCCCGGGCGCGGACCTGCGGGGGATTCACTTCGCGATGGATTTCCTTACCCAGCAGAACCGTCGCGTCGCGGGCGACCCCGAGCCGCTGGCGGATCGCGTGATCCACGCGCGCGGCAAACACGTGGTCGTCATCGGGGGCGGCGACACGGGCAGCGACTGCGTGGGCACGGCGGTGCGCCAAGGTGCCTTGTCGGTGACGCAGCTTGAGATCCTTCCCCGCCCCCCGGAACGGCGCAATCCCGAGACGCCCTGGCCTCTCTGGCCCCGAATCGTGCGCACGTCGACTTCGCACGAAGAGGGATGCACGCGGCGGTGGAGCGTGGTGACCAAGTGCTTTTCCGGATCGGACAACCATGTCGGCCATCTGCACGGCGCCGAGGTCCAATGGGTCCAAGGCCCCAAGGGCTGGGAGATGAAGGAAGTGCCCGGCTCCGAGTTCACGCTGCCCGCCGATCTGGTGCTTCTGGCGATGGGGTTCTTGCACGTGGTCCACGAGGGGCTGATCGAGCAGCTCGAGATCCAGCGCGACCCCCGAGGGAACGTCGCGGCGCGAAACGGAATGACGAACCAACAGGGCATCTTCGCCGCGGGCGACACGGTTCGCGGGGCCTCCCTGGTCGTCCATGCGATCGACGAAGGTCGTCAAGCGGCCGCTGCCATCGACCAGTTCTTGCGCAGCGAAGCGGCGCGGTAAGGCCCCGGCTCCGAAGGTGTTGAAGATGCCCGGCCCGGCCGCGGGGCAGCCACGAGCACTGGGAATTGCCATCGTGCCGGAAAGGCCCAACGATCGACGGGGATATACCCCCCATCTCTAAGCACGGCACGGAAATGCAGGACGAATGGGGTATGCAGATAGCTAGGGCGGTTTGGTGCTGATAGGCGGGACCACCCATGCGGCTACCGCGCGATCTATCGCTCGCGGTAGGTGATCCGTCCCTTGGTGAGATCGTAGGGAGACAATTCGACGCGAACACGGTCTCCGGGCACGATGCGGATGAAGTGCTTTCGCATCCGGCCAGCGACATGGGCAATGACCACGTGGCCCGTGTCGAGCTGTACCCGGAACCGAGTGTTCGCAAGTGCCTCGGTCACCACGCCTTCTACTTCCAGGGGTTTCTCTCGTGGCATACAGATCTCCGCCGAAGGACCGTGTGGTGCGTCGGCCCGCCGCCGGCCGCATCCAGTGCCCATCGTATCATGTTCGTAGGATTGGTCCAAGGCATGTGGGGGGTCGGGAGGCACGGTGGCACGGTGTGGATCCCGACCCTCTTCCCATTCTCCCGATGGGCAACTATGCTAGGACCCCATGACACAGCCGGCCAACCCCTCCGCCACCGCGTCTGCCCCTCAGCGGCACCTGACTCTGTTCGACTCCACGAGTATCATCGTGGGGATCATCATCGGCTCGACGATCTACGAGATGACTCCGCTGATCGCCATGAACGTCTCCGGGCCGTGGTTGCTCGTGGGCGTCTGGGTCCTCGGCGGCGTACTTTCGCTGGTCGGCGCCTTGTGCTACACGGAGCTGGCCACAGCCTATCCCAAGGAGGGCGGCGACTACGTGTACCTGACCCGCGCGTTCGGCCGGCGCATGGGGTTTGTGTTCGCCTGGTGCCAGTTGTGGATCGTGCGTCCCGGGTCCATCGGCGTGATGGGGTATGTCTTTGCCCGCTATGCCGACCAGTTGCTCCCCCTCAGCCAGGTCCTCCCAGCCTTGGGACCGGTTGCCTCGGAGCAGTTGGCCCTGTTGTTTTACGCCGTCGTGTCGATTGTCGTCTTGACGGGGATCAACATCCTCGGGGTAAAGCAGGGCAAGTGGACCCAGAACCTCTTGACGTTGGCCAAGTTCCTGGGGCTTGCCGCGGTGTGTGTGATCGGCCTGATGTACACGCGCCCGGCTGCCGAGCCGGCCACGCTGGCTGCCGCCAAGGCGGTGGTGGCGTCGGAATCGTCGGCTACCGCGGCGGCCGCGCCCAAGGAGGGCCCGAGTACGGCCGACCCCCCCGCGGCGCCGGAGAAGCCCAAAGAGGAGCATCTCGACTATGGACTGGCGTTGATCCTCATCCTGTTCGCCTACGGCGGATGGAGCGAGATGGCGTACGTGGGGGCCGAGGTTCGCGACCCGAAGCGGAACATCCTCCGTGCGCTCTTGCTGGGCACCATCGCGGTCGGTGCGTGCTATGTCGTCGCGACCGTGGCGTTCCTGCACGCCCTGGGGTTCGAGGGGATTCGCGGCTCGAAGGCGGTCGCGGCCGACGTGCTGCGTCTGGCGTTCGGCGAGTTGGGCGGCAAGTTCATCAGTCTGTTAATCTGCGTATCGGCGCTGGGGGCGATCAACGGGTTGATCTTCACGGGAGCCCGAATCTACTACGCCATGGGCACCGACCACCAGCTTTACGCGGTCCTGGGCCGGTGGCACGAGCGTTTGGGCACTCCGGTGTGGTCGCTCGTCATCCAGGGCGTGATCACGTTGATTCCGGTAATCGCGTTCGGGCTCAGGGAGGGGGCGTTTACCCGGCTGGTGGATTTCACCACGCCGGTGTTCTGGGGGTTCATGGTCCTGGTCGCGCTTTCGGTGTACCGGCTGCGCGAGATCGAACCCGATACGCCGCGGCCCTATCGGGTGCCGGGTTATCCGTTCACCCCGTTCATCTTCGGCGTGTCGAGCCTGTTCATGCTGTATCGTGGCCTCTTGTGGGCGTACATCAACGCCAGCGCGATTGCGTACTGGACGATCGTGATCCTGGCGGCCGGGCTGGTCGCGTCGCTGTACGACCCGAGGCCGCCCGAGCAGGCCCCGAGGCCGTCCGAGAGCGTCTGAGGCCGAACCAGACCTCAAAACAGCCACAACTGGCCGGCAACCCGCGGGGCGCGAAACCGGCTCGGATCCAGCGGCGGCGGCTCCCCGTCGAGCCCGAGCTTTCGGGCGAACACGTCGAAAAGCTGCTCGATCTGCTCGGCCAAGGGGCCGGTGCCCGACATCCTCAGGCCGAACTCGGCACAATTCAGCTTGCCCTCGCGGGTCGAGCGGATCGCGGCCAGGACTCGGTCTTGCTGAAGCGGATGGGTTCGCTCGAGCCACTCCAGGAGCACCGGCTGCACGGTCTGCGGCAGCCGGAGCAACTGGTAGCCAGCCCAGCGGGCCCCAACCTCGGCGCACGCCGCGAGGATCGCGGGAAGCTCCGAATCGGTCAGGCCGGGAATCACCGGCGCGACCAGCGCCGTGACCGGCACGCCCGCGGCGCGGAGCGCGCCGATCGCCCGGAGCCTCGCCTCGGGAGTGCTCGTGCGCGGCTCCATCACCCGGGCCAGTGGCTGCCGCAACGTAGTGATCGAGATCGACACATGGACAATCCCCAGGCTCGCCATCTCGGTCAAGAGATCGAGGTCGCGAAGCACCAGGGCATTCTTGGTGACCAAGCCGATCGGCTGGCGGGCTTCGAGCGCCACCTCGAGGCACCGCCGCGTGATTTTCAGCCGGCGTTCGACCGGCTGGTAGGGATCCGTGACGCCCGACAGCGTAATCGGCTCAGGCTGCCACGTGGGCCGCGCGAGGAACTCCCGAAGCAATGCCGGGGCCCGATGCTTCACCAGGACCCACGTCTCGAAGTCCAACCCGGCGCCATAGCCGAGGTACTCGTGCGTGGGCCGGGCATAGCAGTAGCTGCAACCGTGCGAACATCCCCGATACGGGTTGAGGCTGTACCGGAACGGCACATCGGGGCTTTGGTTCTCGGTGACGACGCTCTGCGACTCGTCGGCAAGGTACTGGGTCGCGGGATTGTCGGCCGCCGGATCCTCCTCGCCAGGGACGCACTGCTCGAAATCGGGCTCGACGCGGACTCGCTGGAAGCGGTTCGAGGGATTCCCGTGGGCCCCGCGGCCTTTGGGGCCGCCTGCGCGCGGGTTAGGGAATGCTGCGTTCACGTTTGCGGTTCGATGTCGGCGGGGAAGACGTCGGCCAGCGCTAGGGCAAAGCCCGGCAGCACCTCCCCGCCCTCGAGTAAGCCTTCCTCAGAGATCCGCGTGCCCGCCTCCGGCGAGGTGTACGCGCAGGCCGTGCGCGTCTGAGGATCGATGTACCACACCAGACGCACTCCCGCGGCGAAATACTCCTGGAGTTTCCGTTCCATCTCGCGCGCGGTATTGCTCGGCGAAAGGACCTCGACCGCAAGGTCCGGCACCAGCTCGGGGACGGGCGTGCGTGGGCGCTTGCGCCCCGGCAGACGGTCCCACGAGACAAAGGCCACATCGGGAATGCGCACCTGCCGGCCCAGGATCTTCATCATCCCCGACTCGCCCACCACGATACCCAGACGCCGTTGCTTCACGAAGGCGTTGAGAACCCCCGCGATGTTGATGGCGATTTCCGATTCATTGAAGCCCATGCCCTTCTCCACCAGGACGCCGTCGACGAGTTCGCAGAGCCGGTCGGTGCGTGCCTCGGTTTCGATCACGTCGCGCTCGGTGGCGGTACCGGGCAAGGGATACAGCCGCACCCGCCAGGCGGGGACACCGCCCAGCCGGTCCAACAGATCGGCCAGCGACCAGTCTTCCGGAAACGCCCTGGCAGGCGGTTCCACGACGGTAGCCATGCGCACCCTCTCCGCTGGATGAACGCCCGTCCTTGCCAACGATTCTCAGGCCTATTTCGCCTCACCCTCCGGTTCGATGTCGGCGGGGAAGACGTCGGCCAGGGCTAGGGCAAAGCCCGGCAGCACCTCCCCGCCCTCGAGTAAGCCTTCCTCAGAGA
>DYLT01000193.1 GCA_020721945.1 Blastopirellula marina
CAAGGCCCGCACGAACCCGTCGGATCTCCGGTAAACCTTCTCGACGTTCTCAAGCTGGATCATCACGCGATTTCCGAAGGAGCACCACGCCCGCCACGAGCACCGCGGCCGCGGCCACGGCCAGTCCCACGCCGTATTTCCAGAGTTGTCGATCGGTGAACGACTCGGGCTGGGGCCCCCCGAGCACCGGCCGCGCGAATGCGGGTGCGGCCGGTGGCGGCGGGGTGCCTTGTCCGGTCCCGTCGGCCAGTGCGGACGGCGTGGCCGCTCTTGCCTCGACGGCCGTGCCGGACGGTTTGGGGTCTTTTGCGACGGCCGGCGCGGTGGCATCCTTCGCGTCGGGCGGGCGCGGGGCCTCACCCGCGTCGGCCGGCACTTCCGCGTATTGCGGCATGTCTGGGTTCAGTTGCTCTTCGGCTTCGGCCAGGTGCTCGGCGGTCGCATCCCAATCCCAGGTGAACAGCAGGTCCACGCCCGGATTCTGGTCCTTGATCACGCACGAGCATGCGCCGCCGAGAAACGCGGCCAGGTCCTCGATGCTCTCGGCGGTGATCTGATCGCCGGGGCACGGCCCCAGCACCCGACCGCGACCGAACACGGCATAGAGAACCGGCTGTTTCTCCTGCTCGGGAGGGAGCTTCTCGATACCCAAGAGTCCCCGGACTAACCATGGCTCGTTGGGGTCGTTGCGGTCGAGCTTCAGCGTGCCGAGGCGCAGGGGTTTCGGCGCGGGGTCCGCCGGCGCGGAAGGGTCTTGATCCGGGTCGCTGGGCGACGCCGGGGAGGTGGTCTTCGAGGACACCGGTTCCGAACTGGCCGGTGCCGCCCCTTGCGACTGGCCGATCCGGCGGACCGACTCTTGCAGCACCTGCTCGGCCCGCTTCGTGGCTTCGCGGTCGGCACCGGGCAAGAGGACCAGCACCGCCGCATGGCCCTCGTGCAGCATGTTGGCGATCTGGGTGCGCGCCGGCGACTCGAGCATGCCCCGCACCGCGGCTGGGTCGAGTCGCCCCGACCAAAGCGCCTCGCCGCGCGATCCGAAGACCGCATAGATCGGGAGCTGGCCGTCGCGGTGCGCGCGACACGCTGTTTTCACCTCGTCGGGCAGCCGATCCATCGCGTCGGCCTTGGATACGTCGACGGCTTCGAACACGAGATTGGTGGGTGCCGGTCGCGAGCTGGCCTCGTCGAGCAGCCGGTTGACTTCGGCATCGTCTTTCGAAGGCGCGCCGCGATGGAAGTAGAACACCCGATAGGGCGCGGGGTGCCACCGATACATCGCGTAGCGATACACCGGGGTATCGCAAGCCCGAAGCCAGGGGGCCCACGAGGCCGCAAGCGCCATCGCCCCGCACGAAAGCAGGACCCAAACCCCCGTGGCGCGGCGAGGCCTTGCGAGACTCGCCCTCGGCGCGCGTCCCCCGTGCATGGCGATTCTCCAACTCAAGGAGTGTCTGGGGTCGAGACGGCCGTGATGGCCGCAATGGCCATTTCGCGCGTGGTGTAGCGCGGGAAAACCTGGTCCAGCCGCGCTGTCTGAAGGATGTCGAGGCAGAACGGCTGCAAACCGCAGAGGGCAAACGCCCCCCCGCGCTCGCGGATCCGCTTCAGCGCCCGAATCAATAGCTCGATGAAACTCGACCCGATGAACCTGGTCGCCGTCAAATCGAGAACCAACAAGGGCGGCTCGGCACGGGAGGCCTCGCTCAGCAACATTCCCCCAAACTCCTCGAGCTTCATGGCCTCCAAGGAGGGGTAGTTGCCGTCGGTTTCCACCACGGTCACGTTTTGGTCGCGGGTCACCCTAGCCATATGGAGTGAGTGTACGTCCCCGGGTGTGGAACTGCAAGACCCGCCCGCGAATCCCACCACGTGTTCGTTCGATCCTAAGTATAATAGGACTGGTCTTTTGTCGTGACAATAACGAGAGTAGCCGTGAACCCCTCAAACTCCCAGAGTACTTCCCGTCTCTTCTCGGTTCACCAAACCAGCGAACGAACCTTGGCATCGGCGGGGGGGAACGATGGCACGTCGAGGGTTGACCCTCCCCATGGTGCGATCAAGTCCCAGGCTCCCCCCCACACGGCCGATCTCATCGAGAAGCTCCACGAGACGGCCGACAAGCTTGCCAGCGATCAGACCAGCCGAGGCGATTTGAAGATCCTCAGCCGAACGCTTCAGGAGCTTCGCTACGCCTTCAAGGTGTTCAGCCCTTTCCGTCACCTTCGAAAGGTGACGGTCTTCGGATCGGCTCGGACGCCACCCGACCATCCAGCCTATCAGCAGGCGGTCGTGTTCAGTCGGGCCATGGCTCAAGAGGGC
This sequence comes from Blastopirellula marina, assembly GCA_020721945.1. Classification (GTDB taxonomy): domain Bacteria; phylum Planctomycetota; class Planctomycetia; order Pirellulales; family Thermoguttaceae; genus JANLFZ01. The sequence goes on from DYLT01000193.1 coordinate 2,323, forward strand.
TGGCTAGTCATCACGGGGGCTGCCAGCGGCATCATGGAAGCGGGGCACGTCGGGGCGGGCCGCGATCGCTCCATGGGCCTGAACATCTTGCTGCCGTTCGAGCAGGCGGCCAACGCGGTCATTGCGGGCGACCCGAAACTCGTCCACATGAAGTACTTCTTCACCCGCAAGCTGATGTTCGTCAAGGAAACCAGTGCCATGTGCTGCCTTCCGGGTGGCTTTGGCACCCTGGACGAGGGGATCGAGGTGCTCACGCTACTCCAGACTGGCAAGCGCGACATGGTGCCGGTGGTGTTCCTCGACGAGCCTGGTGGCGACTTTTGGACCGGTTTCCAAGAGTTTGTCGAGAAGCGACTCTTGGCCCGGGGAATGATCTCGCCCGAAGACCTTTCGCTGTACCGCATTACCGATCGGGCCGAGGTTGCCGTGCGCGAGATCCTCGGCTTCTACCGCGTGTACCACAGCATCAGATATGTGCGGCGCCAACTGGTGATCCGGCTCTGCCACACGCTGCCGGACGATGCGCCAGCGCAATTGGCCAGCCGATTTGGCGACCTCTTGGCCGAAGGGCAGTTTGAAATTCGTGGGCTGTTGGACGAGGAACGCGACGAACCGGAACTGGCCGCTCTGCCCCGGTTGGTATTCACCTTCAAACGGAACAACTTCGGCCGGCTTCGGCAATTGATCGACTGGCTTAACACAACGGAACCCGGTCTGTCCCCGCCGAGCGAAGTGCCTCCCCAAGGCGATGGGGGGATTCGCAGCAGTCCAAGCCGGTGAATGGAGGTCCGGCCTACACGCCAAGTCCAGTCAAGGCCTGGAACTCGGGATCGGATCGGATCGGGTCGAAGTCCGACTCGCTGTCGATCATGGCCCGATAGTCGGAATCGATGGCCAGGGCCCTCGATAGATGCGCGATGGCCCGCTCTTTCTGGCCCGCCAGACTCAAGTAACACGCCAGATTGTAATGCAAGAGGGCCTCGGTCGGCTCGTATTCCAGAGCACATTCCATGTCGCGAATGGCCAGATCGAGCCGTGACGTTCGCTTGTGGCACCACCCCAGGGCAAGCCAAATGCGGAGGTTCGTGGGGTCCGACTCGGCGGCTTTTGTCAAGGGAATCAGCGCTTCGTCGTACCGTTCGAGTTCTCGGAGCGCTTCACCGCAAAGATAAAGCGCATTGGGCGCATACGCCTCCATGGGCCCCAGCCGAGAGAGGGTATCCATCGCGTGTTGGGCCATGCCCAGTTCCAAGTACCCTTCGGCCTGGCGTTCAATTTGGCGTGACCGGATACGACCGCCCATCGTTGAGAGCCTCAGTTCTCTGCGCGACGCAAGACGAGACAAGCCACGGTGCTTCAGGAAAACCCTGCATCCCAATTGTACCGCCCGCGCCTTGATATTCCATCGGCTTCTCGGGCAGCAGAGACCAGAGCGCGCAAGAAGCCGCGCCGGGCTTCGGTCGTCGTTTGGCCGACACGTCAAGAGACCGCGGCCCCCAACTCGCTGTGGCACTCGACGAGCGATTTGGCAGGATTGGCGATTTTCAGGATTGGCGCAAAATCGGAGAACTCGCGGTCGATTCGGGCCAACAGGTCGACTACGGAGGGGCTCCCTTGGGGCACCACCTTCTCGTAACATGCCTCGAGCTTCGGGCCCTCATTCCACACCGGGTCGGCCACGGTCGGCAAGAGGGCCGACACGGCCACGGCCAGCATCCCCGGGTTGGACTTCGGTTCCGCGACCCATCGATCGACATCCTGGTGCCCTTCAATAAGGGTTGCGAAGTCCTCCGGCAGATTCCACTGCCGCGCCATGATCCCCGCGGCCTCGGCATGGGTCCAGCCAAACAATTGACGTTCGAGGGTCGAGAGGCGACGCCGCCCATTGTCGCGGCTGGCCAAGAGCTTGGCGTAGACCGCCGGGGCCTCTTTGGCCAGCAGCGGCACCGCCATGTCTTGCAGCAGCGCGGCCGAGAACGCTTCTTCGGCCTCCTTCATTCCTAAAAGCTTGCCCATGGCCCGGGCGAACAATGCCCGCCGCAGCGAGTCCTGCCAAAGGCTCTTCAGGTCGAACGGCCCGCACTTCGGGTTGGGCATCAGGCTGAACACCGCGCTCCACAGGGCGAAATTCTTGATCGTCCGAATGCCCACCAGCGTGATCGACAGTTTCACGCTGGAGATCTCGCGGGAGAACCCGAAGTACGACGAGTTCACGAACCGCAGCACTTGCCCTGCCAGGCCGGGATCGGACTCGATCGGCATGGCGAAGTCCGCCGGCCCGTTCGATGGGTCCTGAGATAGTTCTAGAAGGCGGATGGCGCTTTGCGGCAGCGCGGGCAATTGGGCTCCGGCGAGAATCTTCTTCAGATCCAGCGAGATCGGATGACTTGGCATGGATACGCATCCTCTGCGGTTTCGCAGATCGGGCGGTGCCTGGTCTGGTGACCTTTTCCTTGTGAAAACTTAGGCCATTAGCCCGCAGGGAGCAAACAAAACGACCGGCGCCCACGCCGTTGTCACGAAACCGCACGTTGCCCACGGTCGACGCGCCGCGATCGGCATGTTGCCAAACGGCAACCCGTGGGACCACGAGGGCACCGTGCCTGCCGCGCGCAAGTCGCTGGCTCGTAATGGGTTCGCGCACCGCGGCCAGATCGGTTCGAGCCTCGGGCGCGGCGATTGCGATCCAGATGCCTTGCGGTCTGGTCTGTTTCCTATCCCCGACGACGGCCCTCACGTGCGGCACGCCCTTTGGATCGTCATGGTGCTGGTGGCCGGGGGATGGCTGGCCACGGAATTGCCCTCGGGTTCGACCGCGACCACCCACGAGCCCGCGTGGCGACGCACGCGCGACGGATGGGAACGCAAAGAGCGGGTCGTCGTGACCCCGCCCGTCGCGCCGCCGACGCTCCATCCCGTCACGGTGGCGCTCTTCCAATTGCTTGCCGCCGCGCTGGCCCTGGCGGCCCTGGCGCCGGCGCGCCGTCGCGGCGACCGCGCATCGTCGCCGGGTGCCCGGGTGGCCAATGCGTGGCCGACGGCGGTCGAGAACGCCCCAGCCGTCCCAGCCGAACCGCACGGGCTGTCCTCCCAAGCGGCGGCAGGACCTACAGCCTGCCAAGGTCCGGCAAGACCCACGGCTTGCGGTACTCGGGTCGAGTGAGGTACTTCTGCGCGTCCTCGCTGCCCGGGAACGTGTACGTCTCGGGATCGAACCGCAACGTGTGGCCCGCGCGCCATGCCGCATTGCCGAGGTGGCACAAGAGGCTCGAGGGGTGTCCGACCGTTTCGAGGTCGGCCGCGGGTTTCTTGCGCACGCGCATGCACTCGAGGAAGTTCTCGATGTGCCCTTGGTCGTTGTAGCCGCCGCGCTCTTCGACCACCTGCTTGCCACCGGACTCGAAGGCCCGCCAGCGGCCGTTGCCGATCACCACATAGCCCTTGTCGCCGAAGATGGCCGCGCCCTCGGCCTCGCCTTCGAGCGGATAGGGCGACCAGAGGCGCATCTCGTAGGTCAGCACGCAGCCCGGGTACTCGTAGGTGACCATCAGCGTGTCGGGCCACTCCTGGGCATCGTCGAAGTAGTACTTTCCGCCGTGGGCCGAGACGCTGCGGGGGATGGCCGGCAACTTGCCGCCCTGGGCCGCCACGGCGGTCTCGAGGCCCCACCGGGCGATGTCGAGCCGGTGAACGCCGTCGTTGCCCAAGTCGCCCGTCCCGTAATCGAAAAACCACCGCCACGAGCCATGGAAGCGGCAGATGTTGAAGGGGCGCAATGGGGCGGGCCCCAACCACAGGTCGTAGTTGACGCCGGGAGGGACCGGGCTGTCGGGCGGTCGCCCGATCGATCCCTGGCGCGCGCTCTCCCACGCCTTGGCAAACACGGCCCGGCCGATGCTCCCCTTGGCCAAATACGCCATCGCCCGGTGCAGGTGCGCTCCGCTGCGGGCCTGCGTGCCCAACTGCACCACGCGGCCGTACTTCTTCGCCGCGGCGACCATGGTGCGGCCCTCGACGAGGTTGTGTCCGTCGGGCTTCTCGACGTAGACATCCTTGCCGGCCTGGCACGCGAGAATCGTGGGGATGGCGTGCCAGTGGTCGGGCGTGCCGAGGACCAGCGCGTCGACCGACGTGTCGTCCAGGGCGACGCGGAAGTCCTCGATGCCTTTGGGTTCCGGACGGCCCGACTGCGCCAACGACTTCAACCGCGCGTCGAGCGTGCGCCGGTCCACGTCGCATACGTAGACCACCTCGACTTGCGCCAGCGAGCTAAAGAGGCTCAAGAGTTGTCCGCCACGCCCTCGCACCCCCGCCACGGCCACGCGGATCCGATCGTTGGGCCCCGGCCGGCCCGCGGCCAGCACGCGGTCGGCCACCACTGTGGCGGCCGCCAGGCCCGCCGTTTGACCGAAAAACCGTCGCCGGTTGGTCGCGCGATCGCCACGCTTCGAGGGATGAGACAACCCGCGGTGAACGTTCTGGGACATGGCGCGCTCCTTGGCTCGTGCAGAGGATGACCAAAACCCCACGAGGGCCTCGGGGTGCCATTGTATCGCGCGGCGGGCCCGTCGTGGCCCAGCCCGCACGAGACAGGACGGATCGTGGGCCCTCAAGCCGCTCGCCCGGGGCCGCGGGGGCAGCGGGCCGGTTGACGAGAGGCGTTCCCCCCGTTAAAGTGATGCCAAACGGCGTTCTTGCGAGAGGTTCTGGTTTGGCGAAACAAGACAAGGCGACTGGTAGCGCGAATCCCCATCGCAAAGGGGACGAGACACTGTCCCAGGGGTCACCCGCCTTCGGTGGTCTACCGCTGTCGCCCGCGACGCTGGCGGCCCTCCAGCACGCCGGATACGAGCATCCGACGCCCGTGCAGGCCGGTCTGATTCCCAAGGCCCTGCGCGGCTTGGATCTGATGGGGCAGGCGCAAACCGGGACCGGGAAGACCGCGGCGTTTGCCATTCCGATTCTCGAGCGTCTGGAGCCGCACCGGGCGAAAAGCGGCCCCCAGGCCCTTGTTCTGGTTCCCACGCGCGAGCTGGCGGTGCAGGTTCGCGACGAGTTCGTCAAGCTGGCCGCGGGCCGGCGGGTCCACCTCGTCGCCGTGTACGGCGGGAAGCCGATCCGCAAACAAAGCGAACAGCTCCGCGCCGGGGCCGACGTGGTCGTCGGTACGCCAGGCCGGGTATTGGACCACCTTCAACGCGCAACGCTCAGCCTCGCCGGCATCCGCGTGGTGGTGCTCGACGAGGCCGACCGAATGCTCGATATCGGCTTTCGTCCGGACATCGAGAAAATCTTGCGTCGCTGCCCCCAGCCGCGGCAGACGCTCTTGCTCAGCGCGACCATTCCACCCCCAGTCCAACGCCTCGCCGCGAGGTACATGCGCGCGCCGGAAGTGCTCGACTTTTCGCCCAAGGACATCGCGGTCGAAACGATCGAGCAGTTCTACTACACGATCGACGCGGAGTCCAAGTTCGATTTGCTCGTGGCGCTTTTGGCGCGCGAGAAGCCGCAGCAAGCGATCGTCTTCTGCCGGACCCGGCGGGGCACCGAGAAGGTCTACCAGCGCCTAAGCCGCAAGTTCGATTCGGTGGCCGCGATCCATGGCGATCTGGCACAGCCGGTGCGCGACCGCGTGATGAGCCGGTTTCGCGAAGGGAAAACTCGCGTGCTTGTGGCGACCGATGTGGTCGGCAGAGGAATCGATGTGACGAGCATTTCGCACATCATCAACTACGATGTGCCCCAATTCTGCGACGACTACGTCCACCGCGTGGGGCGCACGGGTCGGATGGGGCGCGAGGGAGTGGCGTTCACCTTCGTCACCCCCGAAGAGGGGCCCGAATTGACGCGGATCGAGATGCGGATCAATCGGCTTCTCCAGCGCAAGGAAGTCGGCGAGTTGTTGCCCTCGTTGGGGCCCCTGGGGCGAATCCCCCGGGCGGCCATGCGGTCGGTGCCAGCCGAGCGCGCGACCGTCGGCGTTTCGGGGGTCTCCTCTCCCCCCGCGACGAAGCCCGTGTTCGGCCGGCGCGTGCGCCGCATCCGCCGGGCCCTCTAAGGGCCGGGCATCCCCCTGTTTGCCACGGTGCTTGGCGACAAATTCCGCTTGACACGGACGAAATGTCTAACAAGAATCGGCGTTGGGTCAGCCGCCGCCCGGAGAAACAACGTCTCGAAACGATTCAGGGCTGCCCGGAAGCGAGGATCCGCTTACGCCATCGGGGTGCGGTTTGTCGTGCTGTGCCCCTGGGGAGGTTGTTTCCGGTCAGCCCTTTGTGATCGACGGACAGTGTTCTCGGTCAGCGCAAGGGCTTGTGTACAGGTTGGCGCAAAGGTGCAAAACCATCGGTGTGGTGGCCCCGCGAAAGCGCGTCGGTGCGGATCCCGTGGCGAGCGCGAGCCACGCCTACGAAGTGTTGCATTTGCCAAGGTTTACGAATGGCGCGCGGTGTCTTGGGGGAAATGCCCCGACCGTGGCACGCCGTGTGCGAGAAAAGCGGGCAAGAACGGGTCGCTGCCCGAGGTTCGGGAGTGACATGGGTGCCTTCGCCCATCGTAGGGGAAGGCTTTCTTTTCCAAGGTTCCTTTGTTCAAGGAGTCGTGCAATGAGATTGTGGAGCGACGAAAGCGGGGCCGTGCTCTCGGCCGAACTGATCCTCCTCTTGGCCATCGTCGTCATGGCGCTGGTGGTCGGCCTGAAGGAACTCCAGATGGCGGTCAACGAGGAACTCGAAGACGCCGCCACGGCGATCGGATCCATCGACCAGACCTACAGCTTCGGCGGGGTCACGAGCTGCTGCGCCTCGCACAACGGGTCGCAAAATACCGACGACCGCGATAGCTGCGTGGACACCAATGCCATCGTGAGCTGCGCCACGGTCCTCGGCAACGAGTCGACCGGCACCAATCCGTAGCGATCGCCGGGCGGTCCAAACCAGACCGTGCTGCGAAGCTGGCCCCGAGGGTTGGGTGGCAAGCCCTCGGGGCCATCGCCGTTTCTTGGGCTAAATAGTTGACAGGTTTTGTCGGACAATTATGCTAAAAACTATCGGCGCTGCGAACGAGAACCGCGTACATCGTGCAGCCGTGTTCACCAGGGGTCTGGCATGCAGGGTTTGGGTATCGCGTTCGTGGTGCTGATGGTCGTGTTCACCGCGATGGGCGCGTACTTCGATTGGCGATGGAGAAAGCTGCCCAACGCATTCACCGTGCCGTGGTGCGTGGCCGGTGTGCTGTTCACGATGGTTCACGGGATCACGCAGGCCAGCCTGGCCGGCGCCGGCAAAGGATTGCTCTTTTCGTTGGGCGGGTTCGCCGTGGGGTTCGGCATCCTCTGGGTGCTGTGGTTGGTCGGGGGTGGGGGCGGGGGTGACGTGAAGTTCGTCGGCGCCTTGGGCGCCTGGCTCGGTTTCTGGGGAACGCTGTACGTGCTCGTGGCCAGTTCGTTGATCGCCGTGGGCGCGAGTTTCCTGGTCCGGGCGTGGCGCACGACCCAGGGCCGTGACAAGAGCAAGAAAACCCTTGGGCAAGGCACTGCCTCGTCCGCCGTGGCCATTCCCTATGCCATTCCCGTGGCCGCGGCGGTGTGGTTCGTGCTCGCGTGGCAGGCCTGGCGCGGCCTGCCGTTGCCCCCGTTGACCGTTTGATCGAACCAAGAACCGGCGCTCGGCGCTTTTTGCTGGCCCGGCTTGTCGCTCCTGAGAGCACCTGGTGCGGGAGTCCCCGTCGTGTGTCATTGGCTCGGTGATGGCGTTGGCAACCTCGTTCGAGGCGGTACGCGTCCGGTCGCCGCACGTGGCCGCGCGCGGGCTGGTGCGTGGGATGGCGCGGGCCGGACCGTTGGCCGGGGCAAGAAACGACGTCTCGGGGCGATCCTGAGCGCCGAGTTGCTCTTGGTGCTGCCGCTGGTCGCGGTGGCAGCGTTGAGTCTGATCGAGTTCGGAATGTTGATGGTGGGCCAGCAGCGTGTCGAGGCGGCAGCGCGGGGAGCGTGCCGCGCGGCAACCTTG
>DYLT01000194.1 GCA_020721945.1 Blastopirellula marina
GCCAGGTCGATCGCCGCCACGGCCTGATAGCCTGTCGAGGCGCTGGCCAGATCGGCAACGCGGTAGCGCACGCGTCCGGTGGCCGGCACGCGGGCGCGCACGGCGAACATCAACAGGCCCTGCCCGCGCTGCGGATAGCTCCGCAAGAGCGGCATCCGGACGATCTCGATCTGGGGCGTGCCGTCGAGCCGGGCCTGCACTTGTTGTTCCTCGGTCCAACGAAGCACCCGGCGCCGCGTGGTCCGCAAAATGTCCTTCGGCGTGGGCGCCGGCAGGTCGACAAACTGTTCGCGCGTGCGGGTCTTGGTCTTGTCGTATTGCTTGCCGGCCAGTTCCGCCACGAGCAGGTCGCGCAGGCCCGACGAGATGCTCGCCAGCATCTCGGCCGGCGACTCGGCGATTCGGTAGATGGTGATGATCTGTTCGGGGCGCGGCGCGTCGGGCGCCCCGCCGGCGGCAATGGGCGTGCCCTCCAGCCGGGCGAACGCGCGCAGGCCGCGGGCGCGCAGTGCCACCCCACCCTCGCCAACCGCGACCAGGGCGAAATGTTCCAGGTCGCCCGGGTCGGTGCCCGGGCTGGCGGCCCGAAGCGCATGGCCATGCGCCGGGTCGGCACGCAGAAAGCGGCCGCCCGGGGCCTTCCATGTGACCAGGCCGTCGGGCTGCCGCGCCAGCTCGAAGGTCTCTTGCGCGCCGGGGATCTGGACATCGGCCCGGACCGCGCCGGTGGCGTCCGGCCGGAGGAAGCGCCCGTTCGGGGCCCGCAACACGACCTTCTCGCTTGCCGGCGCCGTGGCAGCCAACACCACGGCAATCATCACGGCCACCCCGGCGCCCGGCAACGCATGGGGGGGCAGCGTGCATTGCCAAGCCGCCTGGATGGCCCGGGGTGGCCCAAACCCGAACCAGACTGCCAAGGCCGTTCGCCTCACCATCGCCCCTCCTGCCCCTTGGGCCCGTAGTACGTGCTCAGACTGCGGAGCCGGTCGACCAGATGCGCCGTCACGCCGGCAAACGCCAGCAGGGCCAAGACGAACACCACATGCCGCTCGAACCCAGAATAGCACCTCGCTTGGAGTTCCGGGCGGCGGACGTAAAAGTCCCAAACAAGCACGCCATACGAAACGAGCGACAAGGCGCTGGTGAACCACACGAACCGCACGCGGTACCACAGGCTCGAGGCGACGATCAAGAGCGGGTATCCGACCACGAGCGAACTGGCGGCCCCGTCGGCCACCAGGAGCACAGCCAGAAGCAGGGCCGAGTCGAGCGTGCCCCAGAGGTACCGCGCGACAAACGGCCACCGGCCGCGCTTCAGGAACTGCTGGAGGCCCAGCGCCGTGACCGCCCAGGTCACCACGAGAATGCTAACCGTTCGGTGGAAGGCGGAATCGACCCGTCCGAGGGCGTAGACGACGGCCTCGACCGTGGAGAAGGAAAAGAGCGTGGCCAAGCGCGCCGCCAGCGCCGGCTCGCGGCGAAACCACCGGTAGACGCGCTGGACCAGGTGCGGGGGCCGGGCTTCGAGTTCCTCGTGCCTCAAGAACCGCTCGAGGTCGTCGGCCAGGGCCGCCGCCGAGGCGTAGCGCTGCGACGGCGCCCGGGCCAGGCACTTCATGGCGATCAACTCCAGGCCCTGGGGAACGCGCCGGTCGATCTGGCGCAGCGGCTTTGGCTCGCCGCCGAGCACGGCCAACAGGGTATCCAGCGGGGTCTCCTGGCGAAACGGCGGCTGGCCGATCAGCAATTCATAGAGGATGGCCCCCAGGCTGTACACGTCGCTGGCCGGCCCCACCTCGGCGCTCTGTCCGGCGGCTTGCTCGGGGGCCATATAACTCGGCGTGCCCACGATCGCGCCCGTGGCGGTGGCTTCGGTGCCGGGCAAGAAGACCTTGGCGAGGCCGAAGTCCGTCACGTACGGCTCGCCGTCGGCGTCCACCAGGATGTTCGACGGCTTGATGTCGCGGTGAATGTAGCCCTGGCGGTGCAGGTGGTCGACGGCGCACGCGACCTTCGCGACCAGCCGCGCCGCGGTCTGGGCATCGAGCGCGCCGCCGGCAGCGCGCTCGGCGAGGTTCTGGCCCTCGATGTACTCCATCGCGAAGTAATGGTGGCCGTGGCACTGGCCCACCTCGTGGATGTGAACGATATTCGGGTGGCGCAGGGCGGCGGCGGCGCGGGCTTCCTCCTGAAAACGACGCACGTGCTCGGCCGAGGCGAGATGGCACGCCAAGATCATCTTCACGGCCACGATGCGGTCCAACCCCCGCTGGCGCGCCTTGTAAACGACCCCCATGCCTCCGCGGCCAATCTCCTCCAAGAGCACGTAGGCGCCGAAGTCGCATGGCGAGCCGGCGCCTTGCGGGACGAGATCGACGGTTTCCGAAGGATGGACCATCCCGCCCGACGGCGGCGCGAACCGCTCGAGGGCCTCGAGACAATCGAGCAGGGAGCCCAGCTCGGGATGGTCCCGAAGGACCGCCTCGCGGTCGGGGCGCTGGCCGGCCTGGAGTCGGGCCACGTAGGCGTCGAGAACCTCCGCGAGACGTTCGTCCTGGGCACCGGCCTGGTCAGTCATCGGCGGGCCTGGAAAACCACACGTGGGCCAACCCGGAACAAGCAAGCCGACGCATCACGCCGGCTTGCTCCGTCCCTCACGCATCCAGGATACCGCATCCCTCGAAACAAACCAAGGTCTTTGCGCGGCCCCTACCCCTCTTGCCCATGCCGTTCCAACACGGCGCGGAGCCTCTGGATCGCCCGCATCCAGAGCATTTGGGCAGCCGGACGCGAGCGGTTCATGCGCCGGCCCACCTCGTCGAACGGCAGACGCTGCACATTGCGCAGCACGATCACTTCCTGGTAGTCGGTCGGAAGCTCGGCCAAGGCCGCTGCGACGCGCCGTTCGGTATCGGCGCGGAGAAGCTCCTGGCTCGGGGAGGCGCCGGGGGCCGAAGGCTCCGGGGCCCCGATGCCGGCCTCGGAACCGGCGAGGTCGCCAAAGGGCACCTCGCGCCCCACCTGGCGCTTGGCCGCCTTGCCGTACCGTCGGACAAAATCGGCCGCGTTGTGGTCGAGGATCCGCCGGAGCCATCCGAGCCACTCCTTCTCAGTGACGCCTTCGAACCGCGGGAAATCGCGGCAGGCTTCCAGCAAGGTCTGCTGCACCAGGTCCGAGGCGTCGACCTTCGCGCGCAGCCAGCTTTCGACCCGGGCGCGGGCGGCGAACCCCAGATAGTCGCGGCATCGCGCAAAGAGCCAATCTCGCGCCGCCGCGTCGCCCCGGCGCGCGCGGGCGATCAAACCGGCAACGTCGTCCGGATCGGGATCGTGGGTCATGGTTCGCCCGCCGCTTCTGGTACGCATCCCCCATCCGATGCCCCCTCGAGGACCGGCTCGAACCCCAAGTCGTCGAGCATCCGGAAGTCGTCCTCGGGAGGTTGTCCCTTGGCGGTCAGATAATCGCCGACGAAGATCGAATCGGCCGCGAAGAGGCACAGGGGCTGAAGGCTCCTCAGGTGGAGTTCGCGCCCGGCGGCGACGCGCAACTCGCACCGTGGATTGGCCAGACGGAACATCGCCAGGACCTTCAGGCAGTAGCGTGGCGTCAAGGGGGACGGAGTTGCCCTCGTCCCGGGAATGGGGATGAGGAAGTTCACCGGAACGGCTTCCGCCCGCAATCGACCGAGTTGCAGGGCTAGCTCGACCACGTCGCGGTCTTCTTCGCCCATGCCCACGATCCCGCCCGAGCAAATCTCCAGCCCGGCAGCCCGGACCGCCTCGAGGGTGGCGAGGCGATCCTGATAGGTGTGGGTCGAGCAGATGTGCGCATAGAACCGCTGGCTGGTGTTCAGGTTGTGGTTGACGCGGTCGACGCCGGAGGCTTTCAGCCGGGAGGCTTGTTCACGGCTCAAGAGCCCGACCGAGACGCACAGGCGGAGTCGCGTATCGCGTTTGATGCGGGCCGCCGCCCTGGCGAGCGATTCCAGATCGCGGTCGTCGGGGCTACGCCCCGAGATCGCGATGCAATAGGTGCTGGCCGCCCGTTCGGCCGCGGCGCGCGCTCCCTCGATGATCTGCTCGGGCGGGAGGAGGCGATAGCGAGGGATCTCGGCGCTGGCGACCCGCGATTGCGCGCAGTACGCACAGTCCTCGCCGCACAGGCCGCTCTTGGCGTTGATCAAAAAGTTCAGATGGACCCGATTGCCATGCCATCGCCGGCGCACACGGTACGCGGCTGCCAAGAGGTCGAGCAGTTCGTCGTCCGGCGCGGCGAGCACCTCCAGGCCGTCGTCGCTGGAGAGCTGCTCGCCATCGAGCACGCGCTGGGCCAGGCGTTGCCAGCGGGTTGGACCGCAGTCGTAAGGGGGCGTTGGGCGTTCGACCACGCGCATGATGATAGCAGAAGACACCTTTGGCGGCCAGGGACGAGCCGGCGGCTGGCACCCCGCGCGAAACCACGCGGATCGAGCGAGGGACCGCTAGGCGTAGCGTCCCAGGTCGGGCTTGATGCCCTCGGGCGTGGCATCGTGGTCGGGGTCGAACCACTCCTTGCGGAAATCGATGCGAATGCCCTCCCGCGCGGCCTTGTTGGCGGTCAGGGCGATCACCGCATCGCCCAGGGCCACTTTGGGGTGGCAGCGCGGCTGGTTCTTCTCGTAGCACTCGTCGTAGTCCTTCGACGACTTCTTGGCAGCCTCGGAGGCCTCGCGGATGCACCATGCCCAGTGCTCCAGCTCCTCGGTGTAGCCGCGTCTCGCCTCGAGCAGGGCGAGTTGGCCGACGGCCAGCGACTGCTCGTCGCCGTTTTCCGACAGGTCGAGCGATAGCTTGATCTCCTCGACTTCCTTGTCGCCGACGCGCTTCTTGACCTTCTTCGACGACACCTTGGTCTTGTCGGTCGTGGCGGCCACCTTGTAGAGCAGGGCCTCCGACTCGCGTTCCAGAACCAACGTGCCGGTCGTGCCGTAGACCGTCTCGCCATAGCCGCCGAACCCGTTGCCGTTGATCGACGAGTATTGCACGCCGATTTTCTTGTTCCGGGCATGGGGGTCCTTGGGGTCATAGCCCGGGGCAGGGAACTCGAACACGCAGTAGACGTGGTCCTCGATATCGCGGTCGGGCGGGAAGATCGGCCGGTTCGCCGCGGCGGAGACCGAAAGGGGGTACTGCTTCTGCCCGCCGAACATCGCGGCGATGAAGATGCTCGCCGCGTCGAGTTGGTGGCTGCCCAACTCGGCCATCAGGCCGCCGCCCGTACGGTCCCACAGGCGCCAGCGGATCAGCTCTTCGAGGGCAGGCCGGCGATAGACCACCTCCTTGCCGGAGGCATCTCGATACTTCCATTCGGCCGCCTGGTAGCGGTATTTCTCGGCCTGGACCTTCTGGTCCTCGATCTGGGCCTTCTTGAGCTGGATCTTCGCCTCGACGAGTTTCAGGGTCCTTTCGAGGTCGGCTTTCTTGGCGTCCTTGGCCTTGGCCAGATCGGCCTGGGTCTTCTTCTGGGCAGCCTCGAGGTCCGCAAGCTCGCGCAGCAGCACGTCGGCGTCGGGGTCTTCTTCGAGCGACTTGACGCCCGGCGGAAGCGGCATCTTCCAACTGTCCTTGTGGGGCAGGTTGCCGCGGTGCCACTGGGCTGAAATGTAGTGAACGTCGCCGAGCAGGCCGCTGCGGATCAGCTCGACCGCGTTCTCGTACAGGATGCTATAGTGCCGCTGGTGGCCCGTGGCCAGGTAACGCTTGGTGCGCTGGGCGGCGCGGGCCATCTCTTTGCACTCGTGGACGCTGTGGCCCATGAGCTTTTCGGTCAGCACGTGCAGGCCGGCCTTCATGGCGGCGATCGCCACCGGGGCGTGCAGGAACAGGGGCAACGCGAGGATGACCGCCTCGAGGCCGTCCTCCTTCGCGTGGGCGATCAACTCTTCCCAGGGCCCATAAACCTTGACCTTCTTGGCATCCTCCGCTTTCCAGCCGTAGACCGACAAGAGACCGGGGCGCACCGAGACGCCGGCCTCGCCATGAAAGGCGCGATAGATGCTGTAGGGGCGGATGTCGGCGATGGAGCGGACCTCGATATAGGCCGGGTTGATGGCGCCGATCAGCACGCTGCCCTCGTCGCCGGTGCCGATGACGCCGACGCGGACCGGGTCCTTGACCTCGCCATAGCCGAAGTAGTACGAGCCGAGCCCCTTGCGCGAGGCGATGCCCTTCTGGATGCCCTTCAGCAGGAAATCGCGCGAGGCGGCCTGGTCTTTGGCACGGCGCACAAGCTTGCTGCCGACGGCGGCAAAGAAGTTCTCCCTGCCGACGCTGCGTTCTTCTGGAGTCAGGTACATCGAACATCTCCCACGATGGATGGCTTGGTCAGGCAGTTGGCGTGAGGTCCTTTTCCGGCGTGGCGGGGTGGTCGGGATCGAACCACGCTTCCTTGAACTCGATTCGCCGGCCCTGCCGCGCGGCGAGGTTCGTGACCAGGGCGATCACGGCGTCGCCCAGCGCCACCTTGGGACCACACTTGGGCTGGTTCTCGGGGGCCGGATGGCGAATGCACCATGCCCAATGTTCGAGTTCCTCGGCATAGCCCCGGCTGACGGCGACAGGCCCCGAGACGGCCAGCGCCCGGGCCGGTCCGCTGGCCTGGGTATCCAGCGTGGGGCCCGCCCCACCGCCGGTGACCTTGATCGCCGCGCCGCTGGCGGGCTCGTGCATGGTCTGCTCGCGCTCGAGGATCAGCGTGCCCTTGGTGCCATAGACCACCTCGCCATAGCCCCCGAACCCGTTCCCATTGATCGACGAGTACATCACACCGATCTTCTTCCGCCGGGCGTGCCGATCCTTCTCGTCGTAGCCTGGGGCCGGGAATTCGATGATGCAGAACACGTGGTCCTCGCAATCGCGATCGACCTCGAAGATCGACCGGGCGGCCCCGGCTACCACATTGAGGGGATGCTGCTTCTGGCCGCCGTGGGCGGCCGCGACGAAGATGCTCGCCGCGTCGAGTTGGTGGCTACCCAGTTCGGCCATCAAGCCGGCCGCGGTGCGGTCCCAGAGGCGCCAGCGGATCAGCTCCTCGATGGCGGGCCGCTCGTAGACGCCCTTGGCGTGCTGGAGTTTTGCCGCCTGGTAGCCGAGGGCCTCGGCGGGCGTCTTGGCCGCGCCGGCCTGGCGAAGCGCGACGATCTTCTCGGCCGTCTCGGCGGCCGCGGTTCCCCGGATCGATTCGATCGCCGGGAGCTTGCCCGTGTGCAACACGCGGTCGAGCACCTGGGCTTCGAGCTGGCGGACCTGCTTGTCGAGCTTCTCGATTTCCAGGCCGCGGGCCTGGTCGCGCTTCTTTCTGGCCTCGGCGAGCTTCTTGGCCAGCTCGTTGGTCTTCTCGTCGTCCTTGACGCCCGGGGGCAAGGGCTGCTGCCAACTGTCCTTGCCGGGCAGGTTGCTCCGGTGCCACTGCGCGCGGATGTAGTGCAGATCGCCCAGCACGCCCCGCTTGATCTTCTCGGCGGCCTGGGCATAGAGGATGTTGTAGTGGCGCTGGTGGCCGGTGGCCAGCAAGAGGCCGGTCTTCTTGGCCACCCGGGCCATGTCCTTGCACTGGCCGATGGTGTGGGCCATCAGCTTCTCGGTGAGCACGTGCAGGCCGCGTTCCATCGCGGCGATGGCCACGGGCGCATGGAGGAACAGGGGGAGGGCGATGATGATGCCTTCCAGCCCGTCCTCCTCGGCATGGTCGAGCAGTTCTTCCCAGGGACCGTAGACCTTCACGTGGCGGCGGGCCTCGGTCTCGTCCTTCCAGCCGAACACCGAGAGCAGGCCCGGCCGGACCGGCTGGCCGATCTCGCCATGAAACGCCCGGTACACGTTGTACGGGCGGATGTCGGCGATGGCGCGGACTTCGAGGAAGTTCGGGTTGATGGCCCCAAGGAGCACGCTCCCTTCGTCCCCGGTGCCGATCACGCCCACGCGGACCGGCCGGTGAAGCGACTGCTCGTAGCCGAAGTAGAAGGCGCCGAGCCCCGCTCCGGTGACGGCCCCGGCCAGCAGCCCGCCCTTGAGGAGATCACGCCGGCTGAAGTCCGGCGACGGGGTTTTCTGAGCTTGAACGTTCGTCATCGGCGTTCTCCTTCGGTGGTCTGGGTCGAGGGCTTCGAGAACCAGGGGCGGACCAGGACGTGATGGACAAAGTAGTCCAACCCGGCCCACCGTCCCGTCAGGCTCGTCGCAATCACCAGCAAGGCGAGCATCTCGACGAAGTCCTTATTGACCAACAGGGCGTGGCCGACGACCGGCGGATCGGGGGGATAGAGGCCCGGCCAGGCCGGCTGAGTCATCACCACGAACGCCATGAAGGCCGCGCCGCCCAGGGCCGCCAGCCGCGTAAAGAATCCCAACACCAGGCACAACCCGATCGCCGTCAGGCCATAGGTCACGGCGATATTGATCAAGTCCATCTGCGACCAGGTCAAGGGGTTCCAGGGGGAAATCCCCGGTCCCTTGGCCTTCTGGTCGGCATCCAGTTCGTTCCAGACGGCGGTTTGGAATTGCTTGCCCAGCGTTTCCAACTCCTTGAGCCATCCGTTCACTTCGTTGCGGAGTTCGCGTTCGCGGGCCCAATCGCGTTCCTGCTGATGGGCTGCCCGGTTCGTGCCCGCCGCGTTGGCGAACCGCTGCCGGCTTTCGAAGTGGGCGAGGATCTCTTCGGCGTTGTTGGCCACGTATTCGCGGGCCGACGAGGCGTAGCGCTCGTACAAGGCGTCGATCTTCGCCGCCTGCTCGTCGGTGACCTTGTAGAACTCCTTCGCCTTATTCTTGAAATCCGCCCAGGCCGACAAATAGGCCGAGAGCTTGTACTTGGGCCACCGGGAAACGACTTTGCCCTCCTTGTCCTTCAGCTCCTCGTAAACCACGTTGCCCTGGCCGTCGGTCTCGACGGCCAACTCGAAGCTCTCGCCTTGGGGCACAATGCCCAGGCGCTGGCGACCTTCAAGGTCGGGAAGCATCGTGTAGAACAACGGTGCCACGGGGCCCTTGGCTTCGCTCAAGAAGGGGGCTGCCGTGAACTTGTCCGAGTTCTTGATCTTCCACACTCCCTCGTAGAGGAAATGGAACCCCAGGCCCAGCCGGAGGATGACAAGCATCGCGGCCGTGGCCACGCCGATGGCAATTCGGTTGGTGTTCAGGGGATACCTCCTCGTTCGATGCGTTCGAAGCGCCGCGATCCGCGGGTATCCCACAACGATGGCTGCGGCCAAGATCCCGGCGGGCGGCGCGGCGAACGGCGGGTTCAACGACAATCCGGCTTGCGGCCGCGGTCCAGGCGGGGGCATCCATGCCATCGGGGACCGCAAACCAGGGGGGAAGGTACGGGTCGCTTCCTGACGCTCCCCCTATTGTAGTCTGCCTTGCCGGCTTCTGCCACCGGTGTTCACAACGGCGCCCGCGCTGCCCCAAGGCCCGCGCATGGCTCGCCTGGGCCCCGAGTCGGGGGCTACATCGGGTGGGACTGAAGGCTTCATTAGGAGGGGGGCCTCACGCGGCGTAGTGCCGGGCCACTTTGCGAATCGCTTCCGCCACGCTGAGGATGAACTCCTCGGTCATGTACTCGTAGATCGGTACGCGCATGCCCGTCGCCAGGATCGCCTCGGCCTCCGGGCACTTGTGCTTCGAAAAATCCATCGTCGTCAGCCCCATCTCCTTGACGGGCCAACGACCCGCAAAGAAGGCGTGCTTCTGAAACACGGGCTCCCCGTACAGCGGCACCTTGATGTACCCACCGGTGATCGGCGCGCCCTCGGCCAGGACCGCCTTGACGAACTGGGATCGGTTGCAGCGGAAGGCCTCGGGCTTGATGCGGAACATGTAAAACCAGTACACCGCGCGATCCTCGGGGTGGACCTGGTGCGGGATGATGCCAGGCAGGTCGGCGATCTTCTCGGTCAGGAGGTTGCCGAGGCGGGCGCGCTTCGCGGCGATGGCCTCCACGCGCGTGAGCTGGGCGGCCGCCACGGCGGCCTGAGGTTCGCTCATGCGGTAGTTCGTGGCAAAGGCGTTGAACCCACCCCACTTGCGCCGGTCGCCGCCCTTGTCGCCGAACTTCTGCAACAACGGCCCGAAACGCTCGTCGTTCGACGCGACCACGCCACCATCGCCGCAGGTCACGTGCCTCGAGTTCTGGTGAGCGTTCACGGGGGTACGTAGAACGACCGCGGAAGACAACAGGATAGCCG
>DYLT01000195.1 GCA_020721945.1 Blastopirellula marina
ACCGTGGACCAAGCCGAGGCCTACCGAGCCGTGCGGATGGCGGTTCACGCGAGGCGGCGGGAGTTTCGTGCCCTCGTGGCCCGGCAGGCCGAAGGTGCCGACCCGGAGGGGCGTTTTTCGGCCGTTTGTCTGCCGGTCATCGACGGGGCCGCGGCGCGGTACCCCGTGTACACGGCCCGGCTCACGGCGATGCGACTTCATCACGAACTGGCCCGCCTGCACTTCGCCGAGTACGCCGAACTCTTGGAGATCCTTCGGAAGCCGCCCGCGCACGATGTCGTCCGGATGGCCGCCTGAGCGGTCTTCCTGCGGGCATGTCGCCGGTATCGGTCCGCACAACGGGGATCGGGCCGGAAATGCCCGGCGCGGGGCAAGGGTTCAGACCGGCTCGCCTGATCGCGCGAAACGGTGTCGCCACCAGGCGACGAGGCGGACCGGCCACGTGCTACCTCCCTCGATCACGGCGCTCAGCGCGACCCGGTCCTCGAGGTTTGGCCGGAAGATCGTCAGCACCAGCAAGGGCAAATACCATGCCATGTAGAGCCCGCCTTCGTGGGCGTGGATGAACTGCGTTCCCAACATCACGGTGGCCGAGCAGCTTAGAATGGTCCCGAGGTTCTTCTGTGCGGGCCAGAGGCCGAGGCTGACCGACATCACGGCAAACAGCGCGATCACGGGAAACCGGTAGGCGGAATGGATGGGGCGGTCGGGCAGGGCGTTCCAGAACCCCATGGCCCCTTCCTGCCACACCATGGTGGTCCCGAACATCTGTTTGAACTGAATCCAGAACTCCGGCCCGCTGGTCGAAAGGAGGGCCAAGACCCCCACCATCAACGCCAGCGAGGCGACAAACCCGTAGGCGAAGCGCAACAACCCTCGGCGCAGGTAGAAGCTGCACCACAAGGGCAAGAGAAACAAGGGATAGAAGATCAGCGTGGCGACCAATCCCATGAGTATCCCCGCGACCAACGGCCGGCGGTACGCGGCTACGGTCCAAACCAACAGCGCCGCAGGGACGAGGTGGTCGATCCGTCCGGTCATTTGTCCGGCATAGGGCAACAGCAGATAGAGCGACGCGGCGGCCACCCCCGTGTACGCGTTGCCGAAATGCCGGAAACCGATCGTCACGATGCCCAGGACCAGCACCACCAGGGCCACGATCGCGATCGCTTGCGAGACAGTGGTCTGGGTCGCCAGCGAGGGATAGGACCACAGCGGATGTTGGCGCGGTGGCAGCTTCTCGGCCGCGCGGGTGCGGGCCTCGGAGAAGCTGGCCACGAAAAAGAACGGCGCGAAGCCCGGGCTCGACCAGGCCGTGGCGTTGCGCCGGGCCAGAGCGTGTTCCAACCGATCCAGGGGGCGATCGCGCTTGGGTTCGGTCTTGGTCGCCGTACTCGTCGTGGTCGGGAAGCTGGTCGAAAGGGTGGTGCTACTGTCGGGTTGGACCGGCGACGACACCCGGCTGGTCAGCACGTTCGCGATGAGGAACACCAGGAGGGCCGCGCCGGTGAAGGTCAGCCCGCTGGCGTTGAGGTTGGGCTCCAAGAGGGGCCGGCGGACCATGATGGGGTCGAGAAACAGGCGCACGACGAAGAACGCCCCGACGCCGAAGAGCCACGAGTAGCCGAACTGCACGAGGCCCGGGTTTTCGCGGATCAGGCCGTGGTAAACCAAGAGGATTCCGGGGGAAAAAACGATCAGTCCGACGAGGTCGAGGTTCCGCACGCTCCAAAATCGATGGAACTTGAAGTAGATGCCCAGCGTCAACAGGGCCGAGAGGTAGGCCCAGGTCGTCGGGTTCAGGGAGTATTCGAAAAGGATTCCCTGCATCGGAATGCGCCTGTCCTTACCCCTTCCCCAAGATACACGCGCCCGCGCCATGTGCAAGCCCCCGGGTTCGACGCCCCGGCCTGGGGCGAAGCCTGGCATGGCCTGCACGAACCAAGGCGTTCGATGGCTGGCGGTTTCGTGGTGGCCCCCTGGGTGGTCGTACGAACGCTCTATCTGGCCGCCAGACGGCTGCGGGCGTACTCGGCCCAAGGGCTGTCGGGGGCCAGGGCAAGGAACGCTCGCCACGCGACTTCGGCCTCGTCGCGCCGGTCCATCTGGTCGAGCAACTGGGCCAGATGATAGTGGGCGTCGGCATACTGGGGATGATAGGCCAAAGCCCCCTGGAACGCGGCGATGGCCAGGTCGCGCTCTCCCATCTCGGCGAGCACGCAGCCCAGGTTGGCCCGGGCTTCCACATAGTCCTCGTCGCACTCGATCGCCATGTAGTAGCGTTCTCGGGCCGCGCCCAGATCGCCCAGCCGGTACAGCACCTCGGCCAGTTGGAAGCAGAGTTCCGGCGTGGGGCCGCCCGCGGCCATGGCGGCGCGATACATCTCGGCCGCGGCCTCCAGTTGTCCCCGATCGTCCAGCGCGGCGGCGGCGGCAGCCAGTTCGCCGGGCGACAGGATCGGCGCGTGGTCGCGCTGCGGACCGGCCAGGGCCTGGAGGGCGTTGGTTCGGGCATCGCCGGGTTCGGGGGCGACCGCGGAAGCGCCCGCGTCCGCCGCCTCGAAATCGAACCGCAACTGCCCGCCCAACTCGATCAGCCCGTCCCCCTGACGAAGCAAGATCTCCCGGCCCTGCACGATCACCGACAACTGGGCCAGCGGCCGTTCGACTTCCGGCAGCCACCGCGACAGCGCGGCGAGCTTCTTTTCGATCGCGGCGGGCTTCATGCCTGCGGCCAGAAGCTCGGCCAGGCGGCGCGCGGTCGCCACCTCCTGAAAATCGAAATACGGCAATCGCCGCACCTCGCGAACCGGCACGATCAAGCCGCGACGGTGCCATCGCCGGATCACGGCCACGGGCACACCAAGCAGTTCGGCGAGCATGGCCGGCGTGTACAGGCGATGGATATCGTGTTGGGGTTCGACGAACCCCAAGCGCTCCCAAAGTCGGGTCTCGGGAATGACCTCGATGGTGCCTTGCTCGACCGCCCGGTGCGTTGCGGCGTCGAGCCAGGCCTCGGGATCGGCTTCCTGCGGCAGCGGCAAGTCCTTTTCCCCAAGCACCACCAGATGGGTCGAGGGGTCGGGAGCATCGAGCACCGTGGCGCCATGGCGCCGAACCAACTGCGCGGCCTCGCGCTTGGACATGCTCGCCAAGCGGCCGAGGAACGCCACCCGCTTGCCGCCGAGGACCTGCGACACCTGGTCGTTTGCGGAAGACTCCATTCGAACCCCGTCCAGCGCCGGAACCGACTGCCCACAATGCACGGACCGCTTAGTTTACCCCCCGATCCGGCTCGATACCAGGGGAGGACACGCCTTGACGGCTCGACGCCGCCGCCCTCTAATCGGAGGGTTCATGCTTCCGGAGGATAGCCTATGGCCAGCGTGGGTTTGCCTGGGTCGATCGACAAGGTCTCCGCAACCCCTAACCCGGGCGGGCACGTCGCGTGGAGGCTCGGAACGATTCTGGCCGCGTGGCTGTTGGCCCTAGCCGCCCAGGCGGCCGATCCGGATCTGCCCCATGCCAAGCCGGTGCCGGACGTCGAAGTGCTTCCCTTGCCCTACGACCAGGCGTCGTTCGAGCACGTCGGGAGCGAACTGGTCCGGTATCATTTCGGGGCGTCGTTGGTGCGGCCGTTCTGGTATCCTTTGGCCGGTCCCGAGGGAAGGTCGCTGACGCGCATGGGTCATCCCGGCGATCCCCATTCGCATCGCCACCACAATTCGGTGTGGATTGCCCACGCCAACGTCGGCGGCGTGGACTTCTGGGCCGATGGCGGCGGCGGGCGGATCGTCCACCAGCGGGTGCTCCAGTACGACGACGGCCCCGACGAGGCCTCGATGCTCAGCCAGAACGTCTGGCAGTCGAGCCAGGGCAAGGCCGTGATGCTCGAGCGCCGGCGCACCACGGTCCAGCCGCTTTCCGGCGGCGCGTGGCGCATGCTGATCGATCTGGAACTCGAATCGCCCCCCGACCGCGAGGTGACCCTGGCCGAGACGCCGTTCGGTCTGGTCGGGGTACGGCTTCGCAAGACGATCGGCGTCCACGACGGCGGCGGGATCCTCAACAGCGACGGCCTGGTGAACGAAGCTCAGGTGTTTCGCAAGCCGGCCCAATGGGTCGATTACAGCGGCCCGGTGGCGCAGGGCCAGCGCGGCGGGATCACGCTGATGGACCATCCACAGAATCCTGGCCATCCCACGCCCTTTCATGTGCGCGACGACGGCTGGATGGGCGCGTCCTTGACGCTCCGAGGACCGATCGTCCTGGCCCCGCGCAAGCCGTTGCGGCTTCGTTACGGGCTATGGGTCCACGACGGCGTGCCGAAGGTCGAGCAGATTGGGCCCCAATTCGATGCCTTCGCGAAGCTGCCGTTGGCGCCCATGGTGCCCCCGAGGCCGCGGTAGCCTATCCAAGACGCGCGGGGGCGGGGCCTTGCACGCCCAAGGACAACGCCGTTACATTGGCAGATGTCAAGGTCAGGTGGAGGCCTGCGCGTGGGAGAGGGCCGGACTCGGGGCGGAGTCCCGTCGTGCGGCGGTGTCGGCGGGCTGCGGCCCGCTCGCAGTCAGGAGTGTCGTATGCAAGGCGTGATCAAGAAACTGGTGGCCGACCGGGGCTTCGGATTCATCGCCGCCGACGGAGGAGATGTCTTTTTCCATCACTCGATTGTTGTCGATGGGCAGTTCGAACAGTTGAAGGAAGGGCAGAAGGTCGAATACGTCCTCGACGACACGAAGCGCAGCGACCGGGGCCCCCGGGCTTCGTCGGTCAGGCCCCTCGAGAAGACCTCGTGACGGGAGGCATGATTCTCAGCGATCTCGAGTTCCATCTCGTCCAGATTCCGTGCGTCGGCCAGGAGCCGCCGGTTCGGTGCCTGGTCGTCCGGCTGGCGACCGAGACCGGTCTGGAGGGCTGGGGCGAGACGCAGGTCGATTGGCTCCCGTCGGAACTGGAGGCCCGCCGCAACGCCGTGCTGCCCGTGCTGGCCGGGCGAAGCCCGTACGACATCGAGGACTTGCTCCGCCTCGGCGCGCTGCGATTGGCCCCGCTCCGCATCGCCATCGAGATGGCTTGTTGGGATCTGGCGGGCCGGGTGGCCGGCGAGCCCTTGTGCCACCTCTTCGGCGGCAGTTACCGCCGGCAAGTGCCCCTGTCGGTGCGCGTGGCCGGTCCGACCCCGCGCTACGTCGCCCGACTCTCCCGCGAACTGGCCGAACAGGGGTTCCATAGCCAGACGATCGCCTCGTCGGGGCATGTGGAGCAGGACCTGGACACGCTGGCCGCGGTGCGCCAGATGCTCCCGGACCGCACCAAACTGCGGTTCGACGGCGCGGCCTCGTTCGATTTCGAAACGGCCTGGGAATTGTGCTCGAAGCTCGAGGGCGAACCGCTTCAATTCGTGCTCGACCCGCTGAGATCGCCCGACCTCACGCAGACCGCCGCCTTGCGGCGCCAGACGAGCGTTCCCTTGGCGGTGCGCCGGGCGATCCGTGGACCAGCCGACATGATCGCGCTGGTGCGCAGCGGAGCCGCGCCCTCGGCGGTGATCGACCTCCGCCAGGTCGGCGGCCTGGTTCCCGCGCGCAAATGCGCCGCGGTGGCCGAGGCCGCCGGCCTGGGGGCCTCGCTGTCGGTCGGTCCGTCGCTCGGGGTCGGCGTGGCTGCCATGCTCCAACTGGCGGCGGCTACCCCCGCCTATTCAGGCTGCAACGAGTGCGCATTGCACCAGCTTCAAGACGATCTGCTCGTCGAACCCCTGGAAATCCTCGATGGCATGATCCCCGTGCCCCAAGGCCCCGGCTTGGGCGTCGACGTGGACCGCGCCAAACTCGAACGATACCAGCTCACCGGTTAGACTCGAAGCCCCTGGTCGGCGCGGGGGCGCCGGTTCCGCCCTCCTCGGGCTTCACCCGACGATGTAACGCTTGAGAAAGTGGTTCTCCATCGCCAACTGCTCGATCTGGTTCTTCACCAGATCGCCGATGGAGACCAGTCCCACCAGGCGGCCCTCGGAAAGCACGGGCATGTGGCGGATGCGGTGTTTGGTCATCATGCCCATCGTTTCCTCGACCGGGTCGGAAGGCGCGCCGGTGACCACGTGGGTGGTCATGATGTCCGAGACGCGGTGCTCGGACAAGGGCCCTTTGCCCGATGCCGAGAACCGCAGGATGTCGCGTTCGGTAATGATGCCCACCACGCGCTCTCCTTCGGTCAAGTCGCGCTCACAGACCAACAGCGCGCCGATGTTCCGCTGCACCATCGCTCGGGTGGCCTCTTCCAACGTGGCGTCCGGCAGCACGGTGTGGACCGCGCTTCCCTTGGACTTGAGAATGTCGAACAGGTGCATACGAGCCCTTCATGCTGGGGGGGGAATGGCTTGGCAGTCCATTCTATGCGCCAAGCCAAGTCCAGCAAGTAGTTCTCAGGGAGGAAGCTCCACCCGACAAACGGCCCCCCGTAGGACGTTCGGTTCACGTGGCCAACGGGTATTACGTGCCCACGTACTTTGCGTAAAGCGTCCGGGCCATCGCGACGTCGCTGGTGCCGCTGATGATGGCCCGGCCGTCCGGGAAGACGGTTAGCTCGTATTCCTGGAGCTTCAGTCGCAGGAGAAACGGGTTTCGGCGCACCTGCCCCAGCGTCTCCCATTGGGTGGCCAGCGAGTCCAACGAGACGGTCTTACCTGGAAACGACAACTGGACCGCATTGCGCCCGCACAGCACGGCCGAGCGGCTGCCCTCCTGGCCGGCCAGCCAAGCGAACTCGCCTCGCTTGCACGTGGGGCAATCGACCTGGTCGCGGAGGTTGGTCACCTCGACCTGGCGGATCGAGCAATCCCAGAGTTCGACCACCGTGAGATAGGGCGACACCGCGTGGCGACGGCCGCTGAGGATCTTGATCGCTTCGAGGGCTTGGATCGAGGCGATCACGCCGACTGCCGGCCCGAGAATTCCCGCGGTATCGCAGGTGGGCAAGGCGCCCGGCGGCGGACACTCCTGCAAGAGGCAGCGCAGGCAGGCGGTCTGGCCGGGCAGGATGGTCATCGTTTGCCCCTCGGCGCCCAGGCAACCCCCGTAGACCCAAGGGATGCCCCGCTTCACCGCCACATCGTTGATCAAGAACCGGGTCTCGAAGTTGTCGGTGCCATCGACGATGACGTCGATCGCGTCGCAGAGCGATTCGATGTTCGACGGTCCGACATCGGCGACCAAGGCCTCGACCGCCACGTCGCGGTTCGCGCGGCGGAGTTTCTCGGCGGCGGCCACGGCCTTGGGCAAGCCGGCGTCTGCGTCGTCCTCGTCGAACAGCGATTGCCGCTGGAGGTTGTTCTTCTCGACAAAATCGCGGTCCACGATCCGCACCAGGCCCACGCCGGCCCGCACCAACCAGGTGGCCAGCATGTTCCCCAGCGCCCCGCAGCCGCAGACCAGGGCCCGGCCCGCCGCCAGACGCTCTTGGCCCTCCCGCCCCAACGGCGCATACCGCACTTGGCGGATGTAGCGGTCCAAGTGCTGGGCCGGTCGCGTCGGGTCGGGCATGGCGTCTCGGCCTCCATCGGATTGCCCCATGATGGGGCTGCTGTCGCGGTCCTTTTACGATAGGGGCCAAGATCGTCGGCCGCAAGCGTCCCGTGCGGCCGTTGCCCGCGGCAGACACGACAGCCCCCGAGGCGTGAGGGAATCGGCCGTGAAGGGGACACTCCCCTTCTCGCAAGCGTCGCCGCGAAAACTCGGACCGTCCCCGTCAACGGTTACGTGGCGCCTTTCCTGTCGCCGACACCTGCGGAGATCGCCCAGGCTCGCCGCTGGCCGGCGTTCCGTTCGGGAAGGGGGTCGTGTCCGGGCACAGACCTCTGGCGCCCGAAGATGCTCGCCGGCTGGCATCCTTGCGGCGACGGCTGGCCGAGCAGCATCCCGAGTGGATTTTCGGCGGGCGCGCGGGCGACGGCTAGCGTCAACGCTCAGTAGGCTCCCGCTGCGCTACTGCGTGGCGGCTGGCGGGGCTTGAACAACGGGCTGACCGAGCCGGTCGAGACGCGCTGGCCGCCCTCGGTCGGCGTGACCTTGAACTGGCTCGCCGGAACGCCAGCACCGTACCGCTGCACGAGCCCGGCCCCCTTGTAGCCCATCTCCATGAGCAGATCGTCGAGCTTCTTTTCCTTGACCAGGTACTTCTTGGCGTCGTTCTTCAGCGCGGTGAAGTTGTCGACCCAGGTTTTCTCGGAATTGGGGTCGCGGGCGATGGCGCTGACTCTCGGCTCCTTGCCCTCGACGAGGTATTGGGTGCCCTGGGTGATCTTGCCCGTCACTTCGCCGTTCTCTTCCTGGTACGCGTCGACCACTCCGCCGTTGAGGCGGATCAAACCCAATAGCTCGCGCAGGTCGCTCTTGTCGTCGTTGTCCAAATCGATCACGCCGACGATGGCGAAATGCTTACGTTCGCCCGGACTCCAGATCGGCGTGTGGATCAGATCGCCGGGCACGACCGGGTCGGAGACTTTGTCCTCGACGATCCTCGCCTTGGCGAGGTGATCGCCGATGACCTCGGTGACCTCGATGCTGGCCTTCTTCTCGGCGCTGGCGACGTTCGAGGTATCGGCCCCGTACACGCTGAAGCTCGTCAGCGTGGCCAAGGCGTCGGCGCGCCCCAGGTCGATGTACACCACGCCGTCGCGCTGGCTGACCCACGTCACCTTGCCGTCGGGGACCTCCATCTGCGGCTTCGTGAGCTTGGTGACCTGGGCATCCTTATCCAGGACCATCTCCTGAAGCCTCTTGATCTGCGCGTTCCTCAGGGCGATCTGCTCCTGGCCCTTGGTAATCAGCGCCTGCATGTCCTTCTTCGCCTTATCGAGCTTCGCGGCAAGGTCGTCCTTCTCGGTGTTCAGGTTGGCGCGGTCCTGGTTGAACTTGTCGCGCTCGGCCTTCAGATCGTTCGTGCGGGCCTGAGCGTCGGCCATCGCCGTGTCGATCTGAGGCTGGGCAATGCTCGCTCGCGCCTTCAGCTGCTTGCTCAAGTCGTCGTTGGTTTTCTTGACGTCGGCCAGCTCCCGATCCTTGTCATGCAGGACCACATCAAGGTAAGCCAAGAGCTTGCGGTAATTCTTCTCGTCCTTGAAACTGGGCCCCCCGTGCCGATTGAAGTCGTCGTTCGCGGTGTTCGAGACGGCGGCCATGTCCTCGGTCTCGGCCACGCCGATGAGCCGCTTCAGCTCCTTGTTGGCTTTTTCGGTCTCGGCGCGGGCGGTGTCGGCGTCGCCCTTTTCTTTCTTGGCAGTCTCGGCCTGAATCCTCTGTTCGTCGTACTGCTTGTAGAACAGGAAAGTCATCACACCGAAAATGACCGTCAGCATGACGAAGGCGATCAACGCGATCTGAAGACCCTGGTTTTCGCGCGCCATGTGCTGGATGCTCCTGTCCCGTCGAAGCGTCGGCCGGCGCACGCTTCGCGGTCGTCTGTACGTGCCTCTTCCCGAAAAGGCCCCCTGGCCGGAGGAAGACGCATAGCGGATGGGGCTCGCGATAACCGACGTAACCCCAACGGCGGCAGGGGACGTAGGGCCTATCGTCGATTCTAAACAGGCAAGAAATGAGTGTCAACGAAAAACTCCGGAGGCCCAATCACCCCCCGGACCCCTCTTTACTGGGGATCGCCGTGGGCCAGCCCGGGCACGGCCTCGAACCGGACCGCCGTTCCGCACCGCCGTGCGAAATACCCTTCGATCGCCAGCGACCGAGCCACCCGCGCGATCCGAGCGGCCGCCGATCGAAGATCGTCGAACGGCCGCGCTTCCAGGTCTGGCCCCGAGATCCCCAGCCAGTGCGCGTAATACGCGCAGTCGCTGTGGGCGATCAAGACGATGCGGCGCAACTCGTGAGCCGCGATGAGGAACCGCAATGCCTCGTCGAGGGCATCGCGCTGCCGAAAGCTGCGAAAATGGCCCGCCAAACAGGCTGCTCCACCCGGCAGCGCCAGCCGATCGTAACGCGGTAATTGAAGGGACCCGTGAAGAAAATCGTCCATCGGCTCGCCAAAGCGTCCGTCGCTGCAATACAGCGCCGCGGCCTGGATGCGGCTCGAATCGAACGCAACGGCGCTCTCGTAGATGACGGGCTCGGGCCGCTGGCTCGACATGGTCTGTTCTCTCGATGCGACAGAATGGAAACCGCCCCTTCGGATGGCCGCCACCACGCC
>DYLT01000541.1 GCA_020721945.1 Blastopirellula marina
TCTATTCGGAGGCGGACAGCAACTCGATGCCCGCCCAGATGGCCGACGAGGCCATCTGCATCGGCCGCGCACCGGCGAACGAAAGCTACCTGCGGATCGACCGCATCATCAGCGCCGCCGAGATCGCCGACGTGGATGCCATCCATCCCGGTTACGGTTTCCTGGCCGAGAATGCCCATTTCGCTGACGTCTGCGAGAACTGCAACATCCGCTTCATCGGTCCCAGCTCGCGCGCGATGACCGCGCTCGAAGACAAGGCCGTCAGCCGCGCGTTGGCCCGCAAGGTCGGCGTGCCCACGCCGCCCGGGTCCGACGGCTTGGTCGAGGACGAGCAAGAAGCGCTCGCCACCGCCAAACGCATCGGTTACCCGGTCATGATCAAGGCCATCGCCGGCGGCGGGGGGCGGGGCATGCGCGTGGCCCATAACGATATCTCCCTCGTCAAGGGCTTCCACACGGCCAGGAGTGAGGCCGACAAGGCCTTTGGCAATTCGGGCGTGTACATCGAGAAGTTCATCGAGAACCCGCATCACATTGAGTTCCAGATTCTGGGCGACAGCCGCGGCAAGGTCATTCACCTCGGCGAGCGCGATTGCTCCATCCAGCGTCGGCATCAGAAGATCGTCGAGGAAACGCCGTCGCCGCTGATCGACGGCAAGTTCCGTGACCTCCGTAAGAAGATGGGCAAGGCAGCCGTCCGCCTCGCCGAGGCCGCCCAGTACTCCAGCGCGGGGACCGTCGAGTTTATCGTGGACGACCAGGGCAACTTCTACTTCCTCGAGGTCAACAAACGGATCCAGGTCGAACACCCCATCACCGAGGAGGTCACCGGCGTGGACCTCGTACGGCTCCAGATCATGATCGCCCTGGGCGAGCCGCTGAAACTCTCGGACGGCGACATCAGCATCAAGGGCCACGCGATCGAGTGCCGAATTAACGCCGAGGATGCGTTCGACGACTTCCGCCCCAGCCCGGGCCGCATTGAGATGTATTACGCTCCCGGCGGACGGGGCGTCCGCGTGGACAGCCATGTCTATGCCGGCTACACCATCCCGTCGCACTACGACTCGCTCATCGGCAAGCTGATCACATTCGGGAAAGACCGCCGGGAGGCGATGGAACGTATGGGGCGCGCCTTGAGCGAGTTCATGATCACGGGCATCAAGACGACTATCCCCTTCGAGCTGGCTATCCTGCAAGACCCCAACTTCCGCCGCGGGGTCTATTCCACGAGCTTTGCGGAGAACCTCCTGGGCGGTGCCCGTCGCGAGCTGATCGAGCCCGAAGCGTGATTCCGCGTGAAGCCGCTCGCCGACTGCCTCCTCTACACTTTTGTCGATGCCGCGTACTTGGGCGGCCGGTCGCCGGAGACGGTCGCTCGCCAACTCTGCGCGGGCGGAGCCGATCTCATCCAGCTCCGCGCCAAGGGCCGTCCCCTCGCCGAAATCCGACGCATGGCCGAGCAGATTCTTCCGGTGATTCGCTCGGCCGGAGTGGGACTCGTCATCAACGACCATCCCTTGATCGCCGC
>DYLT01000196.1 GCA_020721945.1 Blastopirellula marina
CTCGGCCTGGTGGCGCTCGATCGGGCCACGGAATAGCTGCGCAAGCCATCGGCGACCATTCCAGACCGACCGCGCCAGGCCCACCATGCCCAGCGTGCGCAGAACGACCCGCTGCTTCCACAATCCGTCGAAGGTCACGAGTTCTCGCAGCGTGCTCATCGGGTTGTAAAACGCCGCGTAGGCCAGGAGCAGGTTCCACTGGCGTTTCCAGGGCTGAGCGTGGCTCGTGGCGACGGCGTGGTTCCCGTCGAGCTGGTAGTCCTCGATCGGCACGCCGCCGACCGATTGCAGCGCGATGCCGTCGCGGTAGGACTGCTCGTATCCGCGGCTGCCGACCGCGGGCGTCAAGAGCGTGATCTGGCAGGTCACAGCGCCGGTGCGCCGCAAAAACCCGACCTGATTGAGTAATCCCGAGAGCCCCCTCCACGACCAGAGCGGTTGCCCGTCGTGGTGCATCATCATGGCCATCGGGGCGATGTCGTGGCGGCGCAACAGGGTGAAGACCTCCCGGGTCTTCTCGGGGGTCTGGCCCTTCTTGACCAGTTCGGCCGTGAGGTCCTCGATGCCAAACCAGATCGCCCGCAACCCCGCATCGCGGGCCAGAGGCAAGAGGTCCTGGTTCTTGTGGACATCGAACTCCGTGGCCTCGGTGCCGAACCAGATGCCGTCGCGAAACGGACGCCCGCCGACCTTGCCCCGGGCCATGCCGGCGAGGATCTCTTCGGCCGACCGGCGGTTATTGAAGAAGTTGTCGTCGGTGCCGAAGAAGTCCGTGACCCCCGTGCGCTCGGCAATCCCGGCCATCTCCTCGGTCAGGCGCTCGGGACTGCGGTGTCGGAAGGTGCGTTGATTGTAGCCGGGGATGGGGCAATACGGGCAGTGGAACTTGCAGCCGTGCGTGACGACCATCGACACGATGCGGCCAAGCCGCTTGAGCTGGGCCGCCGGCAAGGGCGCCTCGGACAACGTCGAACGCTGGTGCGGCGGCTCGAACAGGCCCAGGGCGTCGAACGGCAGCGGCAACTCGTCGAGGTCTTGAACGAGCCGTTGCACACCGGTGCTGACCAGGTACGGAGGCGGGCCCTCGGGCGCGTCGGGCCGGAACACCAGCCCGGGAATGTCGTCCAACAGCCCGGCGCGACGGACCCGCTCGTACCCCTGGCGCAGGGTCTCGCGCGAGCCTTTGTGTTGGAGGATGCGGTCGAGCAACTCGAGCAGCACGTACTCCTCGCCGGTCACGACCACGTCGGCCCCCACCGTGCCGTCTTCCGACAAGCCGAAGAAGTCCCAGGGCTCGTAGATCGATTTGGCCCCCCCGACGAGAATCAAAGGGCGCTGATCGCCCAAGGTCCAGGCATCGCGGATCAAATCGTAGGCGGCGGCGCTGTGGATCTGCATGGCCGAAACCAATAGCAGCTCCGGCCGTTTCCCGCCGATCCATGCAGTGCTTGGCCGCACGTTGGGCGTCCGTTGCTGAAGCACCAACCGGGTGTTGGTGAATCCCGCAGCGTACAGCGCCGATCCCACCGCCCGCGGCGCCCCGGGAATCAACGCCCGGTCGCAGAAGACGAACGGCCCGAAGCGCGTCCGAGGATCGAAGGCGTAGATGAACAGGGTGGGAATGTCGGCCCCGCGGGTCTGGCGGCGGAGTTGCGTTTCGAGTTCCCGGTAGTGTCCCGGAGCTGTGTACGTATCACTTGGGGATCGGCGAGGGAGTTCCACGACCGCGTTCCTTGTTCCTTGCTTGGCTCATTGCCCCGGAAAAAAGGTACTTGAGCAAATCGTAGTGGGACCGGCTCGAAGCGGCAACGACAAGCCTGCCAGTTTAGGGTGTTTGGGGTAACTAGGCGCGTAAAAGTTTTGTAAATAGCCCATTCATCCCGTCTTGACGTAACGACCCCAACTTCTGTCCCCTGCATGGCCATGCGAGACGCAGCCCTGTATGATGGCATTTTGCCAACTCCAAGGTTCCCTAGGACGCCCACCATGTCGTGCCTTCGCCATGCCGCGTTGGGGCTCGTTGTCGTACTGCTTGCGCGCGAGGCTTGGAGCGCGCCACCTCAACTGCCCGAGGTCCCCCCTGCGGATGCCGCGGTCGACGCAGCGCGGCTTGCCGAGATCGACCAAGCCGTGGCGCAGGCCATCGAGGCGAAGCGAATCCCGGGGTGTGTCGTGGCCATCGGTCGGCACGGCAAAGTGGTCTTGCTGCGGGCGTACGGCAACCGGCAAGTCGAGCCATCCCCCATCGCGATGACGGTCGATACGGTGTTCGACTTGGCCTCGCTTACCAAGCCGGTGGCCACGGCGACGAGCGTGATGCTCTTGGTGGAAGCCGGGCGCATTCGGCTTGACGACCCGGTGGCCAAGCACCTGCCCGAGTTCGGCCGCAAGGGCAAGGACGCCGTGACGGTGCTTCAACTCTTGACGCACCAGGGAGGTCTGATGCCCGACAATGCCCTACGCGACTACCTCGACGGCCCCGAGAAGGCGTGGCAGCGGATCTTCGACCTGGCGCTGTCGGCGCCGCCGGGCTCGAAGTTCATCTACTCCGACGTGGGATTCCTCGTGCTGGGCAAGCTGGTCGAGCGGGTGTCTGGGAAACCCCTCAACGAGTTTGCCGAGTCGCGCATTTTCAAGCCCCTGGGAATGGACGATACCGGTTACGTGCCGGACGAGGCCCGCCGGCGCCGCGCCGCTTTGACCGAACGGCGCGGCAACCAGTGGATCCAGGGTGAAGTCCACGACCCAAGGGCGTACCATCTTGGCGGCGTCGCGGGGCACGCGGGCCTGTTTTCCACGGCCGGCGACCTGGCCGTCTACGCCCAGATGATGCTCGGCCGCGGCACCTACGGCGGCGTACGCGTGTTGCGATCCGAGTCGGTCGAGGAGATGACCCGGCCGCGGGCGGTATCCGCGGGGCTGCGCGGGTTGGGTTGGGGCATCCGCACAGGCTATTCGACCAACCGCGGCGACGGGTACTCTCCCCAGGCCTTCGGCCACGGCGGCTTCACCGGGACCGCCATGTGGATCGACCCCGAGCTGGACCTCTTCGTGATCTTTCTGAGCAACCGGCTGCATCCCCACGGCAAGGGCGAGGCGAATCGTCTGGCCGGCCGCATCGGCGCGATCGCCGCGGCCGCGTGTCGCCCCCGCAAATTTGCCGGGGCCCGGCAGGTGCTGGCCGGCATCGACGTCCTGCGGCGCGACGGCTTCCGTGGACTCCAAGGCCGCCGCGTGGGGCTCATCACGAATCAGACCGGGGTAAGCCGCGATGGCCTCAGCACGGTCCGACTGCTCCACGGGGCTGCCGGGGTCAAGCTCGTGGCCCTTTTTAGTCCGGAGCATGGTTTCCAGGGCAAACTCGACGTGGCGCGGATCGACGACGCACGCGACGAGGTCACCGGACTGCCCATTTTCAGCCTCTATGGCAAGACCCGGAAGCCCACGGCGCCGATGCTGCGCGGCCTCGACACCCTGGTGTTCGACATCCAGGACATCGGCGCGCGGTTCTACACGTATGTCTCGACCATGGGGCTGGCCATGGAGGCGGCCGCCGAGCACCGCTTGCGGTTCGTGGTGCTCGACCGGCCGAATCCGATCAATGGTCGCGACGTGGCTGGCCCCATGCTCGACCCAGGCCGCGAGTCGTTCGTCGCCTTCCACCCGGTGCCGGTGCGCCACGGCATGACGGTCGGCGAACTGGCCTTCTTGTTCGCCGCGGAACGTCGGCTGGCGCTCGATCTCGTGGTCGTGCGTGCCGAAGGCTGGCGACGTGGGGACTGGTTCGATGCCACGGGCCTGCCCTGGATCAATCCCTCGCCCAACATGCGGAGCTTGACCGAGGCGATCCTCTATCCCGGCATCGGGCTGTTGGAGACCACGAACCTCTCGGTGGGTCGTGGGACGGACACGCCCTTCGAGTTGGTCGGGGCCCCGTGGCTCGACGGGTCGCGGCTGGCGCACGATCTCAATCGCCTGGGCCGACCGGGGGTTCGCTTCGAGCCGGCCGTGTTTGTGCCCTCGGCGAGCGTCTACCGCGACCAGAAGTGCAGTGGCGTGCGGATCGTGTTGGTCGACCGCGAGAAGTTCGAGCCGGTGCGCACGGGTCTCGAGATCGCCTGCTGGCTCCGCGCGAACCACCGCGACACGTGGAATGCCAAACCGTACCGGAATTTGCTCGGCAATGTGGCGGCCCACGAGGCCCTGCTCGAGGGCAAGTCCGCCGCGGCGATCGAGGCGGCCTGGCAGCCGGGATTGGCCGAGTTCCTCAAGCGCCGCGAGCGGTTCCTGCTCTATCGCTAGAGGGGGCCCTCGGGGCACGAGTAGGTCCCCCGGGTCCCCGGGCTTGGTCCCCGAGGGGCAGCCGTCACACGAGCTGCTTGCGCACGGCCCAAACTGCGGCTTGGGTACGGTCGGACACGCCGATTTTCCGCAAGATGTGCTGCACGTGCTCCTTGACCGTTTCGTAACTGATGTGCAGCGCCTGAGCGATTTCCTTGTTGGTCAGGCCGTACGCCAGTTGGCGAAGCACCTCGCTTTCGCGCTGGGTCAAGGGAACCTCGACATCGGCCGCCAATCGCGGGGTAGCCAACGCCCCGGTAACGCGCCGCAACTCGTCCCGGGTCCAGGCGCTTTCGCCTTTGGCGGCCGTTCGGATCGCTTGGAGCAGTTCTTCCTTCGAGCATCCTTTGAGCAGGTAGCCGCTTGCGCCCAGGGCCACCGATCGGGCGATGTACGTGGGGTTGTCGAAGGTCGAGAGCATCAAGACGGGCAGGTCGGGCTTGTCGAGCTTGATACGCCCGAGGGCCTTCAGCCCGTCCTCCTCCGGCATGCGGATATCCATCAGCACGACGTCGACCGGCTGCGACATCGCGTACTTGACGGCTTGTTCGCCCGTGGTCGCCTCAGCCACCACCTCGACGTCGGTATCGGCCAGGAGGGTCTTCAACCCGGCACGGACCATCTCGTGGTCGTCGGCAATCAGGATTCGAATGGCCATTCGACACTCCCATCATGAATCTTGTACAGAACACCCACCCCGAATCTTGGCAGAGGCTACCCAAATCTCCGAGGAGCGATTGGGGGCTCCGCACGTTCCCCATAATGTACCCCTCTACGATACGATTTGACAAGCCCTCTGTCAAACAACACCAAAGATTACGACAGAGCGCTGGCCGCAATAGGGGTATCGAATAACACACATGGGTGGGTCTCGTCCAGCCCTAAGGCGTGCTCTAGAGGCCCCGAGCAGAATAATCTCTCAACCGAATGGGCACGCGGCGGGCCCCCCAGGCCCCTGGCGAGGGCTCGAATACCCCCGAACACGGAGCGCCACACGAGGCGCAGCGCCCCTGGGCAGTAAGGTTCCACTCGGAAAGCACGAACCAGTCGCGCCCGATCACGCACCGGCCACACGAGTGACAGTACGTGCTTTCCCCCTCCTTATCATGAACGTTGCCCGTGTAGGCGTATCGGACGCCGTTCTTTCGGGCGATCGCCCGGGCGCGCGTGAGCGTCGAGGGCGGTGTGGGGGGGCGATCGCGCATCTTCCAGTCGGCGTGAAACGCGGTAAAGTGCATGGGCACGTCGGGGCCCAGCTTTTCCACCACCCAAGTGGTCATCGCCTCGATCTCCTGCTCCGAGTCGTTCAGGCCCGGAATCAGCAGCGTGGTGATTTCGAACCACACTTGGGTGTGGTGCTTGAGGTACACCAGCGTGTCGAGGACGGGTTGGAGTTGGCCCGCGCAGATGTTCTTATAAAACTCCTCGGTGAAGGCCTTGAGGTCCACGTTGGCCGCGTCCATCGCGCGATAGAACCGCTCGCGAGGTTTGGGACACATCTCGCCGGCCGTTACGGCCACGGTCTTGATGCCCCGCTGGTGGCATGCCTCGGCCACGTCCACGGCGTACTCGAGGAAGATCACCGGATCGTTGTAA
The DNA here is from genome assembly GCA_020721945.1 of Blastopirellula marina. GTDB lineage: Bacteria > Planctomycetota > Planctomycetia > Pirellulales > Thermoguttaceae > JANLFZ01. The sequence goes on from DYLT01000196.1 coordinate 5,938, forward strand.
GTGAACGCCACACTGCGGCAACCGAGTTGGGCGGCGGCCTGGGCGATGGTTTCGGGCGAGGCCTCGTCGGCCAAGGTGTCCAGTTCTCGCGACTTGCTGATGTCCCAGTTCTGGCAGAACTTACACCCCAAATTGCACCCCGCCGTGCCGAACGAGAGCACCGGCGTGCCCGGCAAAAAGTGGTTCAGCGGTTTCTTTTCGATCGGGTCGATGCAGAACCCGCTGGATCGGCCGTAGGTGGTCAGGACGATCCGGCCGTCCTGGCAAGCCCGAACGAAACAGAACCCCCGCTGGCCCTCGTGCAACTTGCAGAGCCGGGGACAGACCTCGCACTGGATCCGGCCGTCGTCCAGCCGGCTCCAGAACTCGGTGGGTACGACCGAGGGTTGCCGTGCTTCGACCATCGTCAGCGCCTCGACGTAGGAATGGTTGCGTTCCTTCCAATCCCGCGTACCACGAACCGGCCGCCGCTGTCCGTCCCCATTCTACGCGCCGAACCTCACCGAAACACCAGACCAGAGAAATAGATGAACAGGCCGCCGATCGCCGCGACGAACAAGGCCCACCAGAACACCACGCTGGTAAACCAGTTTCGGCCGAGGTCTTGGAAGAGGTTCAGTCTCGACCAGTTCATCGTGACGTCGTCGGTCACCTGCTCGGGCCGCGGCGGGTCGGTCGCCAGGCTGACCCCCACGCACACCGCCATGCACACCAGCCAGGTGATGCACGCCTGGTTGGCATAGGGTTCCAGCCATGCGGGATGGGCTTCGACGAGTTGGACGAAGAGCTTCAGCCCCACGCCGACCGCGAACCCGAGCACCACGGCCGCGGTGGCCCCGGCGGCGTTGATCCGCTTCCAGAGAATCCCGAGGAGGAAGGCGGCCGCGAACGGCGGGGCGAAGAAGGCATACAACTCCTGAATGTACACGAACAACCCGCGCCGCAAGACCCCAATGAAGCCCCCGAGCCCGATCGCCACTGCCAGGACGACCACCGACGAGACGATCCCCATGCGCACGAGGTCGCGGTCGGTGGCGCCGGGCCGGAACCAACGCTTGTAGAAGTCCAGCGTAATCACCGTGGCCGTCGAGTTGAGCACCGAGTTGACGGTCGATTGGATGGCCCCGAACAGGCCGGCCAGAAACAACCCGCGCAGCCCGGTGGGCACGAGGGCCTCGATGAGCCGCACGTAGCCCCGATCCGCGTCGGCCCGCACCTGCTCCCACGGCTGGAGGAACAGGTCGGCAGACCGGGCGAAGAAGATCAGTCCCGGCACCACCACGATGACCGGCAGGACGACCTTCATGAACCCCGCAAAGACGATCCCCATGCGCGCATGGTAGCCGTCCTTGGCCCCCAGCACTCGCTGAATCATGAACTGGTTGAGCACATTGTACCAGATGCTCACCGAGAAGATGCCGAGCACGAGGCTGGTCCAGGGGTGCGTGGGATGGGTCGCGGGCTGGAACACCGAGAGCCGGTTGTAGGTCGAGGTTCCGGCCAGTTGCTGTGCGTGCCGGGCGATGCCCTCGGCCCAGGGGCCGCGGGTCGCCTGGTTCCGCTCGATCATGACGCGCCAGCCATCGAGCACCGAGCCGTCGTCCGAAAGCGACTGAAGGCCCAGCCACGTGACGATCATGCCGCCGAGGACCATCACGGCGACCATGAACAGGTCGCCCCAGGCGACCGACGAAAGCCCTCCGTAGATCGCCCAGCCTCCGGCGACGATCCCCAACAGCGCGATCGAGAACCAGAGATCCCAGTGGAACAGCGCGGCCAGGGCCACTCCGCCGCCATAGAGCACGGCCGCCAGAAACGCCACGACGTTGCTGATCACGGTCACCGCGGCGAAGAGCTGGCGCAGGGCGGGCGAGAACCGCTTCTCGAGGAACTCGGGCGTGGTGAAGACCTTCGAGGCCAAGAGAAACGGGATGAAGAACCAGATCAACAGCGAGAACGTGACGACGTTCATCCACTCGGACATGGCCACGCAGATGCCGAACACGGCCGCCGCGCCGATCATCCCGATGAAGTGCTCGGTGCTGATGTTCGCCCCGATGAACGACCCGCCCACGACGTACCAGGGAAGCCGTTTGCCGGCCAGGAAGTAGTCCTGGGCGCTTGCCCGCTCGCGCCGCCCGGCCCAGTAGCTCACCAGCGACAGCCCGACAAAGTAGGCGACAAAGGCGCCGTAGTCCCAAAGACCCAGGGTTAGGCGCTGCGAAGCGTTCATGCGTCCGTGGCTCCTCGGGGTGGCCCCGGGGTGAAGGTTCAACGCCGCCCGAGGCTCACCGAAAGCCTCCCGCCGGCCTCGATCGTCACGGGCGTCTGGAGTTCGACGCACGCGCCTTGGGCGTCTGCCGTGCAGCGCGCGGGCAGGGCCTTCCCATCGACCTCGACCCGCAAGGCGGCCGGCTGGGTTCCCGCGGGAAGGGCCAACACCAGGGTGCGCACGGCCAGGCGGCCGTAGCGGACCTCGAGGACTGCCGTTTGTGCGTCCGCGGTGCGACGCTGCCGGAACACCCCCCAACCCTCGGCAGCGCTGAAGAACGACACGTGGTCGTCGGGCTTCCACACGGGACGAAAGCCGATCTTCTGCCCTGGGCCGTCGTAGACGAACCCCTGCGTGGCCAGAAGCAGCGACCAGACGCTCATGGCCCGCGCGTAGAACTTGCCGCACTCGTCGTCGCCGAAGGGGTTGCCGCTGTAGCCCCACGACGAGGTATCGCCGGGCGTCAATCCGGCGCGCAGCCGGCCGTCGTAGCGGATCCACACGGCCCGGGCCGTGGCGAACCCCTCGCGCACCAGTCCCGCCTGGATCATTGCCGCGGCGGCCGCGTACTCGAAGCCGGTCATCGCCTCGTCGCCGTAGAGGATGACTTTGGCCGGCCGGGGACCCTTGGGCCAGGTAATCATCTGCATGGCGGGATCGTCGTCGGCCACGAACTTGCGCGGCACCTGCTTGAGCCCCTGCATCGTGCCGCGGAAGTTGTACTGGAAGAGCGACCCCAGGGCGGTCCGCGCGTGCTCCGGCGGGTAGAGCCAGCCCAGGTCGAGCTGATGCGCCCACCATTGGCCCAGCAATTGGTCGATCGCGCAGCCGGTGACGTAATCCTCGCGGGGTTCCGGATCGGGGATCTGGAGGTAGTACTCGCCGTTGAAGAGCGTCTCGTCCTGCTTCTTCGCGCCCGACTGGCGGATCGCCGCATAGCGCTTGGCCGAATCGGGGTCGTTCTCCAACAGGGCCATCTTCTCGGCCGCCGCCAGCGCGGCCAGATAGAGCGTGCCCAGCCACGAGGTGCTGCCGCCCAGGGCGCCATCGAGCGTGTTCCACTGCGGGCCGGCCAGCACGCCATCGCCATCCTTGTCCCAGGTGGCGATCGTGTAGTCCATCGCCCGGCGAATCGAGGCCCAGTTCGCATCGAGCCACGTTCGGTCGGGCGACATGAGGTGCTCGCGGTACGAATTGAGCACGGCCCCGCACTGGCCGTCGAACGCCGGGTGCGAGGCGAACTGGCGATGCGGGATCGCGCCATCGGCCGCCTGGTACTTGAACTCCTGGGCCCGCATCTGCCGGGCGATCTCGGGAAACAATCGCCCGTGGGCCTGGGCGTAGTGCCACACGTGGTTGCAATTGCCGTGGCAGCAACCGTTGCCCGTGCCGCACCCCTCCCAGCCGCCGAAGTAGCCGTCCTTGCCCCAGAAGCACGTCCGGCTGCGCAACACCGCTAGTTGCGAGCTGATCCGGTCGAGCAGCCAGTAGGGCAGGTTGGACTCGTAGAGCGAATCGTGGAAGAGCCGGGTCTTGGCGGTCAGCTCGTCGAGCCGGGCGACCACGTCGCCTGCGACCGCGAGGGCACTGGGCCAATGGTTGTCGTACCAATTGCCCTCGGCGTGCCAGGCGTCGATGCCGTGCCGGACGTTGGGAAAATGCCAGGCGAGGACGAACGCCGCCGTGCGCTTCTGTCTCGGGGCGAGCGTAAAGGCCACGGCCAGGGCCCCATCGAGCGTCTCGCCCGGCGGCGAGGGACCGGCGGCCAGCGGGCCCCGAAGCGCCCCGTCGCCGAAGTCCCTGGCCAGGTCGTCGAGACGGGTCCAGGTTGCACTGGCGGTAACGTCCTCCGCCACCGCCGCCAAGGCCATGTCGCCTTGTCCGGCCGAGGTCTTCGGTTTGTCGGAGGTCATCGAAAATATTTTAGTATTTGAAAAAGAAGTTGCTAATTTTTTTATAAAATCT
>DYLT01000542.1 GCA_020721945.1 Blastopirellula marina
CGTCTCCGTTCGGGTGGTCGCGGCCCCACGGGTTGAACAGCTTGAGGGCGGCCTTGTCCTTCGAGACGTCGATGACGGCGTAGGCGTGCCAGAAGTAGAGACCGGAGATACGCGCCACCATCGCCTTCTTCGTCGCGTCGGCGTCCTTTTTCTCCGGGGCGAGGAGGGTCGCCGGCCGCCTCTTCTCCTTCGCGGCGAGGAAGGCCGCGAGGATCTCGTCCTCGCTCTTGTCGCGCGGGTCGAAGGGGCTCGCGCCCTTGCCGGTCATGGCGTCCACTGCGTTGCCCGGGTTGCCGCCCTTGTCGAAGGTTTTCGTGCCCTTGCCCTTCATCTCGCCATACGCCTTCTCGATAACCAGCGGCCAAAGTGCCCTCCGCGACGCCACGTTGGCATGCTTGCCGACCTCAAACTTGAGGTTGACGGTGACCGTCGCCGGACCGCCGAGGCCCAGAAAGCCCGTCGAGACCCCCTTGAACGTGACGGTGTAAGTTCCGTCGCCGTTGTCCGCGATCATCTTCGTGATGGCGCTCGGATCGGCGTTCACGATCGCGGCCATCGCGGCCATCAAGAAGCAGTCGTTGAGCCCGCCCTGCGAGATGTCCACGACGCTCGGCGGCAGGTCCTTGCCGGACGCGTCTTTCGCCCAGAGCGTGCCGGCAGGCGTCTCCCCCGGGACCGGCATCGACTTCCCGCCCGCGCCGGCGGTCGCGCCGTCCCGGAGCGACAGGGCGCGCCGCCCCTCCTCGTAGTTCATGCTGCGCAGGCCCGCCTTGATCGCGCTCGGCTTCGCGCCGGCCGCGGACGGTCCGGCCGCAACAGCGGTGTCCTGACGCTGCGCCAGCTTCTTCTCATGGAGCGGGTCCATACCGCCTCCTGCGCCGCCCCATCGGCGGGATGGTCCGGGCGCCGACCGGGCGTCGCCGGACGTTGCTCAGGGTACCCGCCGCATGACGACGCGGCCCGGGCCCGTCTCTCCTTCCTCGATCTCCTCCACGCGGAACCGGGCCGCGCCGAGCGAAACCGTCTCGCCCTCGGCGACGCGCTTGCGCCACTCCCGGCCGCTCGCCTGGTCCTGGATCGAGAGGGTGGCGCGCAGCACCGTCCGACTCCCGGCCCGGGCGTCCTCCTCGTCGTCCTCGAAGATGTTGCCGACGCCGACGAGGTGCCCGGCCAGCTCGACCTGGGTCGTTTCGCGAATGCTCGTGGTCTCCACCTGCTGCTCCTTTCCAGTGGGCCCCAGCGAGGGCGTCTCGACCAGCGCGGGCGCCGCCGGCTCGCAGTGCCATGAACAGCCGATCACCACCGGCACTGCCAGCGCCGCCACGACGAGCCTGCACTCTCGATGCCGATCACCTATCGGATCTATTATCCACAAGACAAGCCTCCGAGCAAAGTATCCCTTGGGGTCTTGGGGACGTCAATAGAAAATCTCGAGGCCGCTCCCGTGCGGGCCGTTCCTGGTGCAGCTTCGACTTGCTACCGGGCTCGCCAGCGAGAAGAACGCCAGCACCGAGGGCTGGCGGCGCCCA
>DYLT01000543.1 GCA_020721945.1 Blastopirellula marina
AGTCGGGCGCGTGGGCCTCGCGGAAGACCTTGGTCCACTTGGGGTTCTCGGAAATGCGGATCGAGCCGTCGGCGCCCATGAAGTGCTCGACGCTCGATTCGCCGCCGCCGCTCGTGGTCGTCTGGACCTCGAAGACAGCCCGCACTGTGCCACCCGGCGTGCCGTATTCGAGAATCGCGGTGACGTTGTCGGCCCACTCGTGGTCGCGGTAATAGTCCACCCCGCCAACGGCCACGACCGACTTGGGCGCCGCGCCGAGGAACCAACCCGCCACGTCGGCCTGGTGCGCGCCGAAGTCGAAGAACGGCCCTCCGCCGAGCCGCTTGAAGAACCGCCAGTTGCGCAGCTCGTGCATGCTGGCATAGCCGTAGCGTTTGAGTTCTTCGTCGCGCATGGCGAACTTCTTGGGCCAGCCCGCGTCGTCGCGCACGGGGTGGAACCACCGGCCGCCGACGTGCGTCAGCCGGCCCGCGAGCTTCGCCTTGCCGAGCAGGCTCTCTGCGACGTGCCGGTAGCGCGGGTTGCTGCGGCGCTGGTAGCCGATCTGAAGCAGCCGGCCCGTCTCGCGCATCGCGCGGACCATCGACCGGGCGGCGTCGAGCGTGGTGGCCATCGCCTTCTCGCAGTACACGTGCAGCCCGGCCTTGAGGCAGGCGTTGGCGTGCTCGGCGTGGAGGAAGTCGGGCGTGGCCACGATCGCCGCCTGGAGGTCCTTCTCCTTGGCCAGCAAGTCGCGGTAGTCGGCGTAATCGGCCGCCTCTTGCTTGTGGGCCTCGAGGACGTTGACCGCGGCGCGGCGGGCGTACCTCCAGATGTCGCACACGGCGCGGATGCGGACGCCCGGAATCGCCACCGCGGCGTTCAGCAGGGCCCGGCCCTGCACCCCGGCGCCGATCAAGGCCACGTGGATCGCGTCGCCGGCCGTAGCAGCCGGGGCCGGCTGAGGCTCGGCCGCCCGGGCCGATCCCAAGATGAGCCCCGCGCCCGCGGTGATCCCGGCTTCCAAGAAGTCACGACGTTGCACGTTCACCCACCTTTCACTTCACGCTCGACTTGATGTGTTCGGCAACGAACATCTCCGGAAGGACTCTCCCGTTGTATCCGGTGCCGCGGTCGTCTTCAAGGCGCGTCGAGACGATCTTCGCGCACGCGACAAGGTGCGCAATCGGACTCGCGGTCCTCAGGCTACGATCGACTCGACTCCCAGAGATGAGATATCACGCGGCGAACCGTGTGCTCGCCCACGCCAAGATCGGCGGCAACTTCCTCGATCGTGTGCCCCATGCGGCGCAGCTCCAGAATCCGCCGGACCTTCTCGGTGCATGGCGCGAGCCAGCGTTGCCAGAGTTCTGCCGCGATGGCCATTTCCTCCGCGGTCGGCTCGTGATCGACCAGGCACTCGGCGATGTTCGGCGGCAACGTGGCGATCGCCTGCTCGCGGGTCACGTCGCGCTTCCGCGTTCCGTAGTCACGACGCATCCTCATCCACACCTTGTTGCAGGCGATGCGGATCACGAACTTCAGCACG
>DYLT01000197.1 GCA_020721945.1 Blastopirellula marina
GGATTGGACGAGCCGTGGGGGGAGGACCTGCCGGGCGCTGAAGCGGAGGACATGGCGGCCACCCTGCGTGGGCGGAACGAGACCACCCAGCGGCTCGACGCCTTGATGAAGGCCGCGCCCCCAGCCACCCCAGGCCCCACCCGCTGGGCCCGATGGCTCGCCGCAGCCCTGGCCGCGGGCGCGCTGGGCGGAATCCTGGCGTGGCGCGTCACGCGAGTCCCGTTCCTCTTGGCCGACGTGGCGCAAACGCCCGCCGCCGTCCCCCGGCAAGACACCGTCTTTCGCCAGTGGCTCTATGCCAGCCAGTTGGGCACCGAAGAGGCGTGGCGCAGCGTGCTCGACTACTACCCCGACAAACCCTACTGGGCCAACCGCGCCAAGCAACAACTCGCGCGAATCTACCTGCGCGAAGGAAACAGCGCCAAGGCCATGGAAATCTTCGACGAACTGGCCACCCTGGACGACACCGAAGTGGAACTGCGCGCCTGGGCCATGGCCGGCAAGTGCGGCCTTCTGGCCATGGAGGGCAAGTACCGCGAAGCAGCGGCGGTGCTCGACCAACTCTTGCCCATCCGCGACAGGCTCCAAGACTCGCTCATGCGACAAATGCTCAACTACGCGGTTCGGACCATCCGCACCAAGCTCGGCCCCCACACCGCCGAACAGTGGCGGGAATGGCTTGCCGAGCAGTTCCGCGACTCAAGCTGAATGGCGCTCGTGCCCCGCGCCACCGTTCCGAATAGCACCACCGGCTTTGCGGCATGACTGGCCTGCTTGTCGATTTCGCGATCATCGGGCTATTGCTCGTCGGCATCGGGCAGTTCACCCGGCCCCAGCGCGCCCGCCTTGGAAACCTCACGGCCGCGGCCGCGTTGGCGGTCGCGCTGGGCGTCGTGCTCTGCCGCCATGCCATCCAAGCGCCGTGGCTGGTGGCAGGCGCGCTGGCCGCGGGAGGGCTCGTGGGCCTGGGAGTTGCCTGGCGGGTCAACATGCTCCAGATCCCCGCGATGGTCGCCTTGCAGCACGGGGCCGGGGCGGTGGCGGCCCTGCTGGTGGCGTGGATCGAGCTGCTTCGCCATGCGGGCACCCTGCCCGCTTCGGCCCGCGCCTCCGGTTTGATCGGGGCGGTGCTGGGGGCGGGCACGTTCACGGCGAGCATGATCGCCAGCGCGAAGTTGGCGAATTGGATGCGCGCCACCCCGACCGTCTTCCGCCGGCACGGTCTTCTCACGGCCGGGCTGCTCGGCGCCACCGTCGCCCTGGCGGTCGTCGCGGGAACGTCGCCTGGCGCGTCGCCGTTCGAGCTGGGCGTGCTGAGCCTGCTCGCGGCGCTCCTGGGAGCCGTGTTCGCCGTGCGGATCGGCGGCGCCGACATGCCGGTGTTGATCTCCTTCCTCAATGCGACCACCGGGCTGGCCGCGGCCTTCTGCGGAATCGTCGTTCAGAACCGGCTGCTCATCGCGTGCGGGGCCACGGTCGCGGCCTCGGGGTCGATCCTGACCCTGTGCATGTGCCGGGCCATGAACCGCCACGTCGTGCGGTTCCTGCTGGGCTGGGACGGCCATCGGCCCGAGCGGGAAGGACCCGAGCCGGCGCGCGAGGCCACCCCGGCGGCCACGACCTCGCCGAATGGCTCGGCCGGCGACGTTCCGCCCCTGGAACAAGCGGCCGCGGCCCTCCGCGCGGCGCAGTCGATCATCGTGATCCCCGGGTACGGCATGGCCTTGGCGCAAGCGCAGTTCGAGACCGCGCGCCTGGTCGAGCGGCTGCGGCGCCTGGGCAAGAGGGTGCGCTACGCGATTCATCCGCTGGCCGGCCGCATGCCCGGTCACATGCACGTCCTCCTGGCCGAGGCGGAGGCCGATCCGGACTTGCTCTTCGATCTGGACGAGATCAACTCCGATTTCTCCCGAACCGACCTGGCGTTGGTCGTCGGGGCGTGCGACGTGGTCAATCCGGCGGCCAGCACGGTTCCCAACACCCCGATCTCGGGGATGCCCATCCTCGCGGCACACGAAGCGCGGCAAGTCGTCGTGTGCAACCTCGACGCGCGACCCGGTTACTCCGGCGTGGAAAACACGCTCTATCGCCATCCCAAGACCGTGCTCGTCTTGGGAGACGCCAAGGCCAGTCTAGCCGGGTTCTTGGCCGCGCTCGACGCGCCGCCGGCGCGATGAAACCCAAAGATCGGCCGGACGAACGCTCGCGCTGTGCCCGCGTCGCGGGCCGACTCGCCTCGGGGGCCTCTACGCCCTGGCCCACTGGTCGCGGAGGAACGCCATCGACTTGGGGATCTCGACCTTCGGGTCGCCCTTGACGCCGCACTCGAAGCTACAGTAGTCCTGGTAGCCGATGTGCTTCAGGCCCCTGAAGCCGTCGACGAACTGCCGTTCGTCCTGGCCGGGCAGCACGCGGCGGCGCGAGGCGAGATGCACGTGATGCAGGTACTGGCCCGCCGAAATGAACGCGCCCAGATCGCTCGTCTCCTCGAGGCCCATGTGGTAGAAGTCGCCCATCATGCAGACGCCGGGATGATGGCAGTCGCGGCAGATCGCGGCGGCGTCGGCCAATTGGCGCAGGAAGAAGGCCTCTTGGCGATTGAGCGGTTCGAGCAGGATTCGCGTCTTGGCCTTGACGGCGTGCTCGCCCAGGGCGGGAAGCGTGTCCAAGAGAATCTCGCGAATCTCTTGGTTGGTAAGTTTCGTCTGCCCGTTGAAGGCCGGCACGTAGATCACCCCCGTCGAGCCCAACTCGCCCGCCGCGTCGAGCACGCGCCGGAACTGGTCGGCGGCCGGCTTGCGCTTCTCGACCACCTCGGAGACCAAGTCGCCGTGGATCGACCCCCAACACACGGCGCTGGGCTTCAGGGGCGAGTTTTTCAGGGCAGCCTGGAACTCCGACAGCTTGTCCGCGAGGTCGCCCGGCAACTCGACGCCGTCGAAGTGCCATTGCTCCATCTGAGCCAGCTTTTCGGGCAGGCTCTTGCCTGGAATGAGCCCCAATTGGCTCGAGAACTTCAACACGGCCTGGCGTTGCGGTGGGGACGGCTCGGCGGCGACGAGCGAAGGCGCGACGGCCCATCCCGCGGCAGCCGCGGCACCGGCCAGTACTTGGCGGCGGCAAAGCGACATCGTGGAATCTCCAAGGATCGGTCTCGGCGAGGCATCGGGCAAAAGCCCGCCACGGCCCACCGGCACATTCTGGGAGGCGCCGGCGAGGATGTCAAGCCGCCGCGAACGCGCCCCCTGCGTGGTTTCGCGACCCCCGGGGGAAATCAAGGCGAACGGACCGGCTTCATGGTTTGGAGAAACGCGCGGAACTCGCCAGCCCGGGCGCCGACGGTCTTCTCCGGACCGCTGCAATGGATGAAATACAGCTTGTTGCCGATCGGCGCGATCGCATTGAGAACCCGGTATCGGCCTCCGCCGCGGGGTGGCGCGAAGGGGCCGTGGCTGTCGGCCGGGTCCAGCAACGTGTCGACCAGCGTGACCTCCATGCCCTCGATTCGGATCGGTTCGACCGATCCTTGCGCCGGTGTCTTGCCAAGCTGCTCGCGCAGGCGATCGAGGTTCTTCGGCGTGTTTTCGCCCACGGCGGTTACCGTGAGTTGGGCGTCTTCGGCATCTCCCTCGGCGCGCGGCAGGTTGAACTCGGCGAGGATGAAGGCAATTTGCGGCTTCTTGCGAATCCAGCCCTCGGGGGCCGTCAACCGAACGTTGCCGATCTGCACCGCGCGGCTGGCGTGCTCTGGCTGGGCATTTCCCGCGACCTTGGGAGACGACGAGACGTCAGGCTTCGGCGGGGCAGTCTCGCCCTTGGGAGCCGGCGGCGGGAACGCGGTTGGTTTGCCCTTCGAGACCCCGCCGACCGGCGGGTGGCGCCCCTTGGCCACGCCGGCATGGATGGCGTCGGCAGGCATCGCGCCCTGGCCAACCGGCCCGATCGGGGCCGGCTCGATTGTGGTTTGCCGCGCGGTTGGCTGATGGCCTTGTCCGCATCCCAGAAAGAGCGTTGCGATCGCCACCGCGAAGATCGTCCATCGCATGGTGTTTCTACTCCAAGAGAACAGGCACGCTTTCCGGTGACCACCGTGGTGGCCCAGAAAACGTGCCTGCTCGGACCCGTGAACCCTGCTCGACAGGCCGTGTACCGGATCGGTGTTTCCCGCTACGGGACGATGTACAGCGGCACCGAATCGAGGTGGGCCGACCCATCGGTCGGGAAGATGCCGAACCAGAAGGTGTACCACCCGGTGTACAGCTTGCCCGTCAACAGGTTGTACGAGGGCACATCGACCACGCCGAACTTCTTCACGCTGGGGAAGAGGCCGGGTTTCCAGCCTGCCGGAGTCCAGGTGTACCAACCCCAGCTCGTGCTGGCGCAGAGCCACCAGTCGGCGGGCATGCCCGCCTTGTCGCCGGCCTCGACCGACACATCGACCGTCACTTGCTCGTCCTGGCGGGTGACCTGGACGTCGTCGGCGTGGTTGACCGTGATATCCACCAGGCCGGGCTGGCGGTGGACGGCTTTGGCCGTGGTCGCCAATTGTTCCATCGTCATGTTCGAGTGGCACCGGGCGCACACCAGATCCAAGGTGAGGACCGCGTCGCCGCCGGCGCTCTCGGTTCCCTTCCAAACGACCTTGCCGTCGGTGTCGACGACGGTGTTGTTCTCCTTGGTCAGCGTCGGATCGGTGCTGATGCGGAACAAGTGCGCCACCGAATCGCCGTTGACGCTCACGTAAGGCATGTGGCAGTCGATGCACTCCAACTCGAACAGCCCTTCGCCCATGGCACCGCGGACCCGCTTGGTGGTATGGCAGTGTTTGCACATGTCACCCTTGCCGAACACCTCGGCAAACCGTACGCCACCGGGCTCGTGCCCGCCCTGGAACCAGACGGTGTTGTGGGGATCGTGGCACATGAAGCAGTCCATGGCCTTGTGGGGCGAGTGGCGCAAGGCCTCCGCCTGCTGGTCATAGAAAGTGCCGGCCGGGCGGCCGCTGAGACTGCCGTCGTTGTACTGCATGCGGAAGTCGCCGGGTGTTCGGATGTGGCAGTCGTCGCAGACCTTGGTCCCAGCGCCGGTGCCGCCCGTCCAATCGTGGTCGTCAGGACCATTTTCCCCGTGGCAGGCCTCGCACTGGACGCCGTCCAGCGCCCAGGAGCCGTTGGCCCCGGTCATGTCTTCCCCACGATGGTTCTTTTGCACGCCGTTCGGATCGTAGCCGGTCGTGTGGCACCCACCGCACGTGTAACGTTGGGTCCCTGCGGCATCGCGGAAGCCGGTGGTGAATATAAATCCAGCACGCCATCCGTGAAACGCGCCGTTGATGTACTCGATCTGATCCCACGTTACCCCTTCGGGCAGCGGCGGAACGGGCACGCGCTGGGGGAACAGATCGGCCGGGGGCTCTTGGCCGGCCGTGCGCTTCGGCATCCACGAATGCCAGTGCAGTTTGTACGTATCGTACTTGTCGGAATGACAGAGCTTGCACGTCTGGTCACCGACATAGGCTAAGGCGGAACGAACCCCGCCGGCCAAAAGCAGGGCCAACACCAGCCCACTCCACGCGAAGTGTCTTAGCACCGTCATCGCGTCCTCCGATGTAGCAGCCGGCGATGTGCTGCTCGCATAGCCGGGCGAGCAGCAAGAAAGACATCCCGGCTTGATTCTCCCGGCAGTCAAGCGGCCCGCGAGGCTGCGGACTGGGAGCACGACCGAAGCGATTTCGACGCGGACCGGAGTCGCCTAGTTAACCTCCTAGCCTACTAGGATTTTCCGGGATGTCAAGGATGGTGAAATCGGTTATCGCGGCAAAAATGGCAAAAAGCGTGTCCGATGAAGGGGGGTGCTATATCCCATCAAATGGAGTATTTTCCCCCAACGCAGACTTCGAGTCAGCATGCGCCGTGCTGTACATGCATGCCACACGCTTGTCGTGCGGCGGCAAGCAACCAGCCCGCCTCAGCCAAGTCCGCCACTGGCCCGAAAGGACATATTGACTGTCAACGGGAAAGTAGTGCCTCCACGGTCGCCGGCCGCCGCGGGGTTTGCACGGGACCAGACACCGAAGATTTTGCTTGCAACCGCCTTGCGCTGCGTAGCCGTCTCGATCCGCGTGACGCTCCGCTGGCGTGGCGGTGGCGACGTGGCAGCTCAGATTGACCTCGCAGGCAAGGGTCTTTTTTTCCAGGGGATGGGCCAATGCAACCGAAATCCGTGGGGTTCTGGGTTCGTTTTCTCGTTCGGGTCGGGTAGATCCACCGCCTGACCCGGCACGCCTTGGCCGGCGGCCGGTGGCTGCGGATCGCGCCCGACGCGCAGGCTGGTCTGCCCGACGTACCACGCCAAGCGCAGGACGAGGGTCTTCGACGCCCCCGGGGCGAGCGTAAACGGCACGAAGCGCGTGGCGCCGGGCGAAGGCCCCCCTTCGGTCACCGGCGGCCGCTCGTAGCGGGCCCCGGTGGCGATGTCTTTCCAGGCGATCGTGAGCGGGTCGAACCAGCCGCCGCGGAACCAGGCGTGGTTGACCTTCACGGCCGGGTCGTCGACGGTGGCCGAGAAAGCCCCCCGTCCGAAGGTGTGTTTTTGCCCGGTCCGCCCCCGAGTTCGAACCCGCCCGGGGCGGGCCGCACGGCCTCCGGATTGCCTCGGATCGCCATGAAGTTCCGCGCGTTCCACGAGAACACGGCCTCGATGGCCGCGGCCGACTTGTTGGTGAATCGGTATTCCAGGGCCGCGACGGGCAGACTGGCATGGTCCGCGTCGCCCGGCGCGGACTCCGCCACGGCTCCCCGGGAAAGCGCCGCGCCGGCCGCGGTGGCCGCGCAAGCGAGAATGGCCCCGCGCCGAGTGACCGGCGTCTGGTGTTGGTCCAAGGCGTTGACCTCCTGGGCTGTTGGGGCCGGTCCACCATAGCGTTGCGGCCGCTGCCGAGCAACCCTCGGGGCTTCCCTCGCGCCGGCCGCGACGCCAGAATGATAGGCCGTGGTGTCTCGACACGGGATTCGCCTCCGCCGGAAAACGCGGCAAGGCGCGATCTGGAATCAACTGGCCCACAGGAGACAGACCGTGCGACAACCGATCGAGAAGCTTACGCGGCGCGACGTGCTTGGACGTTCCTTGGCGGCCGGGGCCACGGCGGCGGTTCCTTGGTTCGTGCCGGCCTCGGCACGGGGCGCCGACGGCAGAGCCGCGCCCTCGGACCGCATCACGCTGGGCGTGATCGGCATCGGCCCACGCGCCACCTACGACCTCGGCGGCATGCTCAAGCAGCCTGACTGCCAGTGTGTCGCCATCGCCGAGGTCCAGGCCACCCGGCGCGAGGCCGGAAAACAACTCGTCGACAAGCACTATGGCAACAAAGACTGCGCGACCTACCGCGATTTCCGCGAACTCCTGGCCCGGCGCGACATCGACGCGGTGCTCGTTGCGACCGGCGACCGCTGGCACGCCCCCGCCTCGATCCTGGCGGCAAAGGCCGGCAAGGACGTGTACAGCGAGAAGCCCTGCGGGCTGACGATCGGGCTATGCCAGGCCCTCGACGACACGATCCGCAAAACTGGCCGCGTCTTTCAGGCCGGAACCCAGCGGCGGAGTGTGGGCAACTTCCAGGCCGCCGTGCGACTGGCCCAAAGCGGCAAGCTCGGCAAACTGCACACGGTCGTTGCCTCGGTCTACACGCCTTCGATCGAGACGACCTGGCTGCCGGGCGAGCCCACTCCGCCCCGCGACGTCGTCGACTGGGACCTGTGGCTCGGTCCGGCCCCCTGGCGCCCCTACAACCGCCGCTACGTCGAAGGAGGCTGGCGCGGCTACTGGGACTTCGACTCGGGCGCGCGACTGCTCGACTGGGGCGCGCACACGGTCGATCTCTGCCAGTGGGCCAACCGGGCCGACGACACGATGCCGGTCGAATACGAGGCCTCGGGCAAGACGATCCACGCCCGGTATGCCAACGGCGTCCAACTGGTGCTCGACTGCCTCGAGACGCCCTTCGGCAAGCGCCCGGGCTGGGTCCAGGCGCTGGGCACCTGTCCCGTGCGGTTCGTCGGCGACGAGGGGTGGGTCGAGACGGGCGACAGCGGGGGCATCGAGGTCCATCCCGCTTCGCTCAAGGAGGAACTGAAAAACGTTATCGCCAAACGCGAGGTCGGGCTCGACGTCTCGTCGCACGCCCGGAACTTCTTCGACTGCATCAAGGCGCGCAAACCGCCGGCGGCCAATTCGCAAGTCATGCGCCGTTCGCACATCGCTTGCCACGCCGCCGCACTGGCGTGGATTCTCAAACGGAAGCTCAAGTTCGATCCAGTCAAGGAAGAGTTCCTCGACGACCACGAAGCCAATGGACTTCGCAGTCGCCCTGCCCGGGCCCCATGGAACGTGTGAACACCGCAAGCCGGGCACCGCCTCGTCGTGCGGCGCCCTGGAGGCCGAAACGGGAGGGTTGCTTCAGGCGACCACCCCTCTTGGCAGCCGGGATGGCCCGGCCCATAATCGGGGCACCAGAGACATCACAAACCCTGGTCATCGACAAGCGGGAGGTTGCCATGCGAGACGCTTTGAAACGGCGCGAGTTCCTTCAGCTCACCCTGGCGGGTACGGCCGTTGGGCTGGGGGCAGCCAACCTCGGCTGGGCTGGGCAGCCGGAACAGCGCAAGCTCATCAGCCCCGGATGCCGGCGGTCGAAGGTCAAGGTCGCGCGGATCTTCATGGGCAATCCGCAAGGGCTCTGGCCCAAGCCGAACTTGGACCTCCAGGCCGAGGTCGCCTCGTACCATGCGTCGTTCGACGCGATGAAGGCCGAGTTGGCCGACGTCGAGTTCCTCGACCTGGTGGCCACCTCGCCCGAGCACGTCAAGGCGATGCACGACAAGCTCGCCGGAGTCGACGGCATCCTGGCGATCCACCTCAACATCGGCATCATGCCGGTGCTCCAGGCGATCCTGCGCGCGGGAAAGCCGACCGTGGTCTTCGCCATTCCGTACTCGGGCCACGAATGGGCCAGTTTCGGCGCGCTGGTCAAACAGCCCCAGGGCGCCAAACTCGACTGCATGTTGACCGCCGACCGCGCGCAATTGGCCGCGGCGATCCGGCCGTTCCGGGCGATCCACCACCTGCGCGAGGCGAAGGTGCTGGACGTCACGACGAATCTCCCCACCCAGTACGTGGCCGAGATCAAGGCGAAGTTCGGCACCGAGATTCGCCAGGTGGGCCTCGCCGAGGTCCAGAAGGCCTACCAGGCGGTCAGCGACCGCGATGCCCAGGCCGAGACCGATCGCTGGATCCACGAGGCGGTGGCGGTCGTCGAGCCACCCAAAGAGGAGATCTTCAAGGCCTGCAAACTCGCGCTGGCCTTCGAACGGATGCTCGACGAGGCCGAGGCCACCGTGCTGACGGTCGATTGCTACGGCTCGATGTGGAGAAAGACCATCTTGCTGCCGGCGTATCCGTGCCTCGGCTTCTCCCGCCTGAACAGCATGGGGCTGGGCGGCATTTGCGAGTCGGACCTCCGCTCGGCCATGACGCACATCCTCTTCCAAGGGCTGGCGGGCAAGCCGGGGTTCGTCAGCGACCCGACCATGGATGAAGCGACCAACGCGATCATCCTGGCCCACTGCATGGGCACGCGCCACATGGAAGGCCCGGCCGGACCCGCCGCCAAGTTCAAGATCCGCACGGTCTTGGAGCGGCAAGAGGGCGTCGTGCCGCAAGTGTTCATGCCCACCGGCAAAAAAGTCACCCAAGCCCTCTTGGTGGGCACCGACCTGCTCTTGTACTTCACGGGCGAGGTGATCGACGCGCCCGACGTCGATCGCGGCTGCCGCACCAAGATCACCGTGAAGATCGACGGCCGCGCCGAGGCCCTGTGGAGGAATTGGAGCAGCGGGCTGCACCGCGTCACCTGCTACGGTGACCTGACCAAGGACATGCAGCGGTTCTGCCGATTCATGGGCGTGAAACTGGTGAACGAAGCGGTGTGACCTGCTCGGGCCGTTCTCACGCTGGGAATAGGCTCGTCGGTACGGCTCGCGGGGACTGTCCCAGTTCTCGCGGCGAAGCCCGCGACAACGGGACGGTCCCCTTGCGGCGAACCGCGTCGCCCCCTACTTATCGACGAGGTACTCTTGATGATCATGCG
>DYLT01000544.1 GCA_020721945.1 Blastopirellula marina
GCCACAACGACGCGCACGGGTCCGGTCAGCGGGCCTTGCGCCTTGCGCTTCCGAATGGCGTCCCGCGCCGCAGCCAGCGTGGCCAAGGGGCCATCGGTCTTCTCGGCATTGGGACGAGCCAGATGCCCGCTCCATTGGTCCTTTCCGTCGGGCGCCAGGTGCAGGTACCCATCGTCCGATCGTGCTGAACCAACCAACGTAAGCATGGCCAAGGATGCGAGCGCGGGCCACGCGCAGATTCGCCAAGACATCGCGGTCTCTCCTTCGGATGGATTTGGTAGGCGGGATCGTAGGGGTAGGATCGGTGGCGCAGCGCACGCAATGTATGCCATCTGGTCGACGCGAGCAAGGGCCACGGGTTATACTTACTGGCGGAAGAGGGTCTTCACGCGGGGCGTGAGGAGTACGTTGCGCGGACGAGGGAGCCGACCCCATGCCTGAGATCCCATCGCGCACCGCCGTGCCCAGGCAGCCGGATGGTTCGAGCGCGGCGCTCGGCAAGACGTCGCCGGCCCAGCCCGACCCGACGCGCGGCGCCCCGCCGACCGAGGGCGACGGTCTTTCGAGCTTTCCCAAACGATTCGCACATTTCGAGCTGATCGAGCGGATCGGAAGCGGCACGTTCGGCACGGTCTGGAAGGCCCGCGATCTGACCCTCGACCGCATCGTGGCCATCAAGGCCCCGCGGCGCGAGGAACGGACCGAGGCCGAAGTCGCGTGGTTCCTGCGCGAGGCGCGCGCGGCGGCCCAACTGCGGCATCCCAACATCGTGGCGGTCCACGAAGTCGGCATCGAAGCAGGACGGATCTACCTCGTCTACGACTACATCGACGGCACCCCGCTGGACGCCTGGGCCCGCGATCAGCCGCCTTCGCACCGCCGCGCCGCCGAGTGGTGCGCGAAGATCGCCAACGCGCTGCACGCGGCCCACGAGGCCGGCATTGTCCACCGCGATCTCAAACCGGCCAACATCCTCATCGATGCCCGCGCCGAGCCGCTGGTCACCGACTTCGGTCTGGCAAAGCGCCAGTCGGGCGAGGTCACGATGACGGTGCCGGGGCAGATCCTCGGTACGCCGGGGTACATGTCGCCCGAGCAGGCCAGAGGGCTCGGGCATCAGGCCGACCGGCGCACCGACATCTACTCGCTCGGCGTGATCCTGTTCGAGTTGCTCACGGGCGAGTTGCCGTTTCGGGGTAAGCTCTCGGCGCTGCTTCGGCAGGTGATCGAAGCACCGCCGCCCTCGCCCCGATCGCTCGATGATTCGGTGCCGCCCGCCTTGGAGTCGGTGTGCCTCCGCGCGATGAGCAAACGGCCCGAGGACCGTTATGCCACGGCGGCCGATTTCGAAGCCGACTTGCTCGAATGGTTGCACCGCGAACCGGTCGCGCCGCCGTCGGCGCCCCGGCGTGGCTGGCGACCGGGACTCGGCCGGCACCGCCGGGCGCTCGCGCTGGGCGCGCTGGTTGCGCTTTTGCTCGTTGCGGCGGGTTTCGTGTGGTTCCGCCTGCTGGTTGGACCC
>DYLT01000198.1:0-6687 GCA_020721945.1 Blastopirellula marina
ACCGAAGCCGGCACCCAAACCTGAGCCCAAACCGGAAGCCAAACCTGAGCCCAAGCCCGAGCCGAAGCCCGGACCTAAACCGGAAACACCCCAATCGGCTCCCAAGCAGGCCCTGCCGAAGCACGGGGCAACCAAGCCTGCCAGTGCGAATTCACCCTCCGCTTCGGAGCCGGCCAAGCCGGGGCCATCGAAGTCGTCGTTGGCGCTGGTCGAGGTCTGATCGTGGCAATCGCCCACGTGGCCAGGGCCGTTCGGCCTCTTGCGTTCGTGGCCATGCGGCGGTTCGTGTCGGCAACCCCCGCAGACCTTTCGTGGTCGGCACAGGTTGACTCGCGGGTGCGAGCCGATCCGAAAAACCTACTTTGGGGGGGTGCCATCTTGGCCGAACTGAGACTAAGTTACCGATTTGGCCATTTGGTGGTTTTCGCGACGAACGCTGATGTGTGTGCTTGCGATTCAGTACAAGACGGCTCGTGATGCTCCGATCCTCATTGCGCAAAACCGCGAGGAGTTCTACGACCGGCCCACCCAGGCGCCCCGGATCCAATCGGGGCGTCCGCGAGTGATTTGCGGCGTGGATCGCAAGGCGGGCGGGACGTGGTTGGGGGTGAATCAGTTCGGGTTGTTTGCCGCGGTGGCCAACTGTCCCAAGCTGGCGGTGCCGCCGGAACCTCGATCCCGGGGGCTGCTTTGCCGCGAGTTGCTCAATTTCGAGACGGCGGTCAAGGCGGCCGATTACTGTGCCCGGGAGTTGAACTCGGGACGTTACGCGGGCGCGAACTTCCTTTGCGCCGACGCGAAGAACGCGCTGGTCGTCCATGGGGGCGACACGATCGAGACGGTCGAGTTGTCGCCGGGGCTCCACGTGCTATCGAACAGCAAGGTGGACGATTACAACGACGAGCGTCAGGAATTCGTTCGCCGTTTGCTTACGCTTCAGCGGCTCGACTCGGCCGTCGCCTTCCTCGCGGTGGCCAGCCGCGCGTTTTCGCGCAAGCCTGATGCACGAGGACGTCGCGGCGCTGTCCTTTGCGGCGGCGACTACGGGACCGTGTCGTCGACGTTGCTGTCGTTGCCCCGCAAGACGCACAATGCCGTGTTTCACTACGCGCCTGGCCCTCCCTCGGAGTACGGGTACGACGACCTCTCGGCCCTGTTGCGCCAGGTCTTGTCGACGGAGAAGTAGCGATGCGCAAGCCACGCGTGGGTCTGTGGTTGGTGGGGGCCAAAGGAGGCGTCGCCTCGACGGCCGTGGTGGGCCTCTGCGCCCTGCGCCGTGGTCAGGCCGGCGATTTCGGCCTGGTCAGCCACCTTCCCGAGTTCCGCGCACTGGACCTGGCCGATTGGGATGCGTTCGTGGTCGGCGGGCACGAGATCCGCCCGGCACGACTCTTCACCGAGGCCATGCGACTCGTCTCGGTCAGCCACGCCATGGACGAGCGCTTCGTGACCGAAAGCCGCGAGGAGCTCGACGCGATCGACGCCCGGGTCCGGCCGGGCACGGCGATCAACGTCGGGCCGACGATCCGCCAGTTTGCTGGGCCCGATGTGCCCACGGAAGAGACTCCCCGAGAGGCGCTCGCTCGGCTCCGGCGCGACCTTGCCGATTTCGCCGCGGCCAACCGCCTGGACCACACCATCGTGGTCAACGTGGCCTCGACCGAGCCGCCGGTCGATCCCGCTATCGTGCCGCCGACCTGGGACGCCTTGGAGCGGTCGCTCGACGATCGCGATTCGCCGCTGCCGGCCAGCTCGCTGTACGCGATGGCAGCGCTCGATCTGGGCTTTTCCTACATCAATTTCACGCCCTCGCTCGGCTCGGCGCCCGAGGCCATCGACGAACTGGCGTGCCGGCGCAACACGCGGCACATGGGATGCGACGGCAAGACCGGCGAGACCCTGCTGAAGAGCACGTTGGCCCCGATGTTCCGCCAGCGGAACCTCCGCGTGATGAGCTGGGTGGGCCACAACATCTTCGGCAACATGGACGGGGTGGTGCTCAGCGACCCCGCCAACAAACAGGCCAAAGTGGCCAGCAAGGACCACCTGTTGCGCGAGATCCTCGGCTACCGGCCGCAAACCCTGGTCTCGATCGAGTACATCGAGAGCCTCGGCGACTGGAAGACGGCCTGGGACCACATCCATTTCAAGGGGTTCCTCGGCACGCCGATGACCATGCAGTTCATCTGGCAGGGATGCGATTCGCTTCTGGCGGCGCCCTTGGTGCTCGATCTGGCGCGTTTCACCGAACTGGCATGGCGCCGCGGCGAGGTCGGGCGCATGACGTTTCTGGCGAGCTTCTTCAAGAGCCCTTATGGCGTCACGCAGCAGGACTTCACGCGGCAGTTCCAGATGCTCGAGGCCTGGGCGCGATCGTGATTCCACGTGTCCCCCTGTCCGGCGCGCGGGGCGTCGGGTATATTGGCCTCTTGATGGAGGCGGGTTTTTTTGGCCCGTCCGTCGTGACCTGGCCCAGACACGACCTTTACGGAAACCCGTCCGGGAATCCGGGCGGGTTGGGAACTCCGTCCGATCGACCGCGTAACGAGGAAGTCCATGGCCGCATTTCCCCAGGTGGGCAAGATCGCCTACGAAGGTCCCCGCTCGAAGAGCCCCCTGGCCTTCCGCCACTACCACCCCGACGCGTTGGTCGAAGGCAAGCCGATGAAGGACCACCTGCGCTTCAGCGTGGCCTATTGGCACACGATGCGGGGCACCGGCAGTGACCCCTTCGGCCCGGGCACGATGCTTCGCCCCTGGGAAGGCCCGCAAGACACGATCGAGAACGCGTGCAACCGGGTGCGGGTGGCGTTCGAGTTCATGGAGAAGTTGGGGACGCCGTTCTTCTGCTTCCACGACCGCGACATCGCCCCCGAGGGCAAGAACCTGGCCGAGACGAACAAGAACCTCGATGCCGTGGTCAAGGTCATCCAAGAAGAGATGCAGCGCACGGGTATTCGGCTGCTGTGGGGCACGGCCAACCTCTTCAGCAATCCGCGCTACGTCCACGGGGCCGCCACCAGTCCCAACGCCGACGCCTTCGCCTTCGCCGCCGCTCAGGTCAAGAAGGCCCTCGAGGTCACCAAGGAACTGAATGGGGCGGGCTATGTGTTCTGGGGTGGCCGCGAGGGCTACCAGACCCTCTGGAATACCGACATGAAGCGCGAACTGGACCACCTGGCGCGCTTTATGCACCTGGCCGTCGATTATGCCAAGAAGATCGGCTTCGGCGGTCAGTTCTACATCGAACCCAAGCCCAAGGAACCCACCAAGCACCAGTACGACTTCGACGCGGCCAACTGCATCAACTTCCTGCGGGCCTACGGCCTGGCCGCGCACTTCAAGCTGAACATCGAGACCAACCACGCCACCTTGGCCGGCCACGATGTCGAGCACGAGCTGGAGTACGCCGGGCACCAGGGGTTCCTCGGCTCGGTCGACGCCAACACCGGCGATCTGCTGTTGGGTTGGGATACCGACCAGTTCCCCACGAACGTCTACCTCACCACGAAGATCATGTTGGCGTTCCTCAAGTACGGCGGGTTCACCACGGGTGGGGTGAACTTCGACGCCAAGGTCCGCCGCGAGAGCTTCGAACCCCTCGACCTCTTCTACGCCCACATCGGCGGCATGGACACCTTCGCTATGGGCTTGAAGATCGCCGCGGCGATCCGGGCCGACGGCGAATTGGAACGCATGCTCCGACAGCGCTACGCCTCGTGGGATTCGGGGCTCGGTGCCGAGATCGAAGCAGGCAAGCACGACTTCGAGTCGCTCGAACGGTACATGCTCCAAAAGGGCGATATCGAGCCCAACGCCAGCGGACGCCAGGAACTCTTCGAAAACGTCGTCAACCGTTTCATCTTCTGAAACGCAACCATCGGCGGGGGGAGCCACGGCTTCATTGGCGGACCGGCCACGGCAGCGGTGCCGTGCGCCGGGCGAGCCTTTTCCGCGCGTAGCGATAAACCGTTCTCCGGTTTCCCTTCGCTCTGATACGATCACGCCGAAGACACCGCTTAGCCGAGGCACGGCCAGCGATTTCGATCGTCCCAGCACCGAATTGGGCGAACGGGTCCAGAGGCAGGGACGATGGATGGAACAAGGAGACGTGAGCCTCGTGTCGAACGGAGTCTGGTCATGAAATACCTCGTGACGTGGTCAGTCCTCAGTGCCCTCGCCTGGGTGGGCTCGCCGGCCTGGGCACAGTGCGGTTTGTCGGGCGCGCCGGAGATCCTTCCCCTGACCCCCGGCCAAACCGGCCGGGCTATCCAGACCGCGGGCTATGACCCAAATGGCCTACCTTCGCTGGGGGACCCGGCCCAAGCGACTCGGGGCGCGCCAGCCGGTTCGCCGCCTCCCGTGACACCGGACGACCCGGGGGCGCCCGCCCGACTGATCCCCGCGTCCGCCGCGGCACCCAAACCGGCTACCAAACCCTTGCCCCCCCAGACCGGCCAGCATGATCCACTGTCCAGTGGTGCGATCATGGAGGGCATGCTTTCCGAAACGCCCAGCGGACCGGCCCGCCGCGGCATGATTGCTAACCAGGGTGGGCAATTCGGCCTCGCGGGGGAACGCGAGCAGGCGGGCTCCACCCAGATGTCGGGCGACTGCTGCGTTCGACCCACCCTGTGGTATGCTTCCGCCGCCGGGCTGATTATGACCCGCGACGACTCGAACGGGTTCTGCACCTCGTACGAGGACGGCAATAATCCCAACCAATTCCCGAACCCCGGGTCCGTCGATTGGGCCGGCGGCTGGGAATTCAAACTCGGCCGGAGGTTCTGCTGCGGCCTCTGGGCTGCCGAGGCAACCTATTGGGAATTGGATACGATGGATGGCTCCACCGTCTTTACCATCCCGGGCGGGGCCGTCAGCACACCCTTGATCGTCTCCGACATCGAGTTCGATGGCGTCAACGGCACCATGCTCTTCGACGGCGCCGAACAGCACCGCGTCTGGCGCAAGAGCAATGTCCGAAACTACGAACTCAACCTGTTCCGCGCGCGACTCAACGAGGCTGCTTGCTCGCCCATCGACTTGAGCGCGCTGGTGGGCGTTCGTTACTTCCGGTTTGACGACGACTTCACCTTCGGCTCGCTCCAATCGGGCGGATTCTGGGGTGGCGACGGCACCGACGAAGCCTACCTGCACGAGGGAACCGAGAACCACCTCGTGGGCGTGCAGATCGGCGCGGACGCTGGCTACCGGCTGGCGCGCAACCTGCGCATCTCGCTGATGCCAAAACTCGGCATCTACAACAACCACAGCAAGAGCCGCTTCGATCTCTACCGGGGCGACGGCGTCGTGGCCAATCCGACTGCGGCCAGCGGCATGGTCGGCAGCTATCCGGTCCTCGCCACCGACGACTCGTTCTCGTTCCTCGGCCAGATCGATACGGCCGTGGACTGGGAGTTCTGCCCGAATTGGATCGCCTTCGTGGGATATCGACTCGTCGGCGCCACGGGAATTGCCCTGGCCGACAACCAAGTCCCCACCTATGTGGTCGACTTCCCCGAACTCGCCAGGGTCCACACGAACGGCAGCCTGATTGTGCACGGGGCGTTCGCGGGTATCAAGGTCCAGTTCTGAGCATCTGGGCGAGACCGGGCCCGTTCGACGCGGGGGCCCCCCCGCGCGATCCACGCGAGCTGGGGCCCTCAGTCGGCCCGCGCGGCAGGACCGGCCGCGCCGGACTGAAAGCCCCCGTTGATGGCGATGACCTGTCCGGTGATGAAATCGGCCTCGGGCGAGACGAGGAATCGGGCCAGTCGGGCGACATCGTCGGGCGTGCCCCAGCGACCGCGCAGGCTTTCCCGCCGCGCACGGTCTTGCCAGTAGGCCGACGCGCGGTCGCCCCAGGCCGTCTTGATCCATCCGGGGGCCAGGCAGTTGGCGCGGACTTCCGGCGCGAGTGACTGGGCCAGGCTTCGGGTAAAAGCCATGACCGCGCCTTTGGTCGCGGCGAACAACTCGCCGCTGTCGCCTGCCATGCCGCGATCGGCCCCATCCCACCCGATATTCAGGATCGCGCCCCGGCCCGCCCGCTTCATCCGCTGCCCTACAAGCCGCGAAAGCCGGATCGTGGCCAGCACATCGACGCGCCAGAGGGCGTCGAGCCTCTCGTCGAACGACCCTCGGGCGGCTGGGCTGGTCAGTACGTCGGCCCCGGCGTTGTTGACCCAGATCTGCACCCCGTGCCGCCAACTCCAGGCCTGCTCGACCAGGGCCTCGTGATGGTCGGGATCGGTCAGGTCGCCCAGGACGGCGCAAGCCTCGACGCCCAAGGCCCGCGCCTCGTCCGCCACCGACTCGGCGGCCTTCCGGTTCTGCCGAGCATGGATCAACACGGCGGCCCCGGCACGCGCGAGTTCGAGGGCAATGGCCCGCCCAATCCCGCTCGACGCGCCGGTCACGACCGCCGTTTGGGATTGGAGTATTCGGAAAGGGGCGTCGGCAGTCATCGGAAGGTACAAAGGGTCAGGAGTCTTTTCCGCGTCTTCTTGGACGCTGGGAGAACACCGTTGCTCGGCTTCTGCGTCCGCGAAAACCTGGACGGAAGCCGAAATCAACCAAACAGCCGCAATGAGGTCGTGTCCGCGAATTTACCACTCCGTGGCCAAAACACCTACCGGGGCCCACGGCGTCTAACCCATAGGGTGGGTGCTCTGCACCCACGCGCAA
>DYLT01000198.1:6787-10100 GCA_020721945.1 Blastopirellula marina
GCAAAACGCGTCGCGACCCGCAGCGTGCAGCGGCACCTCCGGTTCGGGTGAGTGCATGGCTGGTTCGCGTGGGTGCGGAGCACCCACCGTACTGGCTGGTTTCTTTCGCGTGGGTGCAAAGCACCCACCCTACCGGCCGGCTTTCTGGCTGGTTTCTTTCGCTACGGGCTGACTCAGAACAGGGTCCGTGGCCCGCAAGGCGTGGCCGCTTGGGCACGCCGACCGCGCGAGGCGCGCGCTGAGAGCGCTCATTTCGTGGGACTGGCCAAGGTCGTCGCTTTGTAGCGGACCTTGGCTTTGGCACAAGCGTTCATGGCGGCGACGACGAACTGCCAGGGGCAGCGCTTGTCGGCGCGAAAGAGCACCGAGGCGCGGCCCGGGTTGTTCGCCGCGGCGCTGCGGAACCGTCGCTCCAGACCCGGCAAATCGACCGTCTCGCCACCGGTCAGATACCGCCCGTCGGCCGTGATGTTGACCACGATCTCGCGCGGTTTGACGGAAAGCGGCATCGCCTCGCTGGCCGCGGGAAGCTGCACGTCCATCTGCCGCTCTTCTTCCTCCGAAAGCGACGCGGCCACCAGAAAGAAGATCAACAGCAGAAAGACCACGTCGATCAACGGGGTCATGGGAATCGCGTCGATCGCCGGTTTCTCGTCAAGCTGCACAGGCATGCGCGGGGCCTCCCGTCATGTCCGCACCGTGCCGGGCGATTTGGCCTTGCCGCCGTCGGGCCAGACCACGGGCGGAGGCTCGGGGCTCGGCGCGGGCCAGGGGGCATCGGCCGGCGCCGCGCCAGGCACGCCGGGCGCCGGGCTTGCTGCCCGCTGCCTCCGTTGGGAACGCTCCAACTGCACCCCAAGCACCGCGAGCACCTCTTCCAACTCGCGGAAAAGCCGCATCAGCCGGCCGCTGGCCAGGTGCGCCAACACCGCGGCCGGAATGGCCACCGACAGGCCGGCGAAGGTCGTCACCAGGGCGATGTAGATACTGCCCGACAGCTCCTGGGCCCGGCTGACCCCCGGCGGCAAGTGCGAGATGCGGAAGAACGCCAGGATCATCCCTTGGACCGTCCCCAACAGACCGAGCATCGGGGCGACCGCGGCCGAGAGCGTCAGCCAGCGTGTGCCTCCGCCGAGCCGGGTGGCCTCGCGCTGGGCCGCCTCGCGCCCGATCGCTTCGATTTCGGCCATCGACCGGTCGACCTTCATCAACATCGCGCGGATCACCGTGGCCGCCGCCGAGGGATGGCGCTGGCACAGCCGGTAGGCCTCGCGCGGATCCAGGCCCCGCTCCTGGTTCGAGAGCGACTTGAGACCGTCGACCAGCTTGCGCGGCAAGACCGCGCCCCGCCGCAGCGCGATGGCCCGCTCGAAGGCCAACGCGACCACCAGGACGGAAAAGAAGAGGATCGGGATCATCAAGGGACCGCCTTGGAAGGTCAGTTCCAGGTAATCCAGTTTCGCTTCGTCTCCCGGCGCGGCCACCGGCGCCGTGGTTTCCTTGGCCTTCGGCTCCGGCGTGCGGAGCGCCTCCTCGGCGCGCTTCTCCGCGTCGGTCTTCACCGCATGGACCGGCAGGTCGACCTGTTGCGCCCAGGCCGACCGCGCCCGCAGCAGAACCAGACCAACGATGGCGACCCACAGCACCAACGTGCGCCACCTGATCCGGCGCGATGCGGCGAAGGAGCCTGTCATGAGAGAACCTCGGCGTGATTTGGGGAATCGCTAGGCCGTCCCGGGCGGCTACCTAGGGCTTGAGTTCGCCCAGGCGTTGTCTTGCCAGGGGCACCTTGTCGCTTTGGGGGTACTTGTCGACCAATTCCTGGTACATCTTGGCGGCCTGGGTCTTTTTGCCCAGCACTTCGAAGCACCGCGCCGCCTCGTAGGTGGCATTGGCCTGCCAGGTGGGATAACTGTAGCCGTAAGCCACTTTGAAGAAGCTCTTCACGGCCTCGGCGTGCTCTTTATTCTGGAACTGCACCTCGCCGATGAGGAACTGGGCCCGAGCGGCCGGCTCGCTGTTGGCCCGGCCCACCTTGTCGGTTTTCTCGATGGTCCGCTGATAGTAGTCGACGGCCTCGTTCAGCCGGCCGAGGTTCTGATAAACCCATCCCAACTCGCAGAGCAGTTCCGGGGCGGCCGCCGAGTCGGGGAACTGATCGACCGCGCGCGCGAGGTGTTTGAGGCCCTTTTCCCACTGTTTCCGTTGAGCGGCTGCCTGGCCGGCGTGCAGCAGGGCCAGGGCTTGGAACTCCTTATTCTCCAAAGCGGGCAGGCCCTCGTAAGCCTTCAGGGCTTCGGCGTAGGACCCTTGCTTGAACAAGCACTCGGCCTCCATGAACTGCCCATCGCCGGCCAGCGGGCCGCCGGGGTATCGTTGGCGCTGGTAGGCGAACGTTTTCTGGGCGTTCGCGTAGTTCTGCTGATGGTAGTAGCACCAACCCAGCTTGTGTCCGGCTTTTTCGCCCAGCGGGGTGCCGTCCTCTTTTTGCAGGGCCGCATAATAGCTTTTCGCCGCGGCGGCATAGTCCTTGTTCGCGTACGCGAATTCGCCGAGGTTGTACCAGGCCTCGCCCGCCAAGGGGCTCGTGGGATGGGTCGCGGCGAGGTGCTCGAACTGCTTGGCGGCCTCGGCCTGTTGCCCTTGCAGCTTCATGGCCCAGGCCCATTGATAGCGGGCCTTGTCGGCGCCGGAATACGCCGGATCGTCCTGAAGCAGGCTGCTGAACGTCGCCGCGGCCGCCGCGAATTGCTTCATTTCCACCTGGCACAGCCCCAGCAGGAACCGTGCGTCGGAACGATCCTTCGACTCGAGCTTGGCCATGGCCGCTTGAAGATCCTCGATCGCCGGACCGAAGCGGCTCAGTTGGTGGCGCGCCATCGCGCGGGCGTACCGGGCCCGGGGGACCAGCACGTGCTGTGGCAAACGGTCGATCAGCGTGCCCAGCACGGTTTCAGCCGCCGCGGGGTTCTTCCGGTTCAACTCGGCGCAGCCCAATTCGTGCATGGCGTGCGGCGCCAGCGGGCTGTTGGGCCAGTCGGCGATGAGCCGGCGGAACTCGGTCGCCGCCAGGTCGAACTGACCCGCCAACGCGGCGCACTCGCCCAGGCGGTAGTGGGCCCGATCGGCCAGCCGGCTGTTCGGGTACTCGGTCAAGAACCGCTCGATCGTCGCCTTGGCCTTGCCCAGGTCGTTCGCATGGCGGTAAGCCTGGCCCAGCGCCAAGAGCGTTTCGTCGGCCTGGCGCCACTTGGGCTGGGCGGCCAGCGACGCCTCGAGCGACTTGACCGCGGCCTCGTATTGCTTCAGCTCC
>DYLT01000199.1 GCA_020721945.1 Blastopirellula marina
GAGCAACTCGGGTTCGATCCCTACGACTGCATCCGCGAGGGCGACCATGCGTATAGCCAGGAGGGCGGGCTGACGATCCTTTACGGCAACTTGGCGCCCAAGGGAGCGGTGGTGAAGTCGGCCGGCGTGCATCCCACGATGCGTCACCACTCGGGCCCCGCCGTGATCTTCGAGTCGGAGACCGACGCCTATAGGGGCATTGTCCATGGCAAGGTCAAGGCGGGCGACGTGGTGGTGATCCGCTACGAGGGCCCGCGCGGTGGGCCGGGAATG
The DNA here is from genome assembly GCA_020721945.1 of Blastopirellula marina. Classification (GTDB taxonomy): domain Bacteria; phylum Planctomycetota; class Planctomycetia; order Pirellulales; family Thermoguttaceae; genus JANLFZ01. The sequence goes on from DYLT01000199.1 coordinate 274, forward strand.
CAGGAGATGCTCGCCCCCACCTCGGCCATCAAGGGCGTGGGGCTCGACGAGAAGGTGGCTCTGATCACCGACGGCCGCTTCTCGGGTGGCACCGCGGGGGCCTGCATCGGGCACGTCAGCCCCGAGGCGGCCGCCGGCGGACCCATCGCCCTGCTGCGCCCGGGCGATATCATCGACATCGACATCCCCGGCCACCGGTTGAGCGTGCGACTGAGCGACGACGAACTGGCCCGCCGGGCCAAGGACTGGACGCCCCCCGAGCCGCGGTACAAGTCGGGCTGCCTGGCCCGCTACGCCGCAATGGCCACCAGCGCCGACACCGGCGCGGTGTTGCAGTGGAAATGACCGAACCGCCGCGAGGACACCTACGTATTTGGCAATACGAGAGACCACCCGATAGCCCTCGATAGTACCGAACTGTCTCCATGGGCGGGGGACGAACGGCTTGAAATCGTCCCGCGCGGGGGGGAGAACCTCGCTTCGAGCGAAAAGACGGTCCCCGTGCCGGACGGGCACCTGGAGGAACGCGACCGCCGCGCGGAGGAGCAAGAGAGAAACCCGGCGGCGATGCAGAGTCTGTGTTGATGCGCAAGAGCCTTCGTCGATCCTTGACCTTTGCCCTGGCGGCGCTGTACCTCCTGACGGTCGCTGCCGCCGGGAGGTTCCATGCCCATCGCGGCCCCGCGGGCGATGGCTGCTGCGGCCATGGCCGCACGGGTTGCTGCCTGGGCGGCGACGCGCGAGGTCCTTCGCACGTCACCCAATCCACCGGAGGTTCCATCGGCAGCGGCGATGAGTGCCCCGTCTGCCAGTTCCTCGCCCAGAAGTGCGTCCCCCCGACGGCCGAGCAGTCGATCGGTTGGCAGCGACTTTCCCACAGTCCCGTGCCGGTCGAGCCAGCCCGGCCGATGCTGGGCTTTCTTCGCGTCCTATGGAGCCGCGCGCCGCCGTCTCGCGTGTGAACGCGCGTCGGTTTCTGGTTTCGTGAAGCGGTACAGCGCGCTTAGGTTTGTGCGGCTTCACGGCTCCCGTTCCGCTTTCTTCCGGGACATTCCCATGTTCACACGAAAGCAATGGACGGTTCATCGGCCATCCGCGCTGGCCGCGCGGCGCGCCGCATTCACCTTGGTCGAACTGCTGGTGGTCATCGCGATCATCGGCATCCTCATCGCGCTGTTGCTGCCGGCGGTTCAGGCCGCGCGCGAGGCGGCCCGGCGGGCCACCTGCTCGAACAACCTCAAGCAGTTGGGCTTGGCCTTGCACCTGCACCACGACGTTCACAAGACGCTGCCGCCGGGCTGGCTAGCCTACGATCCGGCGACCGGCGCGAGCTATCCCGCGGGCGTGCCGGGTTGGGCCTGGGGCGCTAAGATCCTCCCCTTCATCGAGCAGCTCAACGTCGAGAAGAATCTCATCAACTACAGCCTGAACGTGACCGACCCGGCCCACGACGCCGCGCGCAAGACGATTCTTCCCGTCTTTCGCTGTCCGTCGGACACGGGCAAGCCGATCTTCGACTTCGAAGAGAGCCACGGCCATCACGACGGCCATCATTCCGGCGACGATGACGTCGAGTTCGCCACGGCCAACTACGTGGGCGTGTTCGGAACCATCGACATCCACTACTGCGGCACGCTGGGCGTTGGGCAGCAGTGTGTGGCCAACGGATCGCTCTTCCACAACAGCCAGGTGCGGTTCGCCGACATCGTCGACGGATTGAGCCAGACGTTCGTCGTGGGCGAGCGGAACTCCGACCTGGGGTACGCCACGTGGATCGGGCTGCCTGGCGACGACGAGTGCTCTCCGGCACTGGTTCTGGGAAGCGCAAGCTACCCGCCTAACTCGCGCGCCGACCATGCCCACAACTTCAGCAGCCACCATCCCAGCGGGACCCAGTTCCTCTTGGGCGATGGGTCGGTACGGCTGATTGCCGAAACGATCGAGCAGTCGGTGTACCATGCCCTATGCACGCGATCGAACCGCGACCTGGTCGGCAACGCGCTGCCGTGATGCGGCGGCTGCCACGGTTTGTCGCCGCCTCGTTACGCGACGGGGAGCCGGCGACGCAGTGACCCAACGGTTCGGGCGACCAGCCCGCCCGCCGCGGCGATCCACGCGACCAGGCTGACCGCGGCGCCCCAGACCAGCGCGGCGGGCCGGTAGCGGTAAACAAGCCGATGGTGTCCCGCCGGAAGCCACACCCCGCGCATCACGCGGTTCGTGCGCAGGATCGGCGCGGGCCGAGGTTCACGCCCGTCGGATGCAATCTCGAGATCCCAGCCGGGATAGAACTGATCGGCCAACACGACCAGGCCGGGCCGCCGGAGCACGGCCTCGATCTCGACCCGGTCGGCTTCGTGGCGCACCACCCGGCACGTCTCGCCCGGCAGCGAGCCGGACGGCTCGGTTTTCGCGTCGCGGGGGAACGACCTGGTTTCGATTTCGACGACGGCCGACTGGCGAAAGTCGCGCGGTCGGCCGTCGCGGTCAAGCACCATCCGGGCACGGCGGAAGCGTTCGCCGAGATCGCGCGATTCCAGGGGCGGCAAGGTCTCGACGTCCCGGACGACCCACGCACGATCGAGGGCGCCCGAGTTGTACCACAGCGACACGTCCTCCGGACCCACCGCGCCGGCGTGTTCCACCCGCACCCGCTCGCCCTCGTGGGGGACCTCGCTTCCGGCGAGAAGCACGTACGCCGCGCCCAGAGCATTCAGGACGCTCTGCCGGGGCAGAAGCGACGGTCGGGCTTCGCCCCGGGCCAGGCGCGCCGCCATGAGAAACGTCTGATAGTCGGCGAGGTTCAGCGCATCGGGCACGTGAGCCAGGGCCATGCCGGTCCCCACGTGGTGTTCGGGTTGGAGCGTTGCACGGTACCAGTCCACGGCGCTGCCCAGCCGCAAGGCGGACGACGCCTTGTGCCACGCGCCCGGCGACCAGGCCGGGCGGCGGAAGACGCGGAAAGGCCGGTCTCGGTTCTTGCGCTGGGCATGGCGGTCGATGGCCCCGGCCAGCGCGGGCACACGGTGCCACGCCTCGGCCGGCGCGGTGGCGACCATCCAGCGGTTCGCGACCGCCAGATCGACCGCCACCAATACCAGCGCCGCCAGGCGGGCCCATGATGTCGGCCTCGTCGCAACGGCCAATAGCCATGCGCCAACGCCCGAGATCACCGCGGACTGCACCAATCCGCCCATCAGATCACGGGCGGCCCCGCCTGGGTCGAAGGGGCCGAACACCGGGCTGGGCTTCAGGTCGGCAAGCCAGCCGTCCCAGAACGGGAGCATCGCCGAAGTGCCCGCCGCCCCGGCGAGGCTCACAAGGCTCCAACGGACAAGCCAGCGCCGCAAGCCCGCGGCATTGCCGGTCATCGCTTGGTCCCATCCCCGCGCCGCCAAGAGGCTCAGCCCGAGGGTTGCCACGCCGAGCAACTTGGCCGGGTAGCGGAACGACGCATAGCCCGGCAGCGCGACCGTCAGAAACCAGTAGACGCCACCGGTAGGCGGGCCCACGGGCCAGGGCTTGGCGGGATCGCCGCCCGCCGCTGCGCGCAGCTCGTTCCAGATCCACCCCAGGCCGTGCCATCCGAGACTGCCCAAGACAAAGAGCACGACCATCCAGGTAAGCCACTGGCCTCGGGCGTCGTTGCCGCGGCGCCATCGCATGGCCGAAATCGCCAGCACCAGCGGCAAGAGCCCCATATAGAGCGACGGCGTCCAGACGAGCCCCTCGCCGGGGATGGCCTCGAACCAGCGGCGATGCACGGGAAACTGCCGGCCACCGCCGTTCGGCCAGACGAACTCCGCCAGTCGCCAAGGCCCGACGCTGTAGTAATAAACGTGCTCGCGGTGCGATCCGCGCGGGATGTCGCGCGCGAGGATCGCCTCGGTCCATTGGCCCAGTCGCCCGCTGCCGATGGCCTGGGGAAGCTCCCACACACTTCCCGCGATGCCTGCCGCCCGGTCGCTGTGCCACAGATACTCGGCCGTCGGCAAGAGCTGCACCGCCGAGAGGCCCACGGCAGCCATCGCCGCGAGGCCGAGCATGGCGAACCGCCTCGAAAGGGTGGGAACGACCGTGGCACGAACCGGCGAGCGGTCTGGACCCGGTGGGGTGGATGGCAAGTTCGTTCTTGGCGGAACGGATGGCCGATCCGACCCGTGTGGCGCTGGCGGGGTTCGGACCCAGACGGCCCGGATTGCGGCGAGCAGGCCCGCGTGATAAGCCGCCTGCGGATCGCCGCCAAGGACCATCATGGCCAAGACCGCGCCTAGCGCGATACTCCACGCCGCCCGTCCCTGGAGCGCTCGGTCTGCCGCCACCATCGCCAGGGGCAACCAGGCGGCCCCGACCAGGTAGACCACATTCGTGTATTGGAACAGGACGCTGCCCGAGAAGGCATACGACATCGCGGCCACGGCCGCTGCCTCGGCGCTGGCCCCCCAATGCCGCGCCAAGCGCCACGCCGCCGCCAATGCCACGGCGAAATGCCCGAGCACATAGACCCGGTATGCCGCGTCGAAAGGCAGCGGCAGTGCGAACACGAACCGCCCTGGGTAGAAGACCGCGGCCGTGCCGCCGCCGGCCAGGGGCACGCCGAGGTCCTGGTACGGGTTCCAGAGCGGAACGCGGCCGGCTGCCCATTGGTGGGCCACGTACTGCATGAGCGGGTAGTAGTAGTGGGCCGCGTCACGCACGGCGAACATCCCACCCGCCAGCACGCCGGCAAAGAACCAGCCGACCAGCACCACCAAGACGAGCAAGATGAACGCGCCCGAACGCATGGATGCCATTGTACCGGGTCGCGGCGTCGGATGAAGTTGCAAGCGGGCATCGTCGCGCCGGCGGTCGTTGGCGTCGGGCTTCCCGGCGCCCGAGGAATCGCATACACTGACTCGCACCGCCGAAAATCTGCGAGGAACCGAGCGTGCGGCGCGATCCTCCCGTGACCTTCAGGGCCCGATACGTCTTTCCCGTAAGCGGCGAGCCGATCGCCGGCGGGGCCGTGGTGATTCAAGGCGGGCGGATCGTGGCGGTCGGCCAGGGACTTCGGTGCGGCGAAGTGCGCGACCTGGGCCCGTTGGCCCTCGTGCCGGCATTGGTCAATGCCCATACCCATCTGGAGCTGAGCGACCTCGATGCTCCGCTGGGGCACCCGGGGACGGGTTTCGTCGGCTGGATCCGCGAGGTGATTCGGCACCGGAGCACGCGGACCTCGTCGGCCGAAGCGGCGGTGGCCCGCGGTCTGGCCGAGTGCGAGCGTTTCACCACGGCGGCCGTTGGCGACATCGCCCAGCCCGATTGGTCCCCCGAGCCCATCGAGAAGTCATCCCTCGATACGACGGTGTTTCTCGAGCTGATCGCCCCGACCGTGGAGCGTGCCAAAGCCGCGCTCGATCAGGCCGAGCGCCACCTGGAACCCCGGGGGACCTCGTGGCGAGTTGGCCTGGCGCCCCATGCGCCCTTCACGGTGCGGCGCGGCGTGCTGCAACGCGCCGTGGCCCTGTGCCGCATGCGCGGCGCCCCGCTCGCATTTCATCTGGCAGAATCCCGGGAGGAGATCGAGTTGCTGCGCACGGGCGGGGGGCCTCTGCGCGCATTTCTCGAGGAGGTCGGCGCGTACAGCGGCGAGTTTGGCCGGGCGCGGCCGCTCGACTTTCTACACCTCCTGGACGACGCCCCGCATGCGCTGGTGATCCACGGAAACTATCTCGACGAGGACGCAATCGCGTTTCTCGCCGATCGCCGCCCGCGCATGGCCGTAGTCTACTGTCCCCGAACCCATGCGCGCTTCGGCCACGCCCCCTACCCCTTGGCGAAAATGCTCTCGGCAGGGGTCAGCCTGGCGCTGGGGACCGACAGCCGGGCGTCGTCGCCCGACTTGAATCTGTGGGCCGAAGTGCAATGCGCGGCGGCGCGCCATCCTGACGTGCCCCCGCGCGCGGTGCTGGAAATGGCCACGCGGGGCGGTGCCCGGGCACTCGGGTGCGCGCACGAGCTTGGCAGTCTCGCGCCGGGCAAGGTCGCCCGCTTGCTCGCCGTCGAGCTGCCCGACCGCCTCGCTGCCGATCCCCACGAGCTGCTCGTCGAGGGCACGGCCCGTACCTGCCGAACCACGGCATCGCCGCGCATCTGAACAAGCTCGACGAGTACTCGTTCCGCTTGACGATGGCCTCGTCGCTCTGCCTCGGCTCGATCGCCGAAGCCCGCAACGTCGACATGGCCCACGCCAAGAAACTCCTCGATCGGTACCTCGCGGTTGGCCACCCGTGGATCGGCGCGTGGTGCCTGCGGTTGCCCTACACGCCCGCGTGGGATCCGTGGATGGCCGTGCAATACCACCGTCCGGACCTGGACGAGGGCATGCTCTCGGTCTCCCGTCAAGCCATTTGATTCAGTTCAAGCGGGGATGCACCACCAACCCCTGGGCCTGATCGCGGGTGTTATGGTAGGCGCCGAAGAACTCCGAGTTGCAGTCCAGCCACAGGGTAATGCGGTGGAAGTCCTCGTCGGAAAGCTTCACGCCGTAGTGTTCCGGGCCGAGGTACGGCAAGAGCTTCGACGCACGGGCCCCGAACTGGCCGGCCGGCGTGCGGCTGCCGCCGTGGACCCCGGTATGGATGGACCCGTTCGACACGTGGTAGTAAAACCCGTATTTCGCCGCGAGATTGTTGTACGAACGGGTCCAGCCGTACTTGCCCTCGACCGGCCCGGAAAGGTCCAGGGCCTTTTTCTTGGCGTGGCACTGGACACAGTTCCGATCCAGTGCCGGCTGCACCAGGCGCACGTAATTGAACGGATGCGAACCATCGACATCGGGTGCGATCTTCGAGGGCCCGCGGCGCATGGCCAGCGGCACCACGCCGGGATCGGTCGGTGGGCGGTGCTTGCGCTCGTGGCAGCCCTGGCACGTCAGGCACTCGCCCGGATGCACATACGTGCCTGACCGCATCGACTGGATCGCCAGGCGCCGTTCGTCGAGGGCCTGGAAGTAGATCTCCCTTCCCACGGGAGCCTCGAAGTAGGCGCTGCCGTCGGGTTCGACCGGCACGGTGCCGAGCACGCTGCGGGCGTTGGTCTGCTGGGCCACGCCGATGCGCGGCTCGTTGGGCGGCGCGGTGGTCTTCGGCAGGACCTGAACGACGCGCAAGGCCGCCACCTTCGCCCCCTTGGGCCACTCGAAATCGCTATCGTAGACGTTCATCACGGCGATGGTCGCCTGGGGAATTTCGCCACCAGCGCGCTCGAGCGCCTCGGCCGTCTGCACGGTCTGGTCGGGGATCACCGGGGGGCGGGGCCTTGGGGCGAGCGGGATTGGGCTGACGCACGAGATCGCCGGGTCGCGGTAGATCAGCTCCTTGTTGCCAAAGCGGTCGATCCAGTAGATGCCCCGGTTCTTCGCCGCCGCGTCGTAGACGCACAGGTAGTCGTCTTCGCTCAAAGGCCATGGCGTGCCGTAAGCCGCGTACGGCGGAATCGGCCGGCCCTCCGCCTCGGGAAACGGCACCTCGGGCGTCAAACGCTCAAGTTGCGAGGCCGCGTTGTCGTCCGGAATTCGCGGATCAATGAGCACCAGCGACCCGAACTCGTGCCCATGGTGCGAACCCGTCGAGGCCACGAACTTGTTCGAGCCCGGTATCGCCCGAATGGCCATCTCCATCCACGGCCGCGACTCGCGCCGGACCGGGTAGTTGCCGTGGAAACTGCGCGGATCGCGCCCGTCGGGGAAGCACGTCCAAATGTGGTGGGCGATGTTCGTGTCGCGGTCCACGTAGTCCCAGCGGGTGTAAACGATCATCCCGTCGTTGGTGACGCTGGGGTGCCACTCGTGCGTCTCGTGGAAGCTCAGACACACTAGGTCGCTGCCGTCGTCCTTCATCGAGAACATCGTGTACACCGGGCAGTGTCGCCCGCACCGCAGATAGCCGCCACGGCGCAGCGAGATGAACACGACGCGCCCGTTGGGCAAGAAGCACGGGTCGAAGTCGTCCCAAGCGCCATCGGTCAACTGAACCAGACCCGAACCGTCGGCATGGACGCGGAACAGGTGATGGCTGATCTCGGGGCCCCAGAGGTACGTCTCTTGGCCCTTCGACTTCGCGTAGGCCGTCGCCTGGGTGTAGGCGAACAGCACCGTGTTGCCGTCGAACGAGACCTCGGGCGAGAGGAACGCCCCGCCTTCGAGCTTCTGCCCGGCCAGCCGACCCTTCTCGACCACCGAGTTCTCCAGCAGGTTCACGAGCTTGGGGTGTTCGCTATACGGGTCGCACAGCACGAACAGCCCTCCGCCGGGCACGGCGTTGCACCCGTAATACTGGTCGCACATGTGGTACACCCCCGCCGAATCGTGCCGCTTGAGGAACAACAGCCTGTCATGATTCAAGAGCGGGTTGGTGAAGGCGATGCGCCGCGCCAGGCGCCGGGCATCGAAGTAGAGGTCGCGGCGGGCATCCTGCGGCACCTCGCCGGCCGACTGCATCGTGGCAAGCCGTGCGTCGAGCCGGGCCAACTCGGCGACCAGCGGCCCGAGACGCGCGGGGTCGGCACGGGGCCGAAGCCGAGCCGCCAAATCCCGGGCGCGCTTGAGCACGTCCTGGATGTGGGCCAGCGAAAACGCGCCCGGCGCGGCGGACGGACCCTGGGCCCCCGGCGTCTTGGCCACCGAGTATGGCCCCACGCTCTTCTGGTCGGCGGGCTTGCCCAAAGCGATGTTCTTCTGCGCATCGTCGGCCGCGTAGACCTCGATCTCATCCAGGGCGAACGAGCACCGGCCGGGCACGTCGAGCCGGACGATGCGTGCCAAGACCCCCTTGCCCCGAACGTCGACCACCAGGGGCTTCTTCTCCAGCACCCCCAAGAATGGCTCGCCCCCGTGCTGGTAGATTACCTTGAACTCGCCGCCCGGGCGGTCGCTTACCAGCACGCGGAGGTTCCTCGTCCGGGCCGCGGTGTTCCGCTCGGTGCGGTTGTACACCACCACCCGGTCCAGCGTACACGCCTTGCCCAGGTCGACCTGCCACCAGGGGTCTTGTTCAGCGCTGGCCGTATGAAAGCCGTAGCTCCCGTTCTTGATGCCATCGCAGCCGCCGGCGGCGTCCTGGGCCGTCGTGACCGGCGCGGCCTTGGCCTGGCCCCCCGGGGCCCCGAAGCGGCGGTCGCGGTCGATCCAATCGGCCTCGACCATCGCCCGAACCGCGTCGCCCACCTCGACGGCCTTTGGCGGCTTCGGCGGGAGCCGTTCGGCCGCCTGCGCTTTCGAGGCCGCGACGTATACGCTCACGGTGGCCGCGACGATCAAGGCCCAGTGCCGACAACCAGCCGCATGGGGACGGGTCTGCATGGGATTTCCTCCCGCGATTCAAGCCCAGGGCCGATAGACGCACAACGGCCCCATTATAGGCTCGGGGGAGGCGGGCCCGCAACGGCGGTTGGCGATCGCTGGGTAGCACAACGCGCTCAAGAAGCTCAAGCCCGGTCGGTAGCGCATGCCCGCCCGATGCCCTAGCGATTCTCGCCCGAATCAGGAATCGGGAACACCCAGCCCGCCTGCCACACTTCCTGATCAGCGGTGGGGGTGCGCCAGCCGGGCGATTCCGAGGCCCAAGTGCAATACCGCCCCGGGCCCGTAGCCAGCCGTAGCAAGTGGGTGCTCTGCACCCACGCAAGAATAGCGTGGCGTGGATGCAAAGCACCCACCCTGATATGGTTGGACCAGTCAAGGGTGGAATTGGGATTTCGCTTGGATTCCATGGGGACGATTCCTCGGGGAGAGGAGAAGTCCTGGGCGGGATGGTT
>DYLT01000545.1 GCA_020721945.1 Blastopirellula marina
CCGCGGCCGTCCACGCGCCGGCCCTCGCTCATGATGAGCCCGCGCAGGCGCTCACGCTCGAGCTCCTCGACCGCTGCCGAGACCTCGCGCTCGCGGCCCGCGTACTCGGGGACCAGGGCCTCCTGCGTCTTCTTGTGCACCGCGACCACCGCCTCGTGGCGCGCGGCCTTCTGCTTGTTGGAGAGGGCACCGCACATCGGGCTCCAGGCGATCTCGCGGACGCGGGCGATCAGGGCCTCGTCGCGGGGAGGAGGCGGCACCTCGCGCTTCACGATGTTCATCGCCGCGGCCATCTTCCTCTGGAGCTCGATGATGGGCTGCGCGGCCTTCTCGGCGTATACCAGGGCCTCGACCAGCACCTTCTCGGGCACGAACTTCGCGGAGCCCTCGACCATGAGCAGCCCGTTCGGGCCGACCGCCACGACCAGGTCGAGCTCGCAGCACTCGCGCTGGGAATACGTCGGGTTGATGACGAACTGGCCGTCCACGCGGCCGATGCGCAGGCCGGCGATCGGGCCCTGGAACGGGATGTTCGAGAAGGTGAGCGCCGCCGACGCCCCGATCATGGCCGGGATGCCGGGGTCGTTCTCCTTGTCGTGCGAAAGCACCAGGGCGATGACCTGCGTCTCGAACTTGTAGCCCTTGGGGAAGAGCGGGCGGATCGGCCGGTCCATGAGCCGGCCGTTCAGGATCTCGACCTCGGTCGGGCGCCCCTCGCGCTTGAAGTAGCCGCCGGGGATCTTCCCGGCGGAATACGTGCGCTCCATGTAGTCGATGGTGAGCGGCAGGAAGTCCTGTCCTTCCTTCGCCGTGCTCGAGGCGACGACCGTCACGAGCACGGTGGTGTCGCCGATGGACACGAGCGCCGCGCCGTGCGCCTGCTTGGCGAGCCTCCCGGTCTCGATGGTGAGGGGCTTGCCGTGGAAGTCGATGGTTTCCCTGTGGATCATTACGCTACTCCTGTGGCTCCAAACGTCCGGTCCGCGCGATGCAGCGAGGCCGGATCAATCACGGACCTTGTGGCTTGGATGGATCTGACGTGGGTCCCGCACCGGGGGCCGAGGGGTCACTTGCGCAGCCCGAGCTCCGCGATGATCCCCTGGTACCGCGATACCTTGGATGCCTTCATGTACTCCAGAAACCTGCGGCGCTTGCCGACCAGCTTGAGCAGGCCGCGTCGCGAATGATGGTCCTTCTGGTGCGTCTTGTAGTGCTCCGTGAGGTAACGGATCCTTTCCGTCAAGAGCGCCACCTACACTTCCGGCGAACCCGTGTCGGTCGTGTGGGCCCGGAACTTATCGATGATCGACCGCTTCTGATCCCTAGCAAGTGGCATCCAGTCCTCCACTTCGTCCTTTCAAACCGGACGGATGCTACTCGGACATGGGAAGTGTGTCAAGCAAGATCGCGAAATCGCCGCTCCATGACGTCCGGCCACTTGAGGAATTCCATGGAGATATCGGTTACGATCCGATGGCTTCTGCAACATTGAATGTCTGGATTCCG
>DYLT01000200.1 GCA_020721945.1 Blastopirellula marina
GGGGCAAACGGTAAGGGATGATCGTGCCATGGGCGGGGCCTAAGGATGGTTCCGTCTCGGCGGGAGTGATTCGGGGGACCGGGCGTCAAGGATCGACATGCCTCGCCGACTCCAAATGGGCGATTGTGGGTGCTGCGGTACTGGGGAAGATCCCCTTCCCGCCGCGTTCGGCAATCTCGCCGTGGTTCCCGAAGTGGCCGCTTCTTCGAAGTCTCTGGTTTTTTTCGAGGCACACGACGTGCCCAAGGAGAACGCCATGAGGAATGACAAGCCGTTGGTGGGATTGAATCTCGACTACCGGGCCGCCCGAAAGGACCAGCCGGCCTTTGCCTTCCTGTGCGCCGGGTATTTCGATGCACTGGCCAAGGCAGGGGCGATTCCGGTGATGCTGCCACCGACCGAGGATGAGGACGACATCCAGCGCATCCTCGACCTCCTGGATGGCGTCGTGCTGATCGGCGGAGCCGATCTCGATCCCCGGCGCGACGGCTTCATGCTCCATCCATCGGTCCGCCTGCTCGATCCGCGGCGCGAGGCCTTCGACCGGACCCTGATGAAACTGATCGCCCGGCGCCGCATGCCCGTGTTCGGCATCGGCGTGGGGATGCAACTGCTGAACGTCTCCCAGGGCGGGAATCTGTTCCTTCACATCCCGGAGGACATGCCGCGCGCGATTCCCCATTGCGACCCGACCGATCCCAACCACCGGCACGCCCTGGTCGTGACGCCGGGTTCCTTGATGGAACGGGTGTACGGAGAAGGGGAAATCCGGGTCAACAGCATGCACCACATGGCCGTGGATGAGGTGGCGCCGGGGTTTGCGGTGACCGCTCGCTGCCCCGACGGCATCGTGGAAGCCATCGAGAGCGTCATGGAGGACTGGTTCGCCTTCGGCACCCAGTTCCACCCCGAAGCCAATTCGGCCACCGCGCTGGACTTGCGGATCTTCGAGGAATTTCTGGCGGGCGTGACCGGCCGCGAGATCGAAGAGGTCCGGCTGGTCGCCTGAAATGGCCGAGATCCTGCCTTTTGAACCCCCCGGGGCGCCCAGCGCACGCCGCTGGACCATCGGTGTGCTCGTGTCGTCGGATTGCGCGCGCCTTTCCGCGGCCTTGGTGGCTGCGTCGGGACAAGGGCTGGCGACGCGCCCAGAGGTGGGCGAAGGTATCACCGCCGAGGTGCCGCACGAGACCACGGCGTGGTTCACGCGGTTGGCCGACGCGGCCGGCACCGTCCCCCCGGCCGAGATGGCCGAATCGCTGTCGGCCCTGCGAGCCCAATTGGCCGACCACGTGGGGGCGATCGTCGATGCACTTCTGTCGCAGGCCGGGGTGCCGCCCAGCCGGATCCTGGCCATCGGGGTACAAGATCCCGGACTGTGGATGGGTTGCGGGCACTGGCACGCGGGCTATCTGGCCCTTTGCGACCCCGCGCGGCTGGCCGAGTTGACCGGAATGAACATCATCGACGCCTTCCCCGCCCGCGATTTGGCTTGCGGGGGACAAGGAGGCCCTCTGACGGCAGTAGCCGAGTGGGTCTTCCTCCGCCATGCCCATCGGAACCGGCTCGTGCTGGACCTTGGCCGCACGACCCGGCTGACTTGGCTCCCCCGCGCCACGCGCGGCCAAGGCCTGCCCCACCTTTTGGCGTTCGATGTGGGCCCCGGCACGCGGCTGTTGGACCTTCTGACCGAACGACTGACCGGGGGCGAACAGGCGTTCGATCCGGGCGGACGGTTGGCCGTGCAGGGGCATCGGATCGATCGTTTGATCGAGCACTGGCTGGCCGATCCGTACTTTCGGCGGTCGCCCCCCCGGTGGCACCCGCGCGGTGTCCGGCCTGAACGATTCCTCGTCGATGCACTCCGCATGGCGGTCGAGGCAGGCTGGTCGGTCCGCGATCTGCTCTGCACCGCGACGCACTTCATCGCCGAGGCCGTGGCTCTGGCCATCCAGCGCCGCCTGCCCGAAGATGCCCGGATCGACGAGATCGTCTTGACCGGCGGCGGGCAACACAACGGCATGCTGCTGCGGGAGATCGCGGCGAAGATGCCCGGCGTGCCGGTCACGCGGACCAGCGAGTTGGGCATAGCCACGGAGGCGCTCGGGCCGGCCTGCGTGGGCCTGTTGGCGATGTTTCATCTCGATCAGGTGCCCGGCAATCCGCCCGAGGTCACGGGAACCGAGGTCTCGCGCGTGCTCGGCCGATTGACCCCCGGATCGCCCCAGAGCTGGCAACGGCTCCTGGCCGAGATGACCGGCAGCAAGCCGGCCGTGCGACCCCTGCGCAGCGCGCTGTGACCGCTCCTCACCGGGCGTCAACGCCGGTGGGTTTCGATTTTAGTTCCATGAACTGCCGGTACTGCTTGTCCAGCTCGCCCAGCGAAACGCCGGTCAACTGCGAGAGGGTCTGGGGGCCATCGCGGCCGGAGTAGACGGCCCCCAGGTAGGCCACCAAGGCATCGCGGTAACGGCCGCCGTCGTAGTGCACCAGAAAATGGGTCAATCCGGCGGCTTGGCTGTAGAGCGTGCGGATGCGGTGGTCCGACTGGAATTTCTCCATGCCGTAGCCCGCGAACTCGGCCAGCGGCACGTAGAAACCGTCGCGCAGCAGCCGGAATCGGGCATCGTTCATGCGCACGTCGTCGAGCCCGCCGAGCACGTAGAAGCCGTCCTCCTCGCGGAGCGATTCCATGTACATCGCGATGCCCTCGATGATCCAGAAGTTGCCGTGCCGGCCGGCCAGCGGCGAGACCGGCCGCGACTCGTGGAACAATTGGTGCGTGGCCTCGTGGTATAACGTCCGCTCGTCGTAGCCCTTGCCCGCGAAGAAGTGTGCGACCCCGTCCATGTAGAAGCCGCTCGACAGCTCGATGTTCGGCGATTGGGATTGCAGCGCGCCGACGTATTCGTCGCGGTCGCGATAGAAAAACACCTGGTGCTTGGGCAGCGCGCGGACGGGTCTGGGCTGGGGCCGGGCGTCGAACAAGGCGATGACCTCGGCCTCGGTGGCAAAGTACCGGACGAACAACTGCCGCCATACCCGGTAAAGCTGCTCGAGCTTCTCCCCGAACGCCACGCCCGCCTCGAGACTGTGGTTCGTGCGGATCGCGTAATGCTCGGTCTCGACGACCCAGCCGGTCGCCATGTCGCGGTGGCGCCGCGCGTCCTCGGCCGCGCTGATCCACGTCCCGCCGCTGTACCGCATGCCTTCCTCGTAGCGCCGCACGTGCTCTCGAGGAATCCAGCCGAACTTGGGATGCCACACGCGGCCCGACTTGAGGTTCCGCACCTCGTACTGCGTGTACCAGCCGTCGCGGTACTTCTGGAAGCCCAACAACCGCCGGATCGCCGGCTGGTCGGGGTTCTCGCGGATCGCGGCCAAGGCCAGCGAAAACGCCAGCGACGCCCGGTCCGCCCGCACGGCCCGCCGGGCCAACGCCTCCAGCGCCGACGCCTGCTGGCGGCGCAATTGCCAGAAACGTTCATGCCACTGGACGACCTTCGCGGGCGTGTCCTTGGGCAAAGCGGGCGGGCCTTCCGCGCGCGGCAGCACCGCGATGTAGACCCGGTTCGGATCGTGCTGCCGAAGCCAAGCTCGGGTCTTCTGCGCCTCGGTGGCGAGCCCTTGGCCGTCGCACCAGGCGGCCAATGCCGCGAGCTGCTTCTCGTACTTCCCCTCCAGGTCCTTGACCGACTGGACGATCTCCTGCCCCCGGACGGGACCGGCAACCCACAGCACCAGACACGCCACACCTGCCAGACCCTTGGCTGCCGACACGAGACTCCTCGATTTCTCTCCATCGGACCCAGCGAGAAGACGCCCCCCCAAGTCTAGTCTCTGCTAACGATTGGGGTCAACGCCAGACATTGGGCGACAGCCCTCGAGCCGAGACCGCGGCTTAGCGCACCAATCCCTCTCTACCTTGACCAAAGTCGGGTAGCCAGCAGTGTTCGGGTGGGGCCGGGTTTCACTTGCGTCCCACCAGATCGTCGTTCGCTCCCCGAATCCGCAATTTCGGTTTTTCCATGGTAACCGTCGTGTGCGGCTCGACCGATTCCGTCAGCCAGACGCTGGAGCCGATCACCGAGTCGTGACCGATCACCGTGTGCCCGCCGAGAATGGTCGCGTTGGCATAAATCACCACCCGATCTTCGATCGTCGGGTGGCGTTTTACGCCGCGCACGAGATTCCCGTTGGAGTCTTTTGGAAAACTGAGGGCTCCCAGGGTCACGCCTTGGTAGATCTTGACCCACTGGCCGATCTCGCACGTCTCGCCGATGACCACCCCCGTCCCATGGTCGGTAAAGAAGTATTTGCCGATCTTGGCGCCGGGGTGGATGTCGATTCCGGTTCGGGTGTGGGCCCATTCGGTCATCATGCGCGGGATGAGCGGCACTTCGAGTTGGTGCAGCAGGTGGGCCAACCGGTAGACGGTAATGGCCTCGAAGCCCGGATAGCAGAAGATCACTTCGTCGATCGACTTGCACGCGGGATCGCCCGCGTACGCCGCCTCGGCATCGGTGGCCAAGATTTGTCGGAGTTCGGGAAGCCGTTCGAGGAAGGCGATGGCGCGGGCCTGGCCCATCGCCTCGAAGTCCTCGCGCTGTTGCGCGTCGCACCGATGGTTTTTGCCCGATTCGTGGCATAGCGCCCGCGCGATTTGGAGCGTCAAGCGGTCGTGCAAGGTTTCGATCAGGTCGCCCACATAGTAGGTGACATTGCCCAGGTGCAACCCCTCGCGCCGGCGATACCCCGGAAACAACACCTCCCTGAGGGCCTCGGTAATCGAAATGACGGTCTCGTAGTTGGGGAGCGCGCAGTGCCCCAGGTGGCTAATTGCCCCCAGTTCGGTGTAGGACTGGACAATCCGGTCGGTCAACTGGGGCAGACTCTCTTTCAAACGAATGTCGGTGGCCATGCGAGTTGTCCTTGGTTTGGCGCCAGCAGGAAACCTGGAAGGCGCCAATGCACGTTCCAGCGCGAAACGAAAAGGAACCCGGAAAGACAAGACAACAAACGCCGCGAGAAGGTCCGGTCTCAGACCGGACGCGAACAGGAGCAGGCAGCGGGCAGAGTTCGGCGGCTTGGGTCCATCACGTGGTTGTCCTTCGGTTCATGCGATCGTGACGAATCCTAGGCGCCGCGGCCGGAAAAGACAAGCCGCACGGTTCTCTCTTCGGCAACCGAATCCGCGTGGTTGAGTCCAAGTACGCCACGTCCTCAAAGGGCTTTCCCACGCCGATTCGCCCTGATGCCGGGCTGCGCAAAAATCCGCGCACCGATTCCACCCACGACAACACCTCTTTCTTGGGGGGTAACCAAGGGTGCCAACCATCGGACGATGGGACTCGGCATGGCCCTGTTGCTTCCCTGTTTCCCCAAGGTTGCCCCCTGGGACGCGGTTCACTCTGCCGTGGCTTGGCGGACCAGGTCTTGCCAGAAATCCCTGGCTTTGCGGTAGCACGCGAGTACCTCGCGGCGTTGGTCGGGGTCGTCGAGCCGGATCTGCCGGGCCCGCTCGACGACCCAGTCGAGAAAGAACTGGGCCGAGCGGCGGCTGATGCGCCGGTCGTCGCCGATTTCGACGAAGTATGGGGCCGACAGCGCGAAACGGTACGTGGTCGGCAGGTCGGCCACGGCGCGCACCGCGAACCAGCCGCTGCGGTCGAACTTCAGCTTGGGCAGCCGGCCGTTCTTGGCGTACTGGTCGAACCGCACCTCGTGTTCGACGCGGCCATCCTTGATGATCTCGAGGTAGCTCATGTTTTCGCGTGTCGAGAGCGTCAGGCCGATCTCGAACTCCATGGGCCGGCCCGCCTCGCTTCGGAACACGTGGCCCGGCGGCTCGCCGTGGACCGTGGGGCGCATCAACGGACCGTTGGTCAGCGTGACCCGGCCCGCGCGCAAGCCCTCCCACCACTTCTCGTACGTCAAGTCGCCCTCGACGAAGACGTACATCCGGTTGTAGCCGACGGGGTTGGGCGAGACGCCGGAGCCGCTGCCGGCGCTAGGCGGAATGCGCAGCCCGCAGTTGAGCAGGTGGAAGTAGATCTCTTGCGACCACTGGGCATGCCCCCGTCCGCCGACCAGCCGCGCGGGATCGCGGGGCTTGCCCCCCTCTTCCTCGGCGACCATGTTCTTCCGTCCGAAATGGTCGTGGACGACCTGGATCGAGTCGAGTTGGCCCAAGGCCGCCAGCACCGGCACGTCCCACCAGTACGGCTTGCTGGCATCGACCCAGGCGCCGGGCTGTTTGCGCACGTATTCGGCCCGCTGGGCGGTTGTTGGGTATTCGTCGCCGGCGCTGCCCAGGGCGAGCGGGCGCGGCAGGTTGAAATACAGCAGCGTTCCGCCCGGCTGCCGATGCGCGCCGGCCATCCGATGCCCGTAACGGTTCTCGGCCAGTCGCACGAGCGGATCCTTCGGCAGCGTCTTTGGCGTCCACTCGCTGTGACCGTTCCACCACGTCACGAGTTGGATCACGTGGAGGTCCTCGGCGGCCAGAAGGAGTTCGAGATCGCCGGGCGGACGGCGCACGTCGAGGTCGCCCGACCACCAACCTTCGCCCGCCATATCGACATAGCGGTGCATCTCGACTTCCTTCGAGTCTTCCGAGAACTTGTTGATCGTGAACTGCCCGGTGCGAACCGAATACTCGGGCCCGCGTTCCATCTCGAACGTGTAGTTGCCCACGGGCAGCTTCAGGGTGATGTGGCCGGGAATGACGAAGTGGTCGTCCCAGACCGGCACGCGGCGCGGCGGCAAGCGAGGCTTGCTGCCGGCGGTCCTGAGGTGCATGCGGCAGGCGACCGGCTTGCCGGTGTCCTTATCCACGACGCGAATTTCGAGTTGCCCCTCAGCGGCGGAGGCGGTCCCCCCAAGGTCCAACAGCAGAATCGGCAGGCAGACCAGCACGGGCGCCGCCGGAACGCGCCGTAGTACCACG
Organism: Blastopirellula marina; assembly: GCA_020721945.1. GTDB lineage: Bacteria > Planctomycetota > Planctomycetia > Pirellulales > Thermoguttaceae > JANLFZ01. Next base: position 6,950 of record DYLT01000200.1, read on the forward strand.
CGAACGCGCATCACTTGATGATCCCTCGTACTGCCTGAGATCCCACCGGCCCCGCTACCAGACTGTAGCTCGCCAACGGCTCGAGGGTTCCCGAGAAGCGGTGACGGGAAGACGAAGTACCGCCACGTGAGGAGGCGACCGCCCACAAATAGTGTTGCGAGGCGACGTAGAGCACGCCGTTGGCCACGACCGGGGTGCTATAGACCGGCGAGCCGAGGCGGATCTTGCTCAAGACCCGCGGCTGGCGGCCGGCGGCCATCACGTAGAAGTCTTTCTGGTTGCCGAAGAACACCTTGCCGTCGGCGACCAGGGGGCTTCCCCAGGCCTCGGCCTTGGTCTCATAAACCCAGGAGGGTTTGCCGGTGTCGGCTTCGACGCAATCGCCGGCGACGAGCAAACGCCCAGGTGCTGGTGGCTGAAGAGGATGCCGCTGGGAAGCCGCTTGCGTTCGGGCACGACGAGCTGCCAGAGCACCTTGCCGGTGGCCTCATCGAAGCACTTGACCATGCCGCCCCGCGTGCGGCGGAATCGCGGGTCCTTGGTTACGGTCAGATCGTCCGTGCCCACGAACACCCGACCGCCAGCCACCGTCGGGTTGCCGTAGGCCGCCGAGCCGAGCCGGGCGACCCACTTGACGTTTTGCGTGGTGGCCATGTCGATCCCGCCGCCTTTGGGGTTTTTTTCGCCTGGCACGAACGAGTCGGGCAGCCCTTTCTCGCCCGAGACCATGTTCCGGTTGTCGCGGCCGCCCCACTGCGGCCAGTCGGCGCACTGGACGACTGCCGCGCACATGGCCACCGACCAGCCCCCGAGCCACCCGACGAAACGATGCATCCTGTACTCTCCCTGGTTGGGCCCCCAATGTTGAACCCCAAGCGAGGTGCCGCGGACCGGCTCGACGCGGATACTACCGACGACTCACGCCTCGACATTCAGTGAGACGCCGTGACAGGCCCCCTCTGGTTTGTTATACTGCCGGGCTAGGAGCTGCCACGAAGCGCGGATCGGCTTCCGCATCGCGTAGGCAGGCTTTGGAGTTAACGCGATACCGTCAGCACCACCCACTTTTCTGGGTAGCGCAAGAAGACGCATTTTTGGGCGGTGCGGATCCGCCTGAATGTAGCATACCCCTTTGGATTAACCTGTTAGGAGGATCGCGTGGGAGTAAAGAAGACAGGCAGAGGCCGGCGCAAACTCGGTCGAAAGAAACGTCGGATGCGGTCCAGGATTCGGCACCGCAAGGGGTGATGGGTTTTCGGCGGCGGCCTAGCGCATTTGCCACACCGCCATGCGCATCGCATCGCGCCAACGTCGCTGGGCAGCGAAAACCGCTGCCGGCTCGAAGCCGCAATGGACCAGGCAGTGACGGCAGCGGGGATCGCCCCCAGGGCCCAGCCGGTCCCAATCGGTCGCTTCGAGCAATTCGCGGTAGCTCGTATAGTGGGTGTCGGTTATCAGATAGCAGGGGCCTTTCCATCCCCGGACGTTGCGCGTCGGATTGGCCCACGCGGCGCACGGGAGTTCGCGCCGCCCGCAGAGGAAGTCCAGATAGATCGGCGACGACATCAGCCGGAAGCGATCGAGCAAGGCTCGCCCCTGGCGGAACTTCTCGTGGACTTCGTCGCGCGTCATGAAAAGCGTCTCGCTTGCTCGCGGCCCGACCGCCTCGTAGGCGTAGGCTGGAGACAGCAGGAATCCATCGACGCCCAAGAGGCTCAGATACTCGAGGAGCACCACGATCTCGTGGAGGTCGGTATGGCGATAGATCGTGGTGTTCGTGCAAACGCGGAACCCTGCTTGCTTGGCTGCGCGGATTCCCGCAGTGGCCTGTGCGAAAACACCGGGCCGTCCGGCCATCGCATCGTGGCTGGCCTCCATGCCATCGAGGTGGACATTGAAGCACATGCGGCTCGACGGACAGAAGCGGCCGAGCCTACTAGCCAACAAGAGGCCGTTGGTGCACAGATACACGTGCTTGCCCCGCGCGATGAGCCGTTCGACCAGGTCCCCGATTTCCGGGTAGATCAGCGGTTCGCCTCCGCAGACGCTGACCACCGGGGCTTGGCACTCCTCGGCAGCCGCCATGCACTCTTCGACGGAGAGGATTTGGTGGATCGTATCGGCGTACTCGCGGACGCGCCCGCAGCCCGCACACGTCAGATTGCAGGCGTGAAGCGGCTCGAGCATCAGCACAAGCGGAAACCGCTTGCGCCCCGCCAGTCGGTTGCGCACGAGGTAGCCGGTCAGTGAGCGGGTCAACGAAAGAGGGAATCGCATGGTGCGTGCCGTCCGTGACATGGGCAAGATGTGTCCACGGTGCGGCATGATGGCCGAAAGCCCGAGCCGGGTCAAGCCAAGATCGCGCACGTCCAAGAGCCCGCCGGAGGGGTTCATCGGCTTGCCGGTGCCGCGTGCATACGCTAGATTCGAGGGTCTGGACGCCCGAAGGGGTGGTCCCCATGAACGGTTCCTCGCCTTTCATGCCGGGCGCGCAGCCTCTGGACTGGTTGGTTCGCCTGCTTGTTCAGGAGCCCCAAACCGTGCCGATCTACGAGTTTTATTGCATCGACTGCCACACCGTGTTCAATTTCTTGGCGCGGACCGTCAACACCACCAAGCGCCCCGCATGTCCGCGTTGCGGTCGCCCCGAATTGGAACGCCGCATCTCGCGGTTTGCGGTCTCGCGTCGTCGGGCCGAGAGCGGCGAGTCGGGCGGACAGGACGATCTGCCGCCGGGGTTCGACGAGGAGAAGATGGAGCGGGCAATGGAAGCCCTGGCCAACGAGGCCGAAGGCCTCGACGAAGACAATCCCCGCCAAATGGCCCGCATGATGCGCAAACTCTTCGATACCACCGGACTGCCGCTGGGTCCGAACATGGAAGAGGCCATCCGGCGGATGGAGGCGGGCGAAGACCCGGACAAGATCGAAGAGGAACTGGGCGACCTGCTGGATCAGGAAGATCCGTTCGGGGGCGAACCAGGCCAGGCAAGCCCGAAACGCGCAGGCCACGGCGGTGGTGGCTCGCTGC
>DYLT01000546.1 GCA_020721945.1 Blastopirellula marina
GACGCTGGCTGCTTCGGGCGGCCAGTCCGGCCAGTAGCCTCCCGCCGCGGCGCGCGGCGCTCCAGTCCGAGTGCTCCGGGAAACCGGTGGGCCTTGGTCTTGCGAACTCCCTCGCGCTGAAGCGCCAACCATCGCTTGCGTAGTCGGTCCTGCCGGGTGGACGCCGGGTGGGACCGGTCGTAGAATGGACGCTTTGTGTCCCTTCGTACGCAGGAGGTTCCGCCATGACGACCGACCACCACGCCGCCAACCCACGTAACGTCTCCCTCCCGCGCCGCGGATTCCTTGCCGGGGCCGGCGCGCTCGGACTGTCGATGGTGAAGCCGGAACTGATCTTCGGCTCCCAGGCCAACACGAAGGTCAAGATCGGTCTGGTGGGCTGCGGCGGGCGCGGCACGTGGATCGCCAAGCGCTTTCAAGATCACGGCGGCTATCAACTCGTCGCCGCGGCCGATTATTTCAAGGACCGCGTCGACCGGGCCGGCGACCAGTTCAAGATCGATGCCTCGCGGCGGTACACGGGCCTCGACGGCTACAAGCGGCTCTTGGACTCGAAGCCCGACGCGATCGTCATCGAGAGCCCGCCGTATTTCCACCCCGAGCAGGCCATGGCCGGCGTCGATGCCGGCTGCCACGTGTACTGCGCCAAGCCGATCGCGGTCGACGTGCCCGGGTGCCTGACCATCGCCGACGCGGGACGCAAGGGCACCGAGAAGAAGCGCTGCGTGCTCATCGACTTCCAAACCCGCACGAGCGAGTTCTACCAGGAAGCCGTCCGCCGGGTTCACGCGGGCGACATCGGGCCGTTGGTCAACGGCGAGGCCGTCTACTACTGCGGCACGACCTGGGGTGGCGACGAGGTGCTCGCCGCCGACCCCAAGAACCCCGAAAACCGCCTGCGCGCCTGGGGACTCGACCGGGTGCTCTCGGGCGACGTGATTACCGAGCAGAACATCCACACCCTCGACGTGGCCACGTGGATCGTCAACGCCGACCCCCGGCGCGCCTACGGCGTCTGCGCCAAGAAAGGTCGCCAGGACCATGGCGATTGCCACGACCACTTCTCGGTGATCTTCGAGTTCCCGGGCGACGTGACCGTGGCCTTCATCTCGAAGCAATACGGCACCGGCTACGACGATATCGGCAACCGCATGTTCGGCCCCAAGGGCATGATCGAAGCGCACTACTTCGGGGCGACCTTCATCCGCGGCCAGAAGTCGTACAAGGGAGGCAAGCACGGCAATCTCTACACCGATGGAGCCATCAAGAACATCGCCGACTTCCATGCCTCGATTCTCAAGGGCGATTACTCGAACCCCACGGTGGCCCCCAGCGTGCGGAGCAACCTCACCACGATCCTTGGCCGCACGGCCGCCTACAAGCGGGCCTCGGTCACCTGGGACGAGATGATGAAGACCGCCGAGAAGTGGGAATTCGCCGCCAAGAACAGAAAAACGGGACAGGCCCGATATTGACAAGATGGGCAATCTATGATACTCCCCG
>DYLT01000201.1 GCA_020721945.1 Blastopirellula marina
CCGCCGGCGCACCGGCCGCCGCGCCCGAGGTGTCGCTCCGCCTCCCCTCGACGGCCACGAAGGAGAACGCTCGAACGATCGTCGTTGGTCCCCTCATTCCCGTCATCACGAACCTCCAGAAGGACCTCCGCGTCGATCTTGGCGCGATCCGCGCCAACGTGAAGTACGTGGTCGAGCACGGGATGGTGACGGGCAAAGGATGTCTCTTGGCGGTGGGGGCCGGCGGCGATTTCGACGTGCTCTCGCTCGACGAGCGCAAGGCGGTGGCCCAGGCGATCGTCGAGGCGGCCGACGGGCGCGTGCCGGTGATCGTCGGGGTGCAGGACTCGAACCCGCGCGTGTCGCTCGAGATGGCCCAACTGGCCCAGTCGCTGGGCGCCTACGGCGTTCAGGTCAGTCCCACGTACTATCACACGCCCTCGGACGACGATTTTGTCCGGTTCATCCGCTGGCTCCACGACCGCACGGCGAAGATCGGCTTGATGGTGTACAACACATGGTGGCATGGATACAACATCCCGCACGGCGTGTTGGACCAGCTCGTCGAGCTGGAGCGGGTCGTGTCGATCAAGTGGTCGCACCCCGGGGGGCCACTCGAGTACGCCCAAGGGGTCAAGCGGTACTGTGGCCGCGTCTCGGTGATCGACAACGCCCTGATGTGCGTGCTGACACACCTGTTGGGCGGTCACGGGTTCATCACGCACCTGGCCACGGTCTGGCCCGAACACGAGCTGAAGATCTGGGACCTGTGCCAACGGGGCCAGCATCAACTGGCGATGAACGTCCACAGCACCGACAACTATGCGTGGATCGCGTTTCGCGGCAAGATGGGCAGCCGGACCAGCGGCGAGTCACCGCCGGTCAAGGCCGCGCTCGAACTGACCGGCCGGCCCGGCGGCCCCTCGCGTCCTCCGTCGCGCGACCTGACGCCCGAAGAACGCGAAGAACTTCGCAAGTTGCTTCGCACCCTGGGCGTGCCGAACGTGGCGTAGGGGTCGCGCCGTTGTTGGGGATCGTCGCCGATGGGAACGCCCCGCTGCACAGCAAGTGGGGTGGATGCTCCCACCCACGCGCAAGAAAGCGCGTTGCGAGGCGCGCGGGTGGGCCGTTGGGTCACCAGTTCCGTAACCTGACATCCCAATCTGCCGGGCAGGCGGCAATCGTCAGGCACGGGGTGCTTGACCTACTTTTCCGCCCGACCGCACGCGGTATCCGCGGCCGAGGTGGTTGGGGAGGTCGGGCAGCGGCTCGAGCACTCCGGCCTTTACCAAGCGGTCGAAGACCTCCGGCCGGACGAAATCCCAGCGGCCGTACCCGGTGCGGCGGTACCGAGCGATTTCGCCCCAGTGGACGAACACGTGCGTGATGCCCTCGCGCTGGAATGCGTCGCGCACCTCCTCGGGCGCGCGGTTCTCGACAAGACGCTCGAAGATCGAATCGTCGAGCCAGGTGTTGTATAAGACGGGCATTTCGAAATCGAAGACCTCGGCCTGGCCGACCAGAAGTACCCGGCCGTCCGCCGCGTGGGCGTTGAAATACCGGCACCAGGCGTCGACGCGTTCGGGGGCATTGCGAAGCCGCGCGTACGGAACGAAAAAGCGATTATAGCCCCCGGGGCCGGCCACGGCCACGACGAAGTTGTACAGCGAGGCCAACAGCAACAGGGCGACGAGCGACCGGCGCCACACGCGCGATCGGTCCCAGCCCGCGCCCACACCCGCCAGCAGCGCCACCAGGGCCAATCCCGGCGACCAGTAGCGGTCGATGCGTAGCGCTGTCAGCCACCAGGCCAGGATGATGAAGATGAAATAGCCGGCCAGGACTGCGGCCAAGCGCCGGTGCTCTCGGCGAACCAAGGCCAGGAGGGCCAGCGGCATGCCCAAGGGCCCCAGCCAGTCGCTGGCCAAGACGACGCGTGCGAGGTCGCGGCCCAGCGCCCTGGCCGAGAAATCGTGGGGCCGGTGGACCTGGTTCCACATGGCATTCTTGTCGGCCGTCCAGGTCTTGCCCCCGAACACGTGGTAGGCCAGGGGGTACGTGGGATTGCCCGAAAGCACCCAATTCTTGCCGAACCACAGCCCGCAGCCCGCGAAGCACGCCAACAGGAAGGCGCCAACGGGTTTCCAGGCGACTCGCCCCGTCCGCCGCACGTGGAATGCCAGCAGCCCGATGGTCAGAGGCAAGGCCACGAACAGCAGGCCTGGGTATTTCGCCGAGACGGCGGCTCCGGCGCAGTATCCGGCCAGGAGGAGCAACGGCACGCTTCCTCCCGCTCGCTTGGGAAGCGGGTCGGGGGAAGGGCGATCCAGCAGCAGGGCGTACACCGCCAAGAGCAGATACAGGGCCGAGGCCCCTTCGACCATACCGAGCGAGGAGACTTGGACGATCCAGCCGGTCGACAGATAGACGACGGCCGCCACGACGCCGGCCGAGTTCGAGAACAGCCGCCGCCCGGCCGCCCAAAGCGCCAAGGCCCCCAGCGGAGCCATGGCCGCGATGATGGTCTTCCCCGCCAAAGCGCCCAGCCACCAATCGCCGGCCACGATCATCGCCAAGAGGCTCCACATCTCGGTGCCCAGGGCCATATTGGCGTACAGGTTGTGCGGCACGAAACCGATGTGTCCTTGCTGGAAGAACTCCTTGGGCGCCTCGAGGTGGTACTCGCGCACGTCGAACTCGATGGGCGGGAGCATCCCGCCGAGAACGATCGTCACCGCGAACGGCACGGCCAGCCATAGCCATCGCGTCGACAGCGGACCGTCGTCATGGGGCGGTGTCGGGCATTGGCCGGCCGTGAGGCGAACGGCCGGGTAAAGTGCGCGCGATGACGCCTTGCACCGCCGAGCGCAGACCCAGCCCACGGCCCCGAGCGTGGCCAGTCCCGGCCATCCGAGCGCGCCGAGCCGGTCCAGCCTGCCGGCGAGTCCCGCCGCCAGGGTCCACGTCGAGAGCAGGTTCAATCCGGCCGCCAGGGAGAAGACGAACCGGTCGAGGCGTGTCAGGTGGCGGTCGGCGTGCAAGGCGGCCAAGAACAAGCGGCCGAGCACGCCCGCCCAGCCCAGCACCAACCCGGCGATCCCCAGCACGGGCAGCCGATCGGCCAGCGAGAACTGGGGCGGCTGGCCGAACCAGGCTTCGAGGAGCAACTCGGGCTGGAGCACGAACAGGAAGAGATAGAACCGCCGCCAGGCGGTCGCGGTCTTCGCCTGGAGTTCGGCCAGCGGCGAGGCGAAGAAGAGGACCAGATACACCGCCAGCCCGGCCAGCACCGCGGCGAGCAGCCAGTTCGACGTGCGTTTCATGTCACTGGGGGGGTCGTAGGGGCCGAAGTCAAGCAGCCCGTCGTTTTGTGGCCGACCGATCGCGGGCCGCGTTTCCGCGGCATGCCTCACGCTCGACTCTCATCCCTCCTCATTCCCCGCGGTCCCACCTGCGCCCGCCACAGGTCCACCACCCGCATCAGTACGCCGGCAACGGCCGACTGGGCGCCAAGCAACAGGCCGAAGACGGCGGTCATGAAGCGCGACCAGTGGAGGGTCACCTCGCCGGTGGTGACATACTGCACGATCGCGGGCCAGAGGAGGAAGGCGGCGATGGCCAACAGCACGGCCGCGAGGACCCACACGCCGCGCCCAGCAAAGAACGCGGCGGCCAGCGAGGCCCAGAACGACTCGGCCGCCCGGCCGCGCGGGCCAAAGGTCGCCAGGCGATAGGTCAGGGCCGCTCCGGCCAGAAGCTGGAAGCCTGCCGAGCCGAGCAGCCCACAGACCATGAATCGGTAGATCATCCATTCCTCGACCGAGCGGTTCATCGCGTAGAACTCGACGGGGTAGGCGGCCAGCAGCACGCCCACCAAGAGGCATGCCGCGAAACCCAGCAGAAACAGCCGCTCGGGCCGGTAACAGAGCACGTCGGAGAGGATCACGCGGAAAAACCGCAGGCCGTCGGCGACCAGGCGCAGTTTGCTTCGGCCGATCCGCTCGTGGTAGGGCATGGGCAGCTCGATGACCCGCAGCCCGTTCAGCAAGGCCCGCGCGCTCATCGACGGCGTAAAGTGCAGGCCGCTCGGCAGGGGGTAGAGTTCGTTCAGGACCTCGCGCCGCAAGACCCTCATGCCGCTGGCGGTGTCGCCAACGGGCCGTCCGCACAGGAACCCGAGCAGCAGGGCAAAGCACCGGTTGCCGAACCTGCGCACGGTGGGCATTTGGGAGCCGGGTCCGAGGCGCGAACCGAGCACCATGTCGGCTCCCTCGCGGATCGCCGCGCCGCACAATGCGGCGAAGAAGCGAGGATCGCACGTCCCGTCGGCGTCGAGAAACCCCAAGAGCGTGCCCGAGGCCCGACGGAACCCCTCCTGGAGCGCCGCCCCGTAGCCGCGATGCTCGGGCAGGTCGATCACCTGCACGCCCTCGAACGATCGGGCGATTTCGCCGGTGCGGTCGGTCGAACCGTCGTTGACCACCAGGATTTCCACCGATGCGACGCCACTAGAGCGGATCGCCTCCACCGCGTCGAGGCAGTGGGCGATCGTGCGGCCGATCGCCTCCTCTTCGTTCAGGGCGGGAATGACGATCGAGAGGGAGGGCGAAACGGCGTTCATAAGGCACCGGTCGTGACGCGGGCTCTCGATCGGCCACGAGGCAGGACGCACCCGTGCCCCACGGCAACGCTACGAGGCGGCCTGAAGGTCGGCCACGCGGTGGGTCTTCTCCCAGGTAAACTCGGCCTCGCAACGGCCAAAATGCCCGCCCGCAGCGGTCTTGCGGTAAATCGGCCGGCGCAGGTCCAAGTACTCGATGATTCCACGCGGCGTCAACGGGAAGAGTTCACACACGATCTCGCAGAGCCGCTCGTCCGGCAGCTTGCCGGTCCCCTCGGTGTCGACCAGCACACTGACCGGCTCGGCCACGCCGATGGCGTAGGCCAACTGGATCTCGCAGCGCTCGGCCAATCCAGCGGCCACGATGTTCTTGGCCACATGCCGGGCCATGTAGGCGGCACTGCGGTCAACCTTCGTGGGATCCTTGCCGCTGAAGGCCCCGCCCCCGTGGCGGGCCCAGCCGCCATAGGTGTCGACGATGATCTTCCGGCCGGTCAACCCCGTGTCGCCGTGCGGGCCGCCCGTCACGAAACGCCCCGTGGGATTGACGTAGTACGTGATGGGCCCGACCATGAGTTCGGGCGGCAAGACCGGCTTGATCACGTTCTCGATCACGAACTCGCGGATCTCCGCCTGGTCGACCTCCGGTGCATGCTGCGTCGCCACCACCACCGTGTCGATGCGGATGGGCCGGTTCCCTTCGAACTCGACCGTGACCTGGCTCTTGCTGTCCGGGCGAATCCAGGGCACTTCTTTCCTTTGCCGCACGACGGTCAGCCGGTTGAGAATGCGATGGGCAAGCGCGATGGGTAGCGGCATCAGTTCCGGCGTGTGGTTGATGGCGTAGCCGAACATCAGCCCCTGGTCGCCCGCGCCGATTTCCTTGCCGCGCGTGGGGTCTTCATCGACGCCCATGGCGATGTCGGGGCTTTGCCGGTCGATCGAGAGCACGACCGCGCAGGTCTTCGCGCAGATGCCCATCTCGTCGTCCTCGTAGCCCACGTCGGCGATCACCTTTCGAGTCACCTCGCTGTAATCGACCACGGCCTTGGTCGTGATTTCGCCGGCCACGATCGCCAGGCCGGTCGTCACCAGGGCCTCGCAGGCCACGCGGCTGTAAGGATCCTGGGCGAACAGCGCGTCGAGCACGCCGTCGGAGATCTGGTCGGCCAGCTTGTCGGGATGGCCCATGCTGACGGATTCGCTCGTGAACAGACGCTTGCCCTTCGCCACGGATCGGTCCTCCAAAACGGCCAGGTCGAGTCATCACGAAAACGACTTATTATAGAATCCGCGACTACCCGGCCGCAAGGACCCCGCTGCTGAAGCCGCCGCGTCGAGGCACGGCGATTGGCTTTACTTCGATCGATCCTGCTCGTGGCGGAAGAGCCCGTCGGCGCCGAGCTTCCCTCCGCCAAAGGCCAAGATCAGCAAGAGCCCGCCCAACAGCCCGACATTCTTGAGAAACTGGATCGCCTGCTCGCGGTACACCGGGTCGGTGGGGTCGAGCGACCACCAGTCGTGAAAGAGGATGGTCGTGGGAACCAGAAACACCCCAAGAAGCAGCGCGCCGATCCGTGCCCGCAGGCCCAAGGCCAGCATGAGTCCGCCTGCAAACAACAGCACGGTCGCCCCGATCGCCAGAACCAGGGAAACCACCTGGCCATGCTCGACGACCGAAGGTCCCAACAGGGGGAGCTTCGAGGAGATGGCTTCGATCAGATCGTCCCAGTTCAGAAGGTGTTGGGCCCCGCTCCACAAGAACAGCGCGCTTAGGGCCACTCGGCCCACCATCGCCACGAGCTGCTGAAGTGCGGACATGTTCGGCTCCTTGGAACAGAAGGACCGTGGCAAAACCTACCCGCGACTGGTCCCTAGTATAAGAAACAAACCGTCTGCGTCGGAACACGGGTTTGTCGCGAGTGTCGGAAACCCGGCTGGGAAGTCGTCCGGCGTGCGGACAGGGGACAGTTGCTCCACCACCCTGCTTTATAGGGGGAGACTGGGCGACTACCGGAACGATGTCTAAATCGATCGATCAAGGGGTCGCTGAAGCGGGGTGGCAAGGTGTGGCGAACGTTTCCTCGCTGGCGCGTCGGGTCAGTATGCGGACGGCCTGCCATACTAACCCGAGGCGCCAGCGGGGGTTGTCGAGGATGCGGCCCTCGCTGGGGCGTCGGGTGAGTGCGGGGGAACCCCACGTGGAAGGGGTGGCGTGGCCCCTTGCTTGACGCCTCAACCACGGAACGTTAAACTTGCCCATTTCCCTTTGACGAAGGGACCGCGCCAGAGTGGCCGACTCTCAGTGGGTCGGTGCCAACGAGGTGGGGCGGTTTTGCAACAACTCGGGTTTTTTCTCTGACAACGTGAAGGACTGAAGCCATGGCGCAGAAGTACGTGTATTTCTTCGGGCCCGATGGAACCGAGGGCAACGCCGACATGCGGAACACACTCGGCGGCAAGGGCGCCAACCTGGCCGAGATGGCCCGCGAACCGTTGAAGCTACCCGTCCCCGCCGGCTTCACCATCACCACCGAGTATTGCAACGTCTACCTGCAAAAGGGCAAGGTCTTTACCGACGAACTGAAGCAGCAGGTGGCCGCGGCCCTGGCGAAGGTCGAGCGGTGCATGGGCATGAAGTACGGCGACCCGAAGAACCCGCTTCTGGTCTCGTGCCGCTCGGGCGCCCGCAAGTCGATGCCCGGCATGATGGAGACGGTGCTCAACGTCGGGCTGTGCTCGAAGACCATTCCGGGGATGATCGAGAAGACGAAGAACCCCCGCTTCGTGTACGACGCGTACCGCCGGCTGATCGTAATGTACTCCGACGTGGTCATGGAGAAGGCCGAGGACATCGAGCCGGCCGAGGGCAAAGGCATTCGCGTGCAGCTCGAGAAGCTCATGCACGACGTGAAGCAGTCCAAGGGCTACCCGTCGGACACCGACCTTTCGGCCGACGATCTCAAGGCGCTCTGCGAGCAGTTCAAGCAGAAGGTCAAGGAGGTGTTGGGGCGGGAGTTCCCCGACGACCCGATGGAGCAGCTTTGGGGCGGCATCGGCGCGGTATTCAAGAGCTGGAACGGCAAGCGGGCCGTCGCGTACCGGCGGATCGAGGGCATTCCCGACGACTGGGGCACGGCGGTCAACGTCCAGTCGATGGTTTTCGGCAACATGGGAAACACCTCGGCCACGGGCGTGGCCTTCTCGCGCAACCCGGCCACCGGCGAGAACAAGTTCTACGGCGAGTGGCTCGTCAATGCCCAGGGCGAGGACGTGGTTGCGGGCATCCGCACGCCCAACCCGCTCAACGAAGACACCAAGAACGAGCAGAACAAGCACCTGCCCTCGCTCGAGAAAGAAATGCCCGAGCTGTACAAGCAGCTCTTCGACATCCGCACGCGGCTGGAGGCCCACTACCGCGACATGCAGGACATCGAGTTCACGATCCAGGAAGGCCGCCTCTACATGCTCCAGTGCCGCAACGGCAAGCGCACGGGCACGGCCGCGCTGAACATGGCGATGGACATGCTCGCCGAGAAGGGCCCCGACGGCAAGCCGTTCATCGACGAGGCGACCGCCGTGATGCGGGTCGAGCCGGCCCAGTTGGATGAACTCCTTCATCCCATCGTCGATCCCGGCGACGAAAAGAATCACGCGCCGGTTGCCACTGGCCTGCCGGCCGGCCCCGGCGGCGCGGTGGGCCAGATCGTCTTCACCTCGCAGGATGCCGTCGACTGGACCGCGCAGGGCACGAAGGTGATCCTGGTGCGCGAAGAGACGAATCCCGAGGACGTCGAGGGCATGCGGGCCGCCCAAGGCATTCTCACCGCGCGCGGGGGCATGACGAGCCACGCGGCCTTGGTGGCTCGCGGCTGGGGCAAGTGCTGCATCGTCGGCGCCGGCGAGCTGAAAATCGACGTCCACAAGAAGACCCTCTCGGTCGGCGGCAGGACCTTGAAGGAGGGCGACGTGCTGACCCTCAACGGCACCAAGGGCAAGGTCTACGCCGGGGCCCTGAAGATGATGGACGCCACCGAAAACCCGCGGTTCGGCGCGTTCATGAAGCTCGTCGACAAACACCGCGCGATGGGCGTGCGCACCAACGCCGACACCCCGGCCGACGCCAAGGTCGCCCGCGACTTCGGGGCCGAGGGCATCGGGCTGTTCCGCACCGAACACATGTTCTACGGCGAGGGCTCGGACGAACCGCTGTTCGTTTTGCGCAAGATGATCCTCTCGACGACGCCCGAGGAACGCAAGAAGGCGGTCGACGAGCTGGCGAAGTTCGTCAAGCGCGACATCAAGGGCACCCTCGAGGCGATGGACGGCCTGCCCGTGACCATCCGCCTGTTGGACCCGCCGCTCCACGAGTTCGTTCCGCAACACGAGGCAGCCCAGGCCGAGTTGGCCAAGGCCCTGGGCATCACCGTGGCCGACATCAAGCGCCGCGGCGAGCAACTGCACGAGACGAACCCCATGATGGGCCACCGGGGCGTGCGCCTGGGGATCACCTATCCCGAGGTCTCCGAGATGCAGATTCGGGCGATCTTCGAGGCCGCCGCCGAACTCAAGAAGGCCGGCAAGACGCCCAAGCCCGAGCTGATGGTCCCCGTTACCTGCGACGCGGCCGAGTTGGACGTGACCAAGGTCATCTTCGATCGCGTCAAGCAGGAGGTCGAGAAGCAATGTGGCCTGGCGATCGACTGCCCCTACGGCACGATGATCGAGATCCCCCGGGCGTGCCTGTTGGCCGACCAGATGGCCAAGACCGCGGGGTTCTTCTCGTTTGGCACGAACGACCTGACGCAGATGGGCTTTGGCTTCAGCCGCGACGACATCGGCGGCTTCCTGCCCGACTACCTCGCCAAGAAGATCCTCAAGGCCGATCCGTTCCAGACCATCGACCAGGACGGCATCGGCCAGTTGATCCGCATGGCGGTCGAAAAAGGCCGCGCCACGCGCAACACGCTGAAGATCGGCATCTGCGGCGAGCAAGGGGGCGACCCCGCCTCGGTCGAGTTCTGCTACAAGGTCGGGCTGAACTACGTCAGTTGTTCGCCGTTCCGCGTGCCGATCGCCCGACTGGCTGCCGCCCAGGCGGCCATCAAGGCGACGAAGAAGTAACCCGCCCAGAACCCGGCCGCCGGATTGTCCACCTGGCGGCAGCGATCGCGTGCCTTCGAGGACCTCGCGCGAGCACTCGGGCACGGTCAGTCCCCGGGAATGCGCTCCTCGGCCATGCTAGTCCGGCGGGAACCCCCGGAAATCCCGGACGAGACGAGACTCCGGTAGCGTTCGACTTCGCGCCGGCGGGGCG
>DYLT01000202.1 GCA_020721945.1 Blastopirellula marina
GCCCCCGCCGCTTCCCCCAGAGTTGCCCGCTGTCCCCGAACCCACCCCCACGCCAATCGAAAAGCCGACCCCGTAAGGCAGGTTTTGCAGTCGGTAGGCTGGGTGCTACCCCCCCGCAGACTGATCGGCTAGCGGAACCTGCAACCCACGTTGCGCTCCGTGCAAGCCAGCGCGCACGCGACGGACTACGGGCATGATGTCTGGCGACTTGCCGTAAGTGCTTGCTCTGTCAACGAAAAAAACCCGCTGACAACGGTGGTCAACGGGGCTTGCGGAGTGGAGCGGAGGAGAGTCGAACTCCCGACCTCTGCAGTGCGATTGCAGCGCTCTCCCAACTGAGCTACCGCCCCATTGGAGGCATGTCGGACACACAAGCGTGTCACGAATGTTGGATTGTATAGTCCTTCGTGGCGGATGTCAAAAGGGGTGCGGCGCGATGGCCGATTGGCGGGGGGGTGTCGCGAGCAAGCGGGGTTTCGTGGTTGGCGTGCTTCCCTTAGAATCACATCCGGTCAGGATGATGCTGGCAAGGGGGCTTGGCGCAAGGGAAACACGGGTTGATGAGCGCAGCACGTCGTCGGGTGGTGATAACCGGTGTCGGTGTCGTTTCTCCGCTGGGAAACAGCCGGGAGGGTTTCTGGAATGCCCTATGCGCCGGCCGCAGCGGAGTCGGGCCGCTGACGCTTCTTCCCACCGACCACCTGCCCATGACTTTCGGCGCCGAGGCCCGGGATTTCTGCGGGTCGGCCGACGATTTCGGGCCCTTGGACAAGGAACAGATCAAGGCCATCCGCAAGGGCCTCAAGGTGATGTGCCGCGAGTGCCAGATGGGGGTGGCCGCCGCGCAGTTGGCCCTGAGCGATGCCGGGCTGGCCGGCAAGACCGAGCCGGAACGCGCCGGCATTTGCTTTGGCAGCGATTACATGATTTCGTTGCCGGACGAGTTTACCGAGGGTATCCGCCAGTGCCTTGACGAGGGGGGACAATTCGAGCGTTTGCGCTGGCCCACCGACGGGTTGCCTCGGATGTCGCCCCTTTGGCTCCTGAAGTACCTCCCCAACATGCCGGCGAGCCATCTGGCGATCTACAACGACCTCCGCGGTCCGAGCAATTCGATCACCTTGCGCGAGGCATCCGCCGGCGCCGTGATTGCCGAGGCGTTCCAGACGATCGTGCGCGACCAGGCCGATGCGATGGTCGTCGGCTGCACGGGAACCCGGTTGCATCCCCTGAAGACCATCCACGCGACCCAACAAGAAGAGCTGGCCACGTGTAACGGCGATCCGACCCGCGCGTGCCGTCCCTTCGACCGCGGCCGCTGCGGCATGGTGTTGGGCGAGGGGGCTGGCGCCGTGGTCCTGGAAGAGTTGGTCATGGCGCAGCGGCGCGGGGCGACGATCTACGGCGAGGTGCTCGGCGGAAGCACGAGTTCAGCGGTCGGCGCCCGGCTGGTGGCCCGACGCGGCCGAGCCATGCGCAACGCCACCAGCGCGGTGCTTGGCAGCGCCGGGGTCGCTCCCGAATCGATCGGGTTCGTCCACGCCCACGGCTTGAGCACGCGCCGTTGCGACGCCGAGGAGGCCTGGGCGATCGGAGAGGTGTTCGGCGGGCGGGCCCTTCCAGTTCCCGTGGTCGCCGCCAAGAGCTACTTCGGGAACCTCGGGGCCGGCGGGGGGATGGTCGAGTTCATCGCCTCGGTGCTGGCCTTGCACCACGGCCGGCTTTTCCGCACGTTAAACTACGAAACCCCCGACCCAGACTGCCCGCTGGCCGTGGTCACTGAGGCGGGGCGCGAGCCGGGCGAGAGCTTCGTTTCGCTTGGCGTCACCCCCCAGGGGCAAGCCAGCGCGGCTTTGGTTCGGCGCTATTCGGGATAAGGACTTTTCGAACAGGAAGTCCCATGCCAACGTTCACGCGACGCCGTTTCGTTCCGACGATTCTGGCGGCCTCGGGGGCGTCCGTTGGGGCCAGGGCACCGGCGGCCTCGGCCGCGCCGGCCCCGCGGCGCGGGGCATCTGGCCCGGTGATCGACTGCCACGCGCATCTGCACCATCACAGCGACCCCGATTGGAAGGAGAAGGTCGGGCAGCTCATCGCCCGGTTGGGTCCCGACCGGGTCGTGTTCAGCACCGGCATGCCCTTCAACGCCCCCGATCCCGCGTTGGTCAAGCTCGAAGTGCTCGACGCGACGGAAGCCGTCAAGGAGCAGATCCGCGGGAAGACGGCGGCCCGGCTGTTCGCCTTGCCCTGACGGCACCGCGACGGGCGGGCTGGGCTCAAGTCCCGCCCTGCTTCCGGTGTGCCGCGCGCCGCAGACGGTTCACGAAGGCCGCCAGGTCGTCGGGCAAAGCCATCTCGAACCGCATTGGCTCGCCCGTGACCGGGTGCAAGAATCCCAGCTCGGCGGCGTGCAGGGCGATGCGTGGGGCGCCGCTGGGGTCCTCCCGAGGCTTGCCTCGCCGCGGAGGGTTGTAGACCTTCTCGCCGCAAAGCGGGTGCCCTTGCTCGGCCAGGTGGATACGGATCTGGTGGGTGCGCCCGGTCTCGAGCCGGCACTCGACGAGCGTATAGTCGCCGAGGTGCTCCAGGGGGCGCACGTGGGTGACGGCCGGTTTGCCCACGCCCGGCTCGTCGGTGCTCCCCCGGCGTCCATCGCCCCGGTCGCGCACGAGGCGCGTTTGGATGGTCTGGGCCTTGACGTGTCCCTGCGCGACGGCCAGATAGCGGCGGTGGGTCGTGTGCCGGCGGAACTGTTCGCCGAGGTTTCGTTCGGCCTTGACGCTCCGCGCGAAAACCAACAGCCCACTCGTCTCGCGGTCGAGCCGGTGGACCGGCCGGACCGGCGGCGGAATGCCTTGGCGCGTGCGGCGATGGCGTCCTTCCTTGCGCGCGATGATCGCCGGCAAGAGTTCATCGAGCGTGGGTTGGAGTTGCTTGCGCCGGGCGGGCCAGTCGCGCTCCTCCTTGTGCCGGGTGGTGGTCATGCCCGCCGGCTTCTCCACCACCACCACGTGCTCGTCGAGGTAGCGGATGCGGACATCGTCTTCCCGCGGCGGCGGGGCCGCGGGATGGGCCAACACCTTCACCACGTCGTGGAGCTTCAAGCGCCGGGCGGGATCCACGCACACGTTGCCGCTGAGCATCACCCGGCGGGCCTTCAGCAACTTGCGCACCGCGTTCCACGAGGCGCCGGGCATCCACTGGCGCAAGGCGGCCGCCAGGGTCTGATCGACCTGCCGGGGCAACACGCGGAAGATGGGCTCCGAGGGGGCAGGCAAGGTGGTGCTCCGAGATGTGCGTCGTCGCTGGTGGTAACCGTTCGCGGGCTTGGCCGCGAACTAAATGGACTTGCAGGATCCTGGAGCGCGGCCGTCTCGGCCGCATCGGTGCGGGCAAGATGCCCGCGCTGTGGCATTTCCCAGAATCGTGCAACACCATTTAGGGCAGTCCCCGGAAACCGTGGCGGCGCCGAGGTTCATTCCATCCTAGGTCGCCGATACGAACTCGGCAATTGCCGCGACGATCGGCAACGCCGCGCACTCTGTTTTTCCCTTGAAATCGGGCCACCCCTTGTGTTATCAAGGAGAACGACGAGGCCAACCGAAGGGAACCTCCCGGCGCGTGGGAAACTCCCATGAAGAAGGTCTTCGTCTCGGGCTGCTTCGACTTATTCCACAGCGGCCATGTGCAGTTTCTCCAGACGGCGGCCCGGTACGGCCGGCTTTACGTGTCGGTCGGCTCCGACGCCACCGTGCTGGAACTCAAGGGGCGGCCACCGGTCTACTCCCAGCGCGAGCGGCTGCGCCTGGTTGGCGCGGTCCGCTGGGTGGCCGAGGCGTTTGTGGCCGCCGGCTCGGGCGTGCTCGACTTTGCCGACGACTTGAAGCGCGTCCGGCCCGACCGGTTCGTGGTCAACGCCGACGGCCATGCGCGGGCCAAGGAGGAGCTGTGCCGGTCGCTGGGCATCGAATACCTCGTGCTCCCGCGCAAGCCCGGCCGGGGCATGGTCCGCCGGAGCACCACGGCCCTGGTGGCCCAAGCCCGTGTGCCCTTTCGCTTGGATCTGGCGGGCGGGTGGCTCGACCAGCCGTGGGTCTCGCGCATGGCCCCGGGACCGGTCATTACCGTCTCGATCGAACCCTCGCCCGAGTTGGTCGGACGCAGCGGCATGGCCAGTTCGACGCGGACCAAGGCCATCCGCCTTTGGGGCATGGAGCTGCCCGAGGGCGATCCCGAAGAGACCGCCCGCGTGCTGTTCGCCTACGACAACCCGCCCGGTGCGGAATTCGTTTCGGGCTCGCAAGACGCCCTGGGGATTGTGCTTCCCGGGGCGAACCGGCTGTACTATGCGGGCGGGTACTGGCCCGAGCAAATCGACACGCGGCGCGATGCCGAGACCTTGGCATGGCTCCAGCGGCGGCTTTGGCTGTTGCCTTTGGGGGCGCGACCGGCGGGCTATTCGGTGCTCGACCGGGTGGACCTGCGCACGGCATGGGTCGAGTCGCTCGCCCGGGCCGCGGAGGCCTGCTGGCAGGCCATCGCCCGGCGCGACGCCGTGGCCTTGGGCGAGGCGATCACCGGGGGCTTTTTCGCGCAGTGCGCGATGTTCCCTCGCATGACCAACCCGGAGATTCGCCACGCAATCGACCGGGTCCGCCGCCGCGCCTACGG
This sequence comes from Blastopirellula marina, assembly GCA_020721945.1. Taxonomy (GTDB): domain Bacteria; phylum Planctomycetota; class Planctomycetia; order Pirellulales; family Thermoguttaceae; genus JANLFZ01. The sequence goes on from DYLT01000202.1 coordinate 4,672, forward strand.
GGTGAAGATCACCGGGGCAGGCGGCGGCGGGTATTTGATCCTCGTCACCGACGACCCCGTACCCGGCACCCTGCCGGTGACGATCCGCACCGACTTGCCCACGCCTTGATGGAGAACGGCATGTCGCTGGACCCAGGTTCCCTTCCGCCCGTATTCGTCATCGGCAGTCCCGGGCCGGTGGGCGGGGCCGACACCGAGCTATGGCACACCCTGCGCCTGTGGCGCAGCCGCGGCCTGGCGGTTTCGGTCGTCCCGACCTGGGGCCTCGGCGAGCCGTGGCGGGCCCAATGCCGGTCGATCGGCTGCGAGGTCCATGCGGTGCCCGGTCCCGCGGAGTTGCTCGACGTGCCGGGCCTGCGCGGGGCGATCGTCGTCTCGTTCTGTAACGACCGGTTCCTCGCCCACGCCGCGGCCCTGCGCCAGGCCGGGTGCAAGACCGTTTGGGTCAACTGCATGACCTGGCTATTCGCGGCCGAGCGGCACCACTATGCCGAGCATGGCCCGTTCGACCACTACATGTTCCAGAGCCGCTACCAACGGTCGAGGCTCGTGCCGTCGTTGAAGGAGTACGGGTATCAACCCAGCCAGGGAAGCGTGATCCGTGGGGCGTTCTGGTTCGACGAATTCCCGTTCCGGCCCCTGGCGCACGAAGCCAAGACGCCGCTGGTCGTGGGTCGCATCAGCCGGGCCGACGCCGACAAGTATTCGAACAACACGTGGCCGATCTATCGGCATATCCCGCACCCGATCCGCGCCCGGGTGATGGCCTGGGACCCGCGGATCGAGAAGAAGCTCGGTCCGCCGCCTCCCTGGGCCGAGTGTTTGCCGGCCAACGCCGAATCGGCGCCTGAGTTCTTCGGCAAGCTCCATGCGATGCTCCAGGTGAACGGCCAGGCCGAAGAGAACTGGCCGCGGTCGGGCCTGGAGGCGATGGCCTCGGGCGTGCCGGTCGTGGTCCAGAACGCCTGGGGATGGCGCGAGATGGTGCGCCATGGCCGCACGGGCTACTTGGCGTCGAACGACCATGAGCTGGCGTTCTACGCTGCCCGGCTGGCCTACGACGAGGACCTTCGGCTGCGCATGGCCGCCCGTGCCCGGCGCACGCTCGAAGACGACCTGGCCAACCCCGACGTGCTCTGGGCGGCGTGGCGCACGGTGTTCGCGTCGTTGGGGAGGAAACGATGAAGCGTCTTGGCGAACTGGGCTATGCGACCGACAAGGGCGATGCGTTCCACCGCTTCGCCGGCGAGAGCTTTCTCGATGTCTACGAGCGGTATTTTGCCCCGTGGCGCGACCGGCTGGTGACCCTTCTGGAGATCGGGGTCCACCAAGGCGAGTCGCTGCGCATGTGGCGCGAGTTCTTTCGCCGGGGCCGGGTCTTCGGCCTGGACGTCGATCCGGCGTGCAAGGCACACGAGGGCGACCGCATCCACATCGAAATCGGCAGCCAGGACGACCCCGAGGTGCTTGATCGTGTGATCCGGCGCGCGGGTCCACTGACCGCCGTCATCGACGACGGCAGCCACGTCAACACACTCACGCTGGCCTCGCTTCGAATGCTCTTCCCTCATGTGGCCCCAGGCGGACTCTACGCGATCGAGGACCTGCACTGCTCGTACGAGGACCTCTCGCCGGCCGTCGCCGGCTGGCCCGGAATGCAACACAACCGCCCATTGGATTACCACAACGACCGCCGGCTGCTCGAGGCGGCCTTCTTCGAGATCATCCGCGCGTTGGACCACGGCCGGGGGCAGGTGCGCAGCGTGCAGTTCTGGTCGAAGATGTGCGTGCTCGTGAAGGTGTGATCGACGCCGCCGGAGCCATGCTTTCAAGCCAACTCGCCTGGCCGGAGAAGCCAAGGGGAGGTTCGCCTTCTGTGAAAATCCATCTCACCACGTTCGCCACGGCCGAGTATCAGACCGCCCAGACGCGGTTGCACGCCGCCGCGCGCGAGTGCGGGATCGATGCGATCGACCCCTGGAGCCCCGAGCGGCTTCGTGGCACCAGGTTTTATCGCGAGAACGCGGGCATCCTGGAGCAACCCCGCGGGGCCGGCTACTGGTTGTGGAAGCCGTACATCCTGCTCGAGACGCTCCGCCAGGTCCCTCCGGGCGATCTGGTCCTGTACCACGACTGCGGCAAGGGAGCGGGATACCGGCTCGTACCGTTCGCGCCGCTGGTGGATCGTTGTCTGGCCCGGGGCGGAATCCTGCCGGGCGTGGTCCTGCCGGACGTGGGGCCGAACAAGAAATGGACCAAGCGCGACTGCTTCGTGCGGATGGGCTGCGACACGCCGCCGTATTGGGACCAGCTTCAGGTCTCGGCCGCCTGGGGGTTCTACCAGAACACGCCCCGCGCGCTGGAGTTCGTTGCCCAGTGGCTCCGATGGTGCCGTGATCCGCGGGTGCTGACCGATCAGCCGAACGTCTGCGGGTTGCCGAACTTTCCCGAGTTCGTCGATCATCGGCACGACCAGTCGGTGCTGACGAACCTGGCCCGATGGCACGGCATCGCGCCCTTGGCGACTAAGGGATACCTGGGCCACCGGATCGAGGATGTGCTGCCCGTGCTTTAGACCCTCAACCAGGTCGTTCACCCGGAAAATCGCTTCGTCATGAGAACCGCTCTGTGTGTGGTCGCCACGGGAAAGTACCGCGCCTACGTCAAGCCGCTGTGGGACTCGGCCCGGCGCTATTTCCTGCCGGGTAGCGACGTGCGCCTGTTCGTCTTTGGCGACGCGCCGCCGCCGATCGCCTGCGAGTTCATCGCCATCGAGCACCGCCCTTGGCCTGGACCCACGCTCTTGCGCTACCACGCCGTGCTTGCTGCCCGGCATGTGCTTTCGGCCTGCGACTATATGTTCCATTGCGACGCGGACATGCGGTTCGTTGCGCCGGTCGGCCAGGAGATTCTGGGGGAGCTGACGGCCGTGGTGCATCCCGGGTTCGCCGATCGACCGCCGGAGGACTACACCTACGAGCGCCGGCCGGAATCCCGGGCGTACATCGCGCCTGGCGCGGGACGGCACTACGTTGCCGGCGGATTCCAGGGCGGCACCTCGGAGGCGTACCTGGCCGCGATGGAGGCGATGCGAGCCGCGATCGACGAGGACGCGCGTCGGGGCCTCGTCGCGGTCTGGCACGACGAATCGCACTGGAACCGCTACTGCCTCGATCATCCGCCGGGCGTCGTCCTGCCGCCAACGTACTGCTGTCCCGAGTCGTGGCCCATGCCGGGTCGCAAGCTCCTGGCGCTGGACAAGGACCACAACGCGATGCGCGCGGGATAGGGCAGTGTCTTCCGCGCTGGGGCACTGGTGCCACCGAAGGCCTCCCTCGCCCAACCATGCAGCCCATCCACCGAGGTACCTCGTGATGCATGTCAGCGTTCTCATGCCGGTCCGCAACGGCGCCGAGTTCCTCGCCCAAAGCGCCGGATCGGTGCGCGACCAGACGTATGACCGATGGGAGTTGCTTATCGGCGTCAACGGCCACGCGGCCGATTCCGACACGCTGCGCCACGCCCGATCGTTCGAAAGCCCGAAGATCAAGGTGTTCGATCTGGGCGAGGCGGGAGGGAAGGCAGCGGCCCTCAATGCCCTCGCGGCACAGGCCCAGGCAGACGCCGTGGCGATTCTCGATGTCGACGACTTGTGGCATCCCTACAAGCTCGACAAGCAGGTCCCGTGGATCCGCGACCAGGAGTACGACGTGGTCGGCACGCAGGGCGAGTACATTGGCCAGGGCCGGGGAGCGATTCCGATCCGGTGGGGACTGATCCCGTACGACGAACTTCTGGGGCTCAACCACGTGATCAATTCCTCGGCCCTCTTGCGACGGCGCGACGCCTGGTGGGATACGGCCTGGGAGGGCATCGAGGATTACGACCTGTGGCTGCGGCTTGCGCAGGCCGGACGGCGGATCTACAATCTGGCCGACGTGCTCGTCTGGCACCGCCTGCACGCGCAATCGGCCTTCAATACCCGCCCCCAAGACGTCGAGAAATTGCGCCGGCGATGGCGAAGCGCTTGCCAACCGGCGGCCCCGATGCGGCCTCGAATCCTCCTCGGCATCCTTCACACCCCGGCCCATGCCGCGCGGGCCGAGAACTGCCGGCGCACGTGGCTGGTGCACGCCCCGCGCCAAGCGGTCGACCACGTGTTCCTTGTCGGCAACGCAACGGAATTCCGCCGCGACGGGGATGTCCTGCACCTTCCATGCCCCGACGACTATGCCAGCCTGCCGCAAAAAACCCGGCGGTTCTGCCAGTGGGCCCTGGAGCACGCGGCGTTCGACTACCTGTTCAAGTGCGACGACGACACCTATGTCGATCTGGCCAGGCTGGCCGACTACCCGGTGGGCCGATCGTTCGACTATGCCGGCTGCGAGTACGCCGGATACGCCAGCGGGGGCGGAGGGTACTTCCTCAGCCGCCGGGCCGCGGCGATCGTGCGCGATCATCTCGACGCCGCGACGGGCAACGAAGACGAACTGGTCGGCCGCTGCCTTCGCGCGCACGGCGTCGCGCTGGAGGCCGATCAAGCCTTCCAGGGCTTTACCCGGTGGACCGGCCTCGAGCCCGACCAGGACAACGCGGTGATCACGGCGCATGGCATCCCAGGCGAGCGGTGGGAGGCGATCCACCGCCGGTTGACCGACCCCGGACCCTTGCGCATCTGGATGCCGACCTCGAACCGCTATGTGGCGATCGCGGCCGTCTGCCTTCGACTGCTCGGCCGGCACTGGCCGGGGCACCCGCCGGTCGATGTGACGCACGGCGAATTGCGGCCCGACTTGCCCGATGCCGCGCCGGGGCGCTTCCGGGCGATCGGCCTGGGGCCGGACGCCGAGCAGTCGTGGGTCGAGCGGGCCTTGGCCTACCTCACCGAGCACAACGCCGACGAATTGGTCTTGCTGACGCTGGACGATTACGCGCTGTTTCAACCCGTCGACGCCCGCGCCGTGGCCCTGGCCTGCCGCGCCATGCGCCAGGACCCGCAACTGGCCAGCTTCGCCCTGACGTGGCAGCCGCCCGACCCTGCCGGGCCGTACCGCGGCCGACCCGAGATGGTCGTCTTCCCGCACTGGGACTACACGGTGAACCTCCAGGCCGCCGTCTGGCGGCGCCAGACGCTGGTCGAGATGCTCCGGCTCTGTCCGCCGAAAATCGGCATGTGGGAACTGGAGCAGACCGCCAGCCGGCGGTTCCGCGAACGCATGCCCGGGCACGTCA
>DYLT01000547.1 GCA_020721945.1 Blastopirellula marina
TTATCCAGGGTTTCAGTGCCACGGGCCGGGGGCGGTCCATGCTTTAGGGCGAGGGCATCGGTCACAACTTAAGGGTCGGCTTGCCCCGGGCATCGCCGCTTTGCTGCTTCCGCCCGCCGCTAAACCGGCGGGCTCATAGCCGAAGCCCCCTTCGGGGGCTGTGTTAGCCTGCGGAGCAGGCTTTCGCTTTGAGCCGTGGGCTTTAGCCCACGGCGGCCTGGCTTACGTTGTGACGAATGGTGGCGGCTGTTCTCCCTGATCGACCGCTCCCAGGTGCAGAAGTCGCTTTACGAGTACACGGGTCGTTTCGCCGAAGTCTGCCGGATGAGGGCGACGTAGGGGGCACGGCTGTGTGGCCCAGGAGCATCGGGCTGAACGGCAATCGCCGCCGCGCCACCGGTTCACGGCGGCGCTGGAGAGCCACCCAGCGCCGGACTTCAGGCCGGCGCGGCTCCAGAGAACTAGAATCGTTGCTTCTGGTGCGTCCCTCACCATATTGACAAACCGCCGTTTCCCCGCTATAATGACAATAGCTAATAGAATTGGCTAATCAGAGGGAATGAGAGGGAATGAGAATGAAAAGCCGTCGTGCCATCACGTTCTCCGCCACCGAGGCCAAGAACCGCTTCGGTGCCGTGCTGCGCGAGGCAGCCCGTACAGGTGGGCCGATCTTCATCGAGCGGGACGGTCGCCCCGCGGCCGTGATCCTGAGCCTGCGCACCTACGAGGAGACCTGTCGGGCCTCGGCCTCCCCCGCCGCCGATCAGGTCGAGTTGGCGCGTGCCGCCTTCGGCATGTGGGGCGGGCGCGAGGACATCGACGAAGAGTGGCTGGCGCGCGGTCGGCGACGCTGGCAGAGCGAGTGGCCCGATGCCTGACCGAGAACTGCTCTTCGACTCCACCGCGCTGATCGACCTGTACCGGGGGCGACCGGCGCTTCGATCCTATCTGGACGCCCTGGTCGCCGGGGACCTGACGGGCTACGTCTCTGTGATCACCGAAGCGGAACTCTGGCGTGGCCTGCGCGCCGACGAGGTCGAACGGCACGAGGCGTTGTTGGCCCTCTTCACACGCCTGTCGCTCGATTCTGTCACCGCCCAGCAAGCCGGGGCCTGGATGCAGCGGTACGAAAGGCGCGGCCTGGGCTGGATGGACGCGCTGATCGTCGCCACGGCCCGCCAGGCCAACCTGACCGTTCTCACCCGCGACCGGCAACTGGCCGAGTGTCTGGATGGTGAGGCCGCGTTCCAGACATACACCCTGGACCGATCGTGATCGCGCAAAACCTGCCCGCAACTCTGGGGGACTACTTCGAGCAGCGGCTCGCCGGGCTGCCGTCCCAGGCGCGCCTGGCGTTCGTGCTCGACCCGCCCGGTCGGTTGGACTTGGGCGAGGCCGTGGAGGTCGCCGGGCGACGCTGGTCTGTCTTCCGCTACGACGGCAACGACCTGGCCTTCCGCAAGGCCTATGGCCAGGACGGCCCGACTGCCCCCC
>DYLT01000548.1 GCA_020721945.1 Blastopirellula marina
CGGCCGGCGAGCAGGTCGTCCAGCGCGCCGCGGCTCGCCCGGGCCGCCGGCCGATCCTCGCCGGCCCAAAGCGGCGCGGCCATGCCGGCCACCATGCACACCAGAATCGTCCCGAGGCGCTTCTTCCCCAGCGGGTTCATACGGTCGTCTCCTGCTCGAGCATCAAAGGGCCAACGCGGCTCTGCCGGAAACCGCCCGTCCATTATGGCCACACGCGCTGGGATGTAAACCGGGCCGGATGGCCGACGCTTCCGACGGTTTCCGACCCGGTCGACGCTCGGCACGACCGCTCCCGACGAACGCAGCGCGGCGACGACCTCGGCAAGAACCTCGTCGATGGGGAGGGGAACACGATGGACTGGCGACGCCGGGGGATTGCTCGATCCGCGTCCACGTCGTATCCTGGGTATTGTATCGGCTTGACGGCCGGTCGCCTCGGTCCGGAGAACAACGCCTCGGCTTGGAGAATCGGAGGGTCCATGGACTACACCTACGAACCCATCGCCAAGATGATCGACCACTCGCTGTTGGCGCCGGTGCTGACCGACCAGGAATTGGAGGATGGCTGCCGGGTGGCCGTCGAGTACGGTGTCGCCTCGGTGTGCATCAAGCCGTATTACCTCAAGCGGTGCGCCGAGATCCTGGCCGAAAGCACGGTGGTGCCCAGCACGGTCATCGGGTTTCCCCACGGCAGCCACGCCACGCGGGTCAAAGTCGCCGAGACCGAGGCAGCCCTGGCCGACGGCGGCAAGGAACTCGACATGGTGGTGAATATCGGCAAGGTCCTCAGCCGCGACTGGGACTACGTGCGACGCGACCTCCAGGCCGTCATCGAGTGTGCCCACCAGGCCGGGGCCAAGGTGAAGGTGATCTTCGAGAACTGCTATCTCCAGGACGAGCACAAGATCCGGCTTTGCGAGATCTGCGGCGAGTTGCGGGCCGACTGGGTCAAGACCTCGACCGGGTTTGGCACGGGCGGAGCGACCCTCGATGACCTCAAGCTGATGCGCAAGCACGCGCCCTCCCACGTGCAGGTCAAGGCTGCCGGGGGAGTGCGCACGCTCGACGCGCTGTTGGAGGTTCGCGCGGCCGGATGCACACGCTGCGGGGCCACGCGCACGAGGGAAATCCTCGACGAGTGCAAGCGACGGCTGGCAGTGCAAGCCAGATGATCTCATGCCGAAAGATGGCATGCCGCGCGGCACCACGTTATCTCACCCGGCGGGTCGCGCACCAGGCCCTTGCCGCCGCACCTTCGACCCGCCGCCGAAGACGCTCCCGCGCACCCGGCAAGGCAAGGATCGCATCGACTTTCTGTGCAATGTCAAATCACGCTTGCGATGGCGTGTCACGCCCAGCGTGGCCGCTGACGAATCACCCTTCCGTGACGGCCGCTTCCCTACGCACCGTCGTGCCACACAAGCGGTGTCCAAGTCCAGATCCATGTTCCAGGAAAATCACTCCAGGGTGTGAACGGTTACG
>DYLT01000203.1 GCA_020721945.1 Blastopirellula marina
GCAAGGTCAAGAAGGGCCGCCTCAGTCCCGAGGATTATCAGGGAGCCAGCTTTTATCTGTCCAACCTGGGAATATTTCCCGTGGTGAGCCATTTCAACGCCATCGTCCCCCTGGGGGCCTCGGCCATCCTCGCCGTCGCTGCTACGGATGCCCAAGGCAAGGCCGACTTTACCCTGAGTTGCGATCATCGCGTCATCTTCGGTGCCGATGCCGCCCAGGGGCATGGCCACGGCCTCGAGATGTTTGCCGCGATAGACGCGCGGTGGGGTCAGGGCGTGCTTGGCCCTTGGGGCCTTGGGAGCGGCCGGGGGAGCCGGCTCGCCTGCCCGGGCCCAGCCCAGCTCGGCGAGCGTCCATCCCGCGGTGCCTGCGGCGAGCCACTCGAGGAATTCCCGGCGGCTAAGCGATACAGGCGGCCTGTCGCCGCAACGCCCTTGGCAGCAGCAGTGGTCCGACATGAGCATGGTCCTCGTGGGGGTGCGCGAGCGGCGTGGCAAGGACACAAAACAAGGCGGTGTGCCTGCGGGCCTATTATAATACTCTGGGGCGGGAGGGAAAAGTGGGGCGTGGCATGTCTAGCGAGAATAATTGCCATCGGTCTCTGGGATTCTTGCTTGCACTTCCGCTCGAATCGCAACGGCGGGAAACTCTCTCCTGTTCGCCAGTTCCGTAAGAACCGTTAGAGTTCTCCGCAACCGACCTCTCAACGCAAACCTCAACGCTTCCCGTATCTTTCCCGAAGTACTATACTGAAGAATTTCTGGCTGACCTATGTTCTCTTTCCCGTGTCTGCGCCCGCCCAGGAGCTTTCTGTGAGCACGCTGAATCTCGACAAGATCTTCGATCCGCGCCGTGTTGCCGTGATTGGAGCAAGTGATACCCCCACGAGCGTCGGCTATACGGTGCTGCGGAACTTGATTGGCTCCGGCTTTCGGGGCGTGGTCTATCCGGTGAATCCGAAGCGCGAGTCGGTTCAAGGGATCCAGGCGTACAAGGACGTGGCAAGCCTGCCGCACGCTCCCGACCTGGCGGTCATCTGCACGCCCGGCTCGACGGTGCCCTCGCTGATTCGCAATCTGGGGGAGGCGGGTACTCGGGGAATTGTGATCATCTCGGCGGGTTTCCGGGAGATCGGCGAGGAAGGCCGCAAGCTCGAGCAGAAGGTCCGCGAGGAGCAGGCCAAGTACGACGGGATGCGGATTTTGGGCCCGAACTGCCTGGGGATCATCGTACCGGGCATTTCGTTGAACGCCAGCTTCGCGGCGGCGACGCCGAAGAAAGGGCACATCGGCTTCATCTCCCAGTCGGGGGCCTTGTGTACGTCGGTGCTCGATTGGGCGATCGACGAGGGCATCGGGTTTTCGTATTTCGTCTCGGTGGGCAACATGCTCGATGTGAGCATGGCCGATCTGATCGACTACTTCGGCTCGGCGACCGAGACGCAATCGATCATCCTGTACATCGAGTCGATTACCGAGGCCCGCGAGTTCATGTCGGCGGCCCGGGCGTTCGCGCGCACCAAACCCATCGTCGCCTACAAGGCGGGCCGGTTCGCCCAATCGGCGCAAGCGGCGGCCTCGCATACGGGGGCCATGGCGGGCGTGGATGCCGTGTACGAGGCGGCGTTCCAGCGGGCGGGCATCGAACGCATCTTCCAGATCGAGGATATGTTCGACGTGGCTGAACTCTTGGCCCGGCACCAGCCGGCCAAGGGCGACCGCCTCGCGATTATCACCAACGCGGGCGGGCCGGGCGTGATGACCACCGACGCCCTGATCGACCGCGACGGCGAACTGGCCGTGCTGTCGGACGAGACGATCGCCAAGTTGAACGAGGTCCTGCCGCCGTTCTGGTCGCACAACAACCCGATCGACGTGCTGGGCGACGCCCCGCCCGATCGGTACGCCAAGGCCCTCGAGATCGTCCTCCAGGACAAGGGCGTGGACGCGGTGCTGGTGATTCTCACCCCGCAGGCGATGACCGACTCGACGGGCACGGCGCACGCGGTGGGCCAGGCGGCCGCCCGGGCGCACAAACCGATCCTCGCCGCGTGGATGGGAGGCAGCACGGTGGACGAAGGCACCCGGGTGCTCAACGCCGCGGGAATACCTACCTACAACACCCCGGAGAAGGCAGTGCGTGCGTTCATGCACCTGGTGACCTACGCCCGCAACCTGAGCATGCTGCACGAGACCCCGCGCGACATTCCCGTGGCGTTCAAGCTCGATCGCCAGCGGCTGCGCACGGTGTTCGACACGATCCTGACCGAGGGCAGCGACGTCCTTTCGGAGAACGTGTCGAAGGCGTTCCTCGAGGCGTACGAGATTCCCGTCACGAAGCCTTACCTGGCGCGATCGGCGGAGGACGCGGTCGAGGTCGCCCACCGCATCGGCTATCCCGTGGTGATGAAGATCCACTCGCCGCAGATCACGCACAAGACCGACGTGGGCGGGGTGGTGCTGAACCTCAGCAGCGACGACGCGGTGCGGCAGACCTACGACCGGATCACCAAGGCCGCGGCCGAACGGCGGCCCGACGCGCAGATCCTCGGCGTCACCGTGCAGAAGATGGTCACCTATCCCAACAGCTTCGAGCTGATTCTGGGCACCAAGAAAGACCCGGTCTTCGGCGCGGTGATCATGGTGGGCATGGGCGGCGTGGCGGCCGAGGTCTTCCGCGATCGCGCCTTGGCCATGCCCCCGTTGAACGAGGCCCTGGCGCGGCGGGCGCTGGAGTCGCTCAAGTCGTGGCCGCTCTTGCGAGGCTATCGGGGCAAACCGGCCGTGAACATCGACCGGCTGATCGAGATCCTCATGCGGTTCTCGTACCTGGTGGCCGACTATCCCGAAATCAAGGAACTCGATGTCAACCCGCTTCTGGTCACCCCGCACGAGGTGATCGCCCTGGACGCGCGGGTCGTGGTCGACCGCGAGTTGGCGGTCCACGGCGTGCGGCCGTACGCCCATTTGGCGATCCGGCCGTACCCCGACGAGTTCGTCGCCGAACGGAAGCTCAAGGACGGCACGCCGGTCACCCTCCGGCCGATCAAGCCCGAAGACGAACCCCTGTGGCACGACCTGTTGGCCAATTGCTCGACGCAGAGCCTCTGGTTCCGCTTCAGCTACCTGTTCAAGCAGACCACCCACGAAATGGCCGCGCGCTACTGCTTCATCGACTACGACCGCGAGATGGGCATCGTGGCCGAGGTCGAAGAGAACGGCGAACGCAAGCTCATCGGCGTCGGGCGTCTGGTCGCCGACGTGAACCACGAGGCGGCCGAGTATGCCGTGATCGTCGTGGACCGGTGGCATGGCCACGGCCTGGGCGGGGCGCTGACCGACTACTGCCTCGAGATCGCCCAGCGGTGGGGCGTGAAGAAGGTCGTCGCCGAGACCTCGAAGGAAAACGCCCGCATGTTGGCCACCTTCCGGAACCGCGGCTTCGTGTTCAACGACGAGCAGGAGCAAGACGTGGTGCTCGTCTCGAAGATCGTCTGACGCAGCCACGAAACCTTTTCGGCGGACGCACGCGATTCGGGAGGCCTCGGCCATGCTGGCGATTGCCGTTACCTGCCACGATCGGGCTTGGGCCGCCGGCGCGAGGAGGGCGCTGGGGACCCTTTGCGCCGGCTTGCTTCTGGCCTTGCTTGGGGTCGTCCCTGGCGCGGCCGCCGAGCGGCACTCGCCGGTCCGCAGCGAACAAGCCATCGCCGAGGCGGTGCGCGCGGGAAAGGTCCCCGACGGCGCCGATCCCCGATTCGTCGCGGCCATCACGACGATCGACGGCCTGCGCGGGCAGGTGGAGTTCGACGCCGCGGGCCGGCTCGTGGGCGCCGATCTGGCCAGCGACCGCATCTCGGTGACCGACGCCGAACTCGCGCGGTTGTCGGCACTGCCGAACCTCAAACGGCTTCGCGTCTCCGGCGCCGGGGTCACGCGGGCCGGGATCGACCAGATCAGCCGCATGGCCAAACTGACGGACCTGTCGCTGTTGAACGTCCAGATCGACAACGACGGCCTCCAGCGCCTCGCCGGGCTGCCCCAGCTCGCGGCGCTGACCGTCCACCGCAGCGCGCTGGTCGACGACGCCGGGCTCGCGCACCTCACGCGATTCCCCAAACTCGCGAACCTGTCGCTCTTGGAGGTGAACCTCACGAATCAGGGCGTGGCCAACCTGGTGCGCGACCTGCCCTCGCTGCGGCTGCTCGATCTGCGCAACTGCGCCCAGGTGGGCAACCCGGGGTTCGAACACCTGCGCGGGCTGAAGCGCCTCAAGGTCCTGCGCCTGGGCGGCTACCAGGTCAACGACCAGAGTCTGGCGATCGTCAAGGACCTGCGATGGCTCGCCGGCTTGACGGTCCAGGAGGCGCCGATCACCGACGCCGGCCTGGCCCACCTGAGCGATCTGCCCCTCGAAGAGCTGAATCTCTTCCGCTGTTACAGCCTCACCGACGAGGGGCTGCGGTGCCTCGGGGGCTTCCCCAAGCTCCGCCAACTCATGCTCCGCGACCTGCCGATCACCGGCGCGGCCCTGGCCCATCTGGGCGCCAAGCCCTCGCTGGCCCTCGTCCGGCTAAGCGAGACCGGCGTGGATGACGCCGGCCTGGCCCACCTCCGCGGTCTTGCGGGAATCGTTCGCCTGGAACTCCGCCAGACCCAAGTAACGGACGCGGGCCTGGACGTCGTCGGAGCGCTTGCGAACCTGGAACACCTCGATCTGGCGGCGAACCGCATCACCGATGCGGGCGTGGCCCGGCTTTCCGGCCTGACGAAGCTCCGCGTTCTCGACCTGACGCTCAACGGCGACGTGACCGACGCCGCGGTGGAGCACCTGGTTCGGCTCCAGGCGCTCCAGGCGCTCCACCTGGGTCAGACCGGCGTCTCGGACGAAGGCGTCCGGCGGCTTGCGCGCGCGCTGCCGTCGTGCAAGATCGTTCGGTAATGCTCGGGGCGTTGCGCGCCCGACGTCCCGCGCGGCCATGGCCGGCGGGCGGCATGACCCAAAATGGTTTTGCACGATTCTGGGAAATGCCGGAGCGCGGGCATCTTGCCCGCACCGATGCGGCCGAGACGGCCGCGCTCCACGATCCCGCAAGTCCATTTTGATCGATTTCGAGGTTATCGTGCCGAAGGAACTCACCGTTACAGCCTCTCGATGTCCCTCCGAGAGACGTCGGACCCGATCGGGTCGTGTGGTCATACCGCGGCATCAGGCAGTGGTGATCGTCTCGCCGCCGGTGCGCGAGGCCATGCCGCGGTAGACCACCCCATCGATCGTCTCGCTCAGGAAACGAACGGCGCCGTCTCCCGAGAGGAAGTTCGCCCCGCCGACGTGATAGCTGCGGAAGCCGATCGACTCGTCCCATCGCGGGTTGGCCGGCGTCGGGCGATTGGCGATGAGCGACTGGTTCGTGGAGTTGATCGGGTGGGCCGTGGTCGCGCGGCCTCGGTGCGGCCGGAACGAGGCCCAACATAGCCCCGTGCGTCCGCCGAAACAACCCTTGGCCTCTCATGCCTCGTCTCGTCGCCGCGGGCGGTGTCTCTTCGGGGCCAGTGCCGCGCCGGGCATCGCGGCGACTGGAAGTCGTTGCCAGCGCTCTCGCCCAAGGACGACCGGCCGAGTACAATGGACCGCGTGTTCCGTGGCACATTCGCGTCTTGGGAGGTCTTGCCATGTCGGGTTGCTTGCATCGTTGGATCGGCTGGGCGATGGGCGTTGTCGCGGTCGCATCGACTACCCTGGCGGCGGCACAAGCTCCGGTCCTGAAGACCCCGGCGGACGATCCGCCGCGGGTGAATATGACACCCTGGTACGAGGTCGATCCCGCCTGGCCGCAACGCCCGGCGACCATGCCCTGGGGCGAGACCTCGGGCATCGCCGTCGACGCGAAGGACCAGGTGTACGTGTTTACCCGGGCCAAGCCGCCCATCCGGGTGTACGACACCCAGGGCAAGTTGTTGCGGGCATGGGGCGACGATGTGATCGAGAAGGCGCATTACCTCAAAGTCGCCGGCGATGGCACCGTCTGGGCCGCCGATGTGGGCAAGAATGCCGTGTTCCAATTCACGCCGGAAGGCAAGTTGCTCAAGACCCTGGGCACCCCGGGCGAGCCGGGCGAAGACGCCACGCACCTCAATCGGCCCACCGACATGACGATGACGCCGTCGGGCGACGTGTTCGTGACCGACGGGTACGGCAACAGCCGCATCGTCCACTTCGATCCGCAAGGCAAGTTCGTCAAGGCCTGGGGGAGGCTCGGCAGCAAGCCCGGCGAGTTCAGCCTGCCGCATTCGATCGTCGTCGATTCGAAGGGCCGGCTCTACGTCGCCGACCGCAGCAACGTGCGCATTCAGGTCTTCGATCAAGAGGGGCGCTTCCTCGCCGAATGGCGCAACCTCTTGGTGCCGTGGGGATTGTGGATCTCTCCCCGCGACGAAATCTGGGTCTGCGGGTCGTCGCCGATGATCTGGCACCAGGGGCCCGGCCTGCTCGGCTGCCCGCCAAAAGACCAATTGTTCATGCGACTGGATGGTTCGGGCAGGGTGCAGCAGCTTTGGACGATCCCCAAGGGTGAGGACGGCAAGGAGAAGCCCGGCGAATTGAACTGGGTCCACGCCATCGCCCTCGACTCGCACGGCAACATCTACGCCTGCGACATCCAGGGCAAGCGGGCCCAGAAGTTCGTGCGCCGGCCGTAAGCTTCCCGCGCTGTCCACGGCCGTCCACGCCCCAGGCCCCCGTGCGAGACTTGCTTCGATGCATGACCTGCCTCTTGGCGAAGCGACGTTCGTGGCGTTCGACCTCGAGACGACCGGGCTGTCGCCCTCGTACTGCCGGATCGTCGAGTTCGGGGCGGTGCGTTTCCAACTCGGTCAACCGGAAGCTACCTGCTTCTCGCAGTTGGTCGACCCCGAGTGCGCGATCCCTCGGGATGTGATCCGCATCCACGGGATCACCACGGCGATGGTCCGAGGCAAACCCACGGTCGCCGAGGCCTTGCCGCGGTTCTTGGCGTTTCTCGGCAGCGAGCAAACGGTGCTGTTGGCCCATCATGCACGGTTCGACTTGGGGTTCTTGCGCGCGGCCCAGGTCGCCACAGGGATTGCCTTGCCCGGCCATGCGGTCATCGACACCCTCGACCTTGCGCGCACCTGCCTCCCTGCGTTGCCCAGTCACCGGTTGGAGTACCTGGCATCGCGGCTGGGCGTGGCCGACCGGGAAGAACACCGGGGCCTGTCCGACGCGCGTCTGGTCATGGCGATCTTCCAGCGGATGGTCTCGGGCAGGCCCGGCTTGAGACGCCTCCGCGACCTGTGCGCCCTCTCGCCGCCGTTGCGCCTGACGAGCCAGGAGGAGGCCATCCGGCTACCGCCGGGATTCGAGGCCCTCGCCGAGGCGGTCGAAACGTCTTGCGTGGTCGAGATGGTGTACGATGGCGGCAGTCGGGGGCTTTCGCGCCGCCGGATCACGCCGCGGGGGTTGTATCGGTCTGGCGGGCGGCCGTACCTGGTCGCCTACTGCCATCTGGACCAAATGGAAAAGACGTTTCGCGTCGATCGGATCCGCGAGTTTCGCCTCGGGAAGTAGCGGCCCGCAAATCGCGGCCATTCCTCGGATTCCTTTCCAAGCCCCCAGAGCGCGTACCGAATACGCCGAGGTTCCTCATGCACGTCAAGTCCGTCGAAACCCTCCGCTGGATCGGCGACACCGAAGGCTGGTTGCGCATGATCGACCAGACGCGCCTGCCGACCGAGTTCGTCGAGATCGACTGCCGCGACGTGGAAGCCGTCTGGGAGGCGATCCAGGGCCTTCGAGTACGCGGGGCGCCGGCGATCGGCATCGCCGCGGCCTACGGAGTGGTTCTGGGGCTCCAGGGGCTGGCCGACGAAAGCCAGGAGCGGTTCTTCCGGCGGCTCGACGAGGTCGTCGCGCGTCTGGCCGGAAGCCGCCCCACCGCGGTGAACCTGTTCTGGGCCCTGGATCGGATGAAGGAGGCGGGGCTGGGGCGTCGCGGCCGGGCATCGCCGCGGGAAATCCTCGCCGCCCTGCTGGCCGAGGCCCGGAGGATTCATGAGGAAGACCGCCAGATGTGCCGGGCCATTGGCCGCCACGGGGCAACGTTGTTGGCCGACGGCCAGGGGGTGCTGACCCATTGCAACGCGGGGGGGCTGGCCACCGCCGACTATGGCACCGCCTTGGGGGTCATCTTTGCCGCGGTCGAGGCCGGCAAACGGATCCACGTCTACGCCGACGAAACCCGACCGCTCCTCCAAGGCGCCCGGCTGACCGCCTGGGAGTTGGTCCAGCGCGGCATCGACGTGACGGTGTTGTGCGACTCGATGGCCGGCCAGGTCATGCGCGAGGGGCGGGTGCAAGCGGTCCTCGTGGGAGCCGACCGGATCGCGGCCAACGGCGACACGGCAAACAAGATCGGCACGTATTCCCTGGCGGTACTCGCCCAGGCCCATGGGATTCCGTTCTACGTGGCCGCGCCGTCGAGCACGTTCGACCTGTCGCTGCCGCACGGCGACGCCATTCCGATCGAGCAGCGCGATGCCCGGGAGGTAACGCACGGCTTCGGCCGGCAGACCGCGCCCGACGGGGTCAAGGTCTACAACCCCGCATTCGACGTGACGCCCGCCCGGCTCATCCGCGCGATCATTTGCGAGCACGGCATCCTCGAACCCCCGCTCGTGCCGCCGTTCGGCGGTGGCCGAGAAACTTCCTCGCGTTCGCGGACCGCCTGATCGAGTGGCCATGCCAAGCGGCACGCCCGGCGGGGACCGTCCGATTTTCGCGGGCTTCGCCGCGAGCGTGGGGGCAGTCCCCGCCCACGGTTGCGCGGAATCGCTTGCAGGTCGTCATCGGTTGGCGTATGATCGAGGAAACACGCTGCGACCCTTGCAGCGCGGGGCACTGCGGTATCGCCTGAACTACTTATGAGATGAGCGGTTAGAGCGACCGCTTCAAGTCCCGGCGCGGGCACGGGAGAACCAAGGGATACGCGATGACGGACGAGGGCCGACGGCCGGATCGAGGTCCCGGGGTAGACGCGGCCCCCAAGGATCCTTCATTAGGTCAGTCTCGATCCGCCTCGCCACCCTACGATGCCTTCCTGCTCGTATCGTTCGGCGGTCCGGAGCGCCGCGAAGACGTCTTGCCGTTTCTCGAGAACGTGGTGCGCGGGAAGCGTGTACCCCGCGAGCGATTGCTCGAAGTCGGCGAGCACTACGAGCTATTTGACGGCGTTAGTCCCATCAATTCGCAGAACCGCGCCTTGCTGGCCGCGATTCTCGCCGAGTTCAACGCGCATGGGGTGCGCCTGCCCGTCTACTGGGGCAACCGGCATTGGCATCCCCTGCTGGAAGACACGATTCGGGAGATGGCCGACAACGGCGTGCGGCGCGCCTTGGCCTTCGTCACCTCGGCGTTTGCCAGTTATTCAGGATGTCGCCAGTACCTGGAGGAGATCGAGCGCGCGAGGCAGGCAGCCGGTCCCACCGCTCCGGTGGTCGAAAAGCTGCGGTTGTTCTACAACCATCCCGGATTCATCGAGCCGATGGCCGATCGGGTCCGAGCGGCCCTCGAGGAGGTTCCGGCCTCGCGCCGAGACTTGGCCCGGCTCGTCTACACCGCCCACAGCATTCCCCTGGCCATGGCGGCTTGCTCGAACTACGTCGAGCAGTTGCAGGAGGCTTGCCGGCTGGTGTCGGAACGGGTCGGTCGAACCGAGTGGGCGCTGGCCTACCAAAGCCGAAGCGGTCCGCCGCCGCAGCC
>DYLT01000204.1 GCA_020721945.1 Blastopirellula marina
CTTGCGAGGTGACGAACTTCTTGAACTCGGCCTCGTTGGCTGGCGGCTGCCCGCGGTTCTGCCCCATGTACTGCCCATACAGGATGGCCAGGGGCTTGAGATTCGACTCTTGCTGTTTCTTGCTCGCACTACGCGAGCCGCACCCGGCGATCAGGACCAACGCGGCTGCCATGCAACCGCCCAGCCCAACCAACCAACGCTTCTTTGAGGCGAACCAGAACATTCTTCCCCTCACGGAATCGATGAATGAAAAGGATCGACAAAGGCCGACACCGTCTTGCCTGCCCCGCGCGCCGGAGGCGACCTTCAGCATACTCCCCGCTTGCTGGGAGTGCAAGCAACCGTGGTATAATCGGGATCCCTTTGCCGCGTGACGGCACGGTTTGCGCTGGTTTCGGTTCCCATCATGTCGCCGATGACGCAAGCAACGCCCGCCGAGTTGGGATTCTCGATGCCTGCCGAGTGGACCCCGCACGAGGCCACGTGGCTGGGCTGGCCCCAGGAACCCACCGATTGGCCCGGCAAGATGCAGGCCGTGGCGTGGGCCTACGGTGAAATCGTACGCAAGATCGCGCCGGGCGAGAAAGTGCGCATTCTCGTCGGCTCGAAGGCCGTGGAACAACGGGCGTGCCGGGTGCTTTGCACGGCTCGGGCCGATCTGGCTCAGGTCGAGTTCTTTCGCCTGGCCACGGACCGCGGGTGGATGCGCGACTCGGGGCCGATCTTTGTGCGCCGCACGCGGCGCGGCCGCGGTCAGACGGCCATCGTCGACTTCCACTTCAATGCCTGGGCTCGGTACGACAACTGGCGCAAGGACCGCAAAATTCCCCAGTGGGTCAGCCGGCGGCTGGACCTGCCCCGGTTCGATGCCCGTTGCAACGGCAGGCCGCTGGTGCTCGAAGGAGGGGGCCTCGACGTCAACGGCTGCGGCACCTTGTTGACCACCGAAGAGTGCTACCTCGACCCACGCACGCAGGTCCGCAATCCAGGCATCGGGCGTGGTGACTTCGAGGCGTGCCTCCATCAGTACCTTGGGGTGACCAACGTCTTGTGGTTGGGTCGTGGCATTGCCGGCGACGATACGCACGGCCATGTGGACGATCTCTGCCGGTTCGTCAACCCGCGCACGGTCGTGCTGGCCCGCAGCCGCGACCCCCGCGACGAAAACTACCGCCCCTTGGAAGAGAACTACGAACGGCTCCAAGGGATGCGCCTGGAAGATGGCTCGAAAATCCAAGTCGTGTCGCTGCCCATGCCCGAACCGCTCTCCTGGCGCCGCCAGCGCCTGCCGGCCAGTTACGCGAACTTCTATATCGCCAACGCCGCGGTGCTTGTGCCCACCTTCAACGACCCGCAGGACCGCAAGGCCCTGGGCATCCTCGCCGACCTGTTCCCCGATCGAGCGGTCGTGGGCATCCATGCGGTCGATCTGGTCTTGGGGCTGGGCACGGTCCACTGCCTGACGCAACAACAGCCGGCGTCCTGAAACATCGTGCGGACAATCGGGAAAGTTGGGAGGTTTTGCGGCCGATAACGGTCATACGGGTCGTTCGTATCCGACGCGAATGTCAGTTTGCGCAACCCAGGCAATCAAGGAAGGTAGCCCTGCCATGGATGACATGGAGTTCATTGAACAAGTACAAGCCTGGGCCAACACCGTGCTGGTCTGGATTGGATTTGGCACCGTGGTCGGTCTCTTGGCCAAGGCGATCATGCCAGGACGCGATCCCGGCGGTGCCGTGGCGAACTTGGCGATGGGCGTCGCCGGGACCATCCTTGGGTGTGCCACCGTTTCCTACCTCCTCGGTGGAGTAAGGGTTACTCCGGTCAGTCTGGTGGGGCTCCTGGTTGGTACGGCGGGAGCCTTGCTCCTCTTGCTCTTTTACCGCTTGTTCCGAGGCTACCGGTATCCTGTCGGTGAACCGAGTCGCCGCTTTGGTCCTGCACCCTATTGGTTCCGCCGACGCCGGTCCACGCGCGTGGAACTCTAGGGGCGGTCGCTGGGCGCGGGCCCACGAGGTACTACAATAAGGGCGCACGAGAACCCCGGCGAGCGGGAACGCCGGGCGGCGACAGGAAGGACCACGGAGGGGCTTACCTGGCGCCGGGAAATGCTCCAGGGCTCTTGAAGAAATGTGTGGACGTTTGTATACTATCTTCATCCGCCGCGGGCGGGAAGCGCAAACGTCCCCATTCCTTCAGCAAAATGGAGTGTGCCCATGGTCAGTGCCGCAAAGGCGAGGACGAACTCCCCGATGGCCAAGAAACCGGCACCGCGAGGCAAGACCGCCGACGAGGCGGAGAGGATCAGCCGGACCGACGCTTTGCTCGAGAGTCACCCGGCCCTCAAGACCACATTGGCCCAGATTGAAAAGCAATTCGGCGAGGGGGCCATCATGGCCCTCGGCTCCGAGAAGACGGCCCGCATCGAGGGGATCCCCACGGGCAGCCTGTCCCTCGATATCGCTCTGGGAGGGCAAGGGATCCCCCGTGGCCGAATCGTCGAGATCTTCGGGCCCGAATCCAGCGGCAAGTCGACCCTGGCGTTGCACATCGTGGCCAATGCCCAGCGGGCTGGCGGAATCGCCGCCTATGTCGATGCCGAGCACGCGCTCGATCCGAGTTGGGCCAAGAAACTTGGCGTGCAACTGGAGAACCTTCTGGTCAGCCAGCCCTCCAGTGGGGAAGAGGCGATGCACATCACCGAGATGCTCATCCGCTCGAACGCGGTCGATGTGGTGGTGGTCGACTCGGTCGCCGCGTTGGTGCCGCAGAAAGAGCTGGAAGGCGAGATCGGCGACTCGCACGTCGGGCTCCAGGCGCGGCTGATGAGCCAGTCGCTCCGCAAGCTCACCGGCGTGATCTCCAAGAGCAAGACCGCGGTGATCTTCATCAATCAGATCCGCGAGAAGATCGGCGTGATGTTCGGCAGCCCCGAGACGACCCCCGGCGGCCGCGCCCTGAAGTTCTACTCGTCGTGCCGCATCGACATGCGCCGCGTGGGAACGCTCAAGGAGGGCGAAGACCATGTCGTCGGCCAGCGGGTCAAGGCGAAGGTCGTCAAGAACAAAGTCGCCCCTCCGTTCCGCAACGCCGAATTCGACATGATGCACCACAACGGCATCAACTACGAGGCCGACGTGCTCGACCTGGCCCTCAACCATCGGCTCGTCACCCGGGTCGGGGCCTGGTTCCGCTACGGCGACCTTCAGCTCGGCCAGGGGCGCGACAAGGCCGTCCAATACCTCCGTGACAATCCCCAACTGCTCGACGAGATCAAACAGAAGGTGCTTGCCGCCGCCGGACTGGCCGAGGATCCCCAAGCGAGCGATCCGGCCTCGGCCGAGTAAGGGCCCGTGGGGACGCCCCTCGCATTACCCCGGAACGTCGAGGTCCAACCCATGTGCGATCCTGCGGTCCCCTTGGCCTCGCGGCCTTCGCAAACCAAGATCGTTGCGACGGTCGGCCCGGCCTGCCAGAGCGAGGAGAGGCTGGCCGAGCTGATCGAGGCGGGCGTCGATGTCTTCCGCCTCAACACGGCCCACGGCGACGAGGCGCAGCACCAGGCGCGGCTCGATGCGATTCGTCGTGTCCGCCGCGCGCTGGGACGGCCCGTGGCCGTCCTGGTGGACCTGGCCGGACCCAAGATTCGGTTAGGCGAGTTGCCGGACGGACAAATCCAGCTCGAGCGGGGACAGACCGTGCGGTTTGTGCGGGCGCAGCCCCAATCGCCCGGGGACCTCTCGACCACCTACGAGCCGCTGGTCGATGAACTGGCCCCTGGCAACCGGGTGATGCTGGCCGACGGTACGGTAAGCCTGGTAGTCGACGAAGTCGGGCGCGACGGCGCGCGGTGCCGTGTGGTCCAGGGCGGGGTGGTGCGCAGCCGCCAAGGGGTGAACCTGCCGGGGGCCAGGCTCAGCGCGGCCGCGCTGGGCGAGGCCGACTGGCGTTTTGCCGCTTGGGCCGCGCGCCACGAGGTCGATTTTCTCGGCTTGAGCTTCGTCCGCGCTGCCACGGAGGTGCGCGAGCTGAAGGCGTTCCTGGCAAGACAAGGCGCCGGTGCCCAGGTCGTCGCGAAAATCGAGAAGCCCGAAGCCTTGGAGCGACTCGACGAGATCGTCGATGCGGCCGACGCGATCATGGTCGCCCGGGGCGATCTGGGCGTGGAGATCGACATCGCGCGCGTGGCCGTCGTGCAGAAGGAGATCATCGCCTTATGCGCCCGGCGCCACAAGCCGGTGATCATCGCCACCCAGATGCTCGACAGCATGCAGCACGCGCGGATTCCCACGCGGGCCGAGGTGACCGACGTGGCCAACGCGATTCTGGACGGGGCCGATGCGTGCATGCTCTCGGGCGAGACGGCCATCGGCGAGTATCCCCGCGAGGCCATCGAGATGATGCACCGCATCGCTCTGGCGACCGAGTCGATCTACGGGCGCCAGCCGCCCGCCGCGGGCCCGGACTTTTCGACCGCGGCGGTGCACGAGATTACCGAGGCCGTGGTCCACTCGGCCGCGCGGCTGGCCACCGAACTTCGCGCGAAGATGGTCGTGGTGGCCAGCACCTCGGGCACCACGGCCCGGGTCCTCTCGAAGAACCGCACCTTCGTCCCGACGGTGGGCGTGAGCCAGTCCGAGGCGACCTTGCGGCGCATGTGCCTGTACTGGGGCGTGATTCCCCTGCCCGGTGCCCCGACGCAGGATAGCGCGGCCCTGTTGGGGTTCGTCACCGACCGGGGCGTCGCCTCGGGCGCGCTGGGGCCGGGCGACCGGATCGTGCTCGTGGCCGGCACCGGCCTGGCCGTCACGGCACACAACATGGTCGTGATTCACGAGGTCGCATAGGCCCTCCGAACCGCTGGTCGGTCACGGTCCGGAGATGGACGAGACCGCCGTCGCAGGCCATCCACCGCGCCGGGTAGGTCTTCGAGGCTGGCTGGGGTGTGGGCGTTGGGACCTTGCCGGTTCGGCCTTCTGGTTTTCGACCGCGTGTGGTACGATGCCGCCGAGGTCAGGCCGTTGCGTGACAAGGACGGGGTAATGGTGCCCTCCCAGCGTGGTTTCCGGCTGGATCGTTTGAAGGCTTTGGCGTGCTGGGCGAGTCTGGCCTGCGGCGGATGCGCGATGTCGGCGGCATCGAACGCAGCCCTGCCGGCACAGCACACGGTGATCCGCGAACAGCTCGTGGTTCATAGCGATTTTCCCCTGCCTGCCCACCACCGCCTGCTCGAAGAGTTGACCGCAAGGCGCCGTGACCTCCAGCATCTGCTGGGGCTGCCGATGTCGGACGAGCCGATTCACGTGTACTTGTTCGAAAGCCCAATGCAGTTCGAGGAGTTCATGCGTCGGGACCATCCTGGTTTCCCGCGGCGCCGGGCGTTCTTTCTGGAGACCGACACGACGCTTCAGGTCTACGCGCAATGGGGCGATCGCGTGGCCGAGGACCTGCGCCACGAGGTGACGCACGGGTACCTGCACTCGGTCGTCCCCAACCTGCCCTTGTGGCTCGACGAAGGACTGGCCGAGTACTGCGAGGTTCCACGCGGCCATCGGGGGCTCGTGTGGGCTCACCTCGAATTGCTTCTCGAGAGGATCAGACACGCGACCTGGCGGCCGGACCTGCCGCGCCTGGAGCGCATCGACCCAGGGCGCGACATGACGCAGGAGGACTATGCCGAGGCCTGGGCGTGGGTCCATTTCCTGTTGGAAAGCGGCCCGGAGCCGCGCGCGATCCTGCGCGAATACCTTGGCGAGTTGCGGCGCGACGGCACGGCAAGGCCCGTGTCGGCGCGGCTGCGTGAACGATGGGAACAGCCCGGCGAAGCGCTGCTGGCGCATCTCGAGGCGCTGGCTACCGAGGCGCGGACGGTGGGAGAATAAAGGCCTCGCATCGCTTGACCCGAGGGTACTTGCCATGCATCGAACCGCATTGGGTCTGGTCGGCCGCCTCGGCACGCCGGTGCCGACGACGCTGGTGCTGGTGGCGATCGCCACGCTACCCGCGATGGCCACGGAGACGACCGCACCGAAGCCCGAGCGGATGGCGCTTTGGCCTGGTTCGGCCCCGGTGGGCGACGGCACGTACGAGGCGGCCAATGCCTACCTGACCGTGTACCGCCCAGCGCCGGACAGGGCCGACGGCGCGGCCATGGTGATCTGTCCCGGGGGTGGGTACGGCACCCTGGTGGTCGGGCCCGAGGGACACGGCATTGCCCAGTGGCTTGTCGGGCACGGCATGGCCGGGCTGGTGCTCGAATACCGGCTGCCGCGCGGCCGGCCGATGGTCCCCCTGCTCGATGCCCAGCGGGCCCTGCGCACGGCCCGCTCGCGGGCCAAGCCGTGGAACCTCGACCCCGCGCGCCTCGGCATCATCGGCTTTTCGGCGGGCGGGCACCTGGCGTCCACGGCCGGCACCCACTTCGACCAGGGCGACGCCCACGCGGCGGACCCGGTCGAGCGCGCCAGTTGCCGGCCCGACTTCATGATCCTCGTCTACCCCGTGATCACGATGGACCGGACGACCCACGGCGGCTCGCGGGCCAACCTGCTGGGCCCCGATCCGACCGAGGATTCGATCCGCCGATTTTCGAACGAAACGCAAGTGACCGACCGGACGCCTCCGGCATTCTTGGCCCATGCCCAGGACGACAAGGCCGTCTCGCCCGACAACAGCCGGCGATTCTACGAGGCGCTTCGGTCGCATCGCGTTGCGGCCGAATACCTGGAGCTGCCCGAGGGTGGTCACGGCCTGAACGGCTATAAGGGTCCGATGTGGACGGCTTGGCAAACCGCGGCCTTGCGTTGGCTGGAAAGCCAGAAACGGATCGGCAAGGCGTCCTCGCCGCGAGGTGCCGATCGCCCACCCGTGCCTTGACACCAGCGCGCGGGACGACTATTCTGCCGGGCGACGAGGGAAGGACCGAGGAGGTTGCCGACCATGCGCTTAGGGTCCCGTGCATGCTTGGGTGCCGCTGTCGCTGGAGTCCTCTCGCTTGGGATCTCGCCCGGCTTCGGCGCCGCGGTGCATCTCGAACTGGCGGGCGATTGGCGAGTGCAAGTGACTGTGCCGGCCGAGGGAGGTACGCCCAGCGTCACGGCGACGATCGACGTGCCGGGCCCCACCGTGGTGACCGTGACCGCCGAGAAGCACGACGCGTTGCCGGTGTTCCGCGCCGAGTCGTGGGGCGGGTGGCAACGGGGCGCGCGGCTCCGTGGGGTCGTGGCCGAGGAATGCACCACCCCCGACCTGCTCGATCCCGCCAGCCTCGAAGTCCGCGAGGGCCCTGAACCCGCTTCGCGGCTCTTCGAACGCGACAAGGATTACGCCGCCGATCTGCGTTGGGGAAGCATCGGCCGGTTGCCCAACGGCCGGATTGGCGAACGGCAGCCGGTCTATGTCAGCTACCGCCACGCGATGCTTCGTCTGGACTCCATCGTGCGCGATGCCGCGGGCAAGATCGTGCTGCGGCCGGGAGAGCCGAAGCCGGCCGCGCCGCTGCCCGCGGCGCTTCAGCCTGGCGATCGGCGCCTGGGCAACATCTGGGTCGCGGGCCGGCTGGCCAAGCTGGGGCCCGAGCACCTCTTTCCCATTCTGGAGGAAGCCTACCCCGAACCACCCAAGTCGTCCCCCACGCCTGCCGAGAAGCTTCTGCCGAAGACGATGCAGAAGCTCCAGGCGGGCCAGCCGCTGCGGATTCTCGCGTGGGGCGACAGCGTGACGGTGGGCACCTACCTGCCCGAGCCCGAACGCTGGCAGACTCAGTTCGTCGCCAGGCTTCGCCAGCGCTTCCCCAAAGCCCCAATCGAGCTGATGACCGAAGCGTGGGGTGGCCGGAACACGGCCAGCTATCTGGCCGAGCCGGCCGGCAGTCCGCACAACTATCAGGAAAAGGTGCTCGGCTGGAAGCCCGATTTGATCGTCTCCGAGTTCGTCAACGACGCGGGATTGACTCCCGCCCAGGTCGAAGAGCGCTACGGCAAGCTGCGGGCCGATTTCCAAGCCATCGGCGCCGAGTGGATCATCCTCACGCCGCATTATGTGCGTCCCGACTGGATGGGACTGAGCCGCGAGCGCGAGATCGACGACGACCCTCGGCCGTACGTGTCGAGGTTACGGCAGTTCGCGGCCAAACACTTGATTGCGCTGGCCGATGCCTCGCTTCGCTACGGCCGGCTGTGGCGCCAGGGCATTCCTTACACGACGCTGATGGTCAACTCGATCAACCACCCCGATGCCCGCGGCATGAAGCTCTTTGCCGACAGCCTGATGGCCCTTTTCCCCTAGTTGCCCAGGGTGCCGGCCCGCTTCGCCGCGCGTCGTCCCCCCTCCGATACGAAACCAGCATGTCCAGATCAGGGAGAACCGAACCATGCATCGCCATGCACCGTCGACCCACCACGAGGCCCACGGGAGTTCGCGCCGCCAGTTTCTCCGCCATGCCGGGGCCATAGCCGCCGGGTCGGCGCTGGCGGGCATGGCCGTGCCGCACGTCCACGCGGGCGAGGACAACACGATCCGCCTGGCCCTGATCGGCTGCGGGGGGCGCGGCAGCGGGGCGGCACGCGACGCCTTCGAGGCCACCGGCGGCCCGGTCAAGCTTATCGCGATGGCCGACATCTTCGAGAACCGCATCACCAGCGCGCTGAAGAACCTCGGCAAGGAGTACGCCGACAAGATCGACGTGCCGCCGGAACGTCGCTTCGTGGGCTTCGACGCCTACAAGAAGGCCATCGACTGCCTTCGCCCAGGCGATGTGGCCATGCTCTGCGGCTATGCCGGCTGGCGACCCGTGCAACTCGAATACGCGGTGGCCAAGGGCGTCAACGTGTTCATGGAGAAGTCGTTTGCCACCGACCCGCCCGGCGTCCGGCGGATCATCGCCGCGGGCGAGGCCGCCGAGAAGAAGAACCTCAAGATCGCCGCGGGGCTGATGTGCCGGCACTCGAAAAACCGTCACGAGCTGATCAAGCGGATCCGCGACGGCGAACTGGGCGAGATCCAACTCATCCGCGCCTACCGCATGGAGCCCGTGGGACCCCTGGGCCCCCGGCCACCGCAAGAGAAGGACCTCTTCTGGCAGATCCGCAACTTCGTGCGGTTCTACTGGGTTTCGGGCGGGCTCTGGGCCGAGATGGATATCCACCAGATCGACGAGATCTGCTGGCTCAAGGACGCCTGGCCGGTCTCGGCCCATGGCATCGGCGGCCGGGCCGCCCACAGCACCGACTGCGGCCAGAACCTCGATTCGTTCTCGGTCGAATGGACCTTCGCCGATGGCACCAAGGCCTACGACGTGGTCCGCTACTTGCCCAAGTGCCACAACGAGTTCGCCACGTACGTGCATGGGACGAAGCGCGCGGCGCAATTTTCCGGGGCGATTCACGTGGGCACGGTCCACACCTACAAGGACCAGCGCATCACGCCCGACAACATCGACTGGCGCGCGCCGAAGGAAGCCATCACCCCCTGGCAAGCCGAGTGGAACGCCCTGCTGGCAGCGATCCGCCACGACCGGCCGCATAACGAAGCCAAGCGCGCCGCCTTGTCGAACCTGGCCGACATCATGGGTCGGGCCGCCGTCCACATGGGCCGGATCATCACCTGGGACGAGGCGATGACCTCGAACTTCCAGTGGTGCCCGAACCTCGACGCCATGGACGAGAACACCCCACCCCCGGTGCAGGCCGACGCCCAAGGCCGCTATCCCGTGCCCGTGCCGGGCCAGTGGGTCGAGATCTGAAGCCCAACGGCAGCGGACGCGC
>DYLT01000002.1:0-41673 GCA_020721945.1 Blastopirellula marina
CGGCCCCTTGGCGTTCGGGGCCACCGAGGTGTGGTCGCTGGGTGTACTCGAGGCATTGGCTGCGCTGGGGGCGGGGCTTTGGCTGGTCGCGGGGCCGAGCGATCTGCGACTTCTGTGGCTTTCCATAGCCGTCGCGGTTTTGGGGCTTGCCCAGGTGGCGGCTCTGCCCGACGGCCTTCTCGCCGTGCTGTCGCCGTTTGCCCAGGATGCCTACGCCGCGGCGGCCGCGGCAACCGGTGGGCCGCTTTCGGCACGGGCGTCGGTTTCACCAGGCGCCACGCTGCACGTCGTGCGGCAGTGGTTCTTGCTCGGGCTGCTGGTAGCCGTGGTGGCCGACCTGGCGCGCGGCGTCCACGCGCGGCATCGCATGGCTTGCGCGGTCGCGGGGATCGGCGTAGTGGTGCTCGCCATCGGACTGGCCACGTGGCCGTGGCGCGGCGGACCGCTGTTGGGCTTCCACGACATGCGCGGCCCGTTGAAGTCGTACAAGAGCCCGCTCTTGCATCCCATGCACAGCGCCGGGTTCGGCCGGTTCGAACCGGTGCGCGTCGGGGGCGTGTCCTATACCATCTGCTCGTGGAACGTCGGCGATACGTTCGGGCCGTATGTGGTCAGCAACCACTATGCGGGCTGTCTGGAGATGACGCTTCCTTTGGCCGTTGCCCTGTTGGTCTGCGCGGCGCCGGGCAGGCCGCGCCGCAGCCGGCCAGCCCGCGCTTTTCGCGTGGCGGCGGCCGCGGTGTTGGGCGTAGCGGCCCTGGCCACCGTGGCAGTGGGGGCGAAATCGTGGGCAGGCACGGCGGGGCTTGCGGTGGGGCTCGTGTGGGTCGGCTGGCAGGCGTCGGCGGGCTGGGCCCGGCGGCTTTGGGGCGCGCTGCTTGCCGCGGCCGTGGCGATTTGGGTCGTCTTGTTCGCGCTCTTGGCCGCGTGCGACGTTGCGGGCATTGCCCGACAGGCCGAGGCGCCAGCCGCGATTCAAACGGCCGTCGAATCGCTTCAAGGCTCGGTGCGCGGCCGGTGGGGCGTGTGGTGTCTTTGCGTCCGGATGTTCGCCGAATCGCCGTGGCTCGGCCTCGGACTCGGCGCGTTCGCCGAGGTGTATCCCCGTTTCGCCGACTCGAACGGCGTTCTGGCGTTCGCCCATTGCGACTACCTGCAACTGGCAGCCGAGGCAGGAGTGGTCGGCCTCGCCATCGCGGGCGTGCTGGCCGTGGTCGCGGTTCGTCGAGTGCGACGCGGTTGGTCGCGTATCGCCGGGCAGGACCGGCCGATGGCGATGGGGCTTTGCGCCTCGCTGGCCGCTTTTCTACCGCATGGACTGTTCGACTGGAACCTGCATGTGCCGGCCAACGCGTGGATCTTCGCGGTGCTGGTGGGGTTGCTCTTGGGGATCACCGGAGGGGAGCCCATGCCCGAGCACCAACCGCCGGCCGGACGTCTGGGGCGCAACGCCCTCGCCGTCGCGTTGATCCTCGCCACGGGCGCTTGTCTCTGGGCGACCCTGCGGCACATCGCTGCCGACTGGTCGGCAACACCGCTGCGCGAGGCGCTCTTCTTGCAACGAGTACCACGAACCGGGCTGACGTTGGCCGAAAAGCACCTGCGCTTGGAGCACGCCCTGGCGGGCGGGCTGCGCGCGGCGGACCTCTGTCCCCGCGACGCCGGCTACGCCGAGACCCTGGGACAAACGTTTGTCCACCTATCGGGTGGGGTGCGATCCGCCGACTTGGAAGCGGCCAAGCGGTGGTATCGACGCGCCCTGGCGGTCAGCCCAATCAGCGACCCGGCGTGGCGGACCCTGGGCGAGATCGAACGCGTCGTTTCCGAGCTAGAGTATGAAACGGGCAGGGCTCGTGAAAAGCACACCCCCTCCTTCTAAATGGTGTTGCACGATTCTGGGAAATGCCGGAGCGCGGGCATCTTGCCCGCACCGATGCGGCCGAGACGGCCGCGATCCAGGATCCCGCAAGTCCATTTAGTGGAAGACCGCGTTGGTAGGTCTCACGGAGCCGAAGGGAAAACTGCGATGCTGAAACATCTCGCCTGTGTGGTCGGGGCCCGGCCGAATTTCATGAAGATGGCCCCACTCTTGCGCGCGCTGGCCGCGTATGCGCACGTGCGGCCGGTGCTGATCCACACCGGGCAGCACTACGACGAGAACCTCTCCGACGTGTTCTTCGACGAGCTGGGCATGAAACGGCCCGAGGTGTGTCTGGAGGTGGGCTCGGGCAAACACGGCGCGCAGACCGCGCGGGTCTTGGAGCGGATGGAAGAAGTGTTGGAGCAAGGGCCGCCGGGCGGCGGGCGGTACGATCGGCTGGTGGTGGTCGGCGATGTGAACTCGACCATGGCTGCCGCCCTGGCGGCCGTCAAACTCGGCGTGCCGGTCGCCCACGTCGAGGCCGGCCTGCGGAGCTTCGATCGCACCATGCCCGAGGAGATCAACCGGATCGTGACCGACTCGATCGCCGACATGCTCTTCGTCTCGGAGCCACAGGGCATGGAGAACCTCCGCCGCGAGGGACACGCGGAAGAACACCTGCACCTGGTGGGCAACGTGATGATCGACACCCTCTTGTGGCTCTTGCCCAAGGCCAAGGCGCGCGACACGCTGGCGCGGCACGGTCTGCGGCCCGCCCAGTACGGCGTGGTGACGCTCCACCGGCCAGCCAATGTCGATTGCCCCCAGACGCTCGGCCGGCTGCTCGACGTGCTCCATGAGGCCTCGCGGCAGCTTCGCCTGGTGTTTCCGGTCCATCCGCGCACCAGGCAGCGGATCGAACGGTTCGGTCTTTCGGAGCGTCTCAACGGCGGCGGTGTTCTGCTGCTTCCGCCGTTGGGCTATCTTGACTTTCTTGCCCTGACCTCCCAGGCCCACTTGATCGTGACCGACTCGGGCGGCCTTCAGGAGGAATCGACCGTCTTGGGTATTCCTTGCCTGACCGCCCGGCCCAACACCGAGCGACCGGTCACGGTCGAACAAGGCACGAGCACGCTGGTCGGCAGCGACCCCGAGCAGCTCCGCGTGCAGCTCGAGGCCATTCTGGCCGGGCGTTACAAGTCGGGCACGTGCCCAGCGCTCTGGGACGGCCAGGCGGCTGGACGCATCGCGCGCGTGCTGGCCGGATAGACGACCGCCAGAAAGCCTGCCCGGCAACCCGGGAGGTTGCCTGGCGAAGCGCCACCCGTTACCATCGGCCTTACCGCGCGGCCCTTTGACCTTTAGGCCCACGGGATTGGCACGAGTCCGAAACGAGGCCACGACCATGCCCGGTCCTTGCGAAGAACATCCTCCTGGCGAGCGGCTCCTCTCGATCGACGCCTTGCGCGGCTTCGACATGTTCTGGATCATCGGGGGCCATTGGCTGGTTCACGCGCTTCTGAAACTCACCGCAGGCGGCGTGCCTCCGAGCATCGAGGCGCAGATGCGGCACGCCTCGTGGGAAGGCTTCACCGCCTGGGATCTGATCATGCCCTTGTTCCTGTTCGTCGTGGGCGCCGTCATGCCGTTTTCTTTCGGCAGGCGGATCGAGGCGGGCGAAAGGAAATCGCGGACGTATCGGCGGGTGGTTCGCCGGGTGCTCTTGCTTTGGGTGCTGGGCATGATCGCCCAGGGCAACCTGCTGGAGTTCGATCTCAGCAAGCTCAAAATCTATACCAACACCCTTCAGTGCATTGCGGTGGGGTACCTGGTTGCGGCCGTCCTGTTGATCCACGCGCGGCGATGGATTCAGGCATTGGTGACGGCTGGTTTTCTATTGGGCTACTGGGCGTTGATGAAGCTCGTGCCCTTCGACGGGCACCCGGCGGGCACCATGGAGCCGGGCGTGAGCCTCGCCCATACCATTGACGTCGCCGTACTGGGGCAATTCGTCTACTCCGATCGCGGCTATGCCTGGATTCTCCCCAGCATGAACTACGCAGCCACGGTGCTTCTGGGGGTCTTTGCGGGCCACCTGCTCCGCGACCCGGGGTCGCCGTGGCGCAAAATACTCGGGTTGGTGGCGCGTGGGCTGGTTTTTTTGGCCTTGGGATGGATCATTGCGGGAGGACCTGCCTCGGTTTGGGATGCCCAGGGGCTGACGGAGCCCGCATGGGCGGCCTCGCTGTGCGACTGGCTGTGGCAAATCCGCTTTCCGATGAACAAGCATCTTGTCACGAGTTCGATGGTGCTTTGGGCCGCCGGCTGGAGCTATCTGCTGTTGGCTCTGTTCTACCTGGTGCTCGACATCTGGCGGCTGCGCGCCTGGGCCTTCCCGTTCATCGTTATCGGCTCCAATGCGATCGTGGCCTATATGCTCACACATCCCCACTACCTGAGCAAGACCGTGGACGCCTACATTGCCGGGCTGACGCGGCTGGCCGGAGCCTATGGGTACCTCATCCCGCCCATTGCCCAACTGGCAGCCGTCTGGCTGATTCTCTACTTCTTGTACCGCCACAAGGTATTCGTGCGCGTCTGAGGCGCACGACGGACGCCGATCGGCGTCGTCCGCCCGGGACACTGCCGGGGCCTAGGGCGTGCGTTACCGCTGGCTATATCGTCACTGGTTCGTCGAAAGGCGGTCGCGGTGCAAGCAATCGTGGCAGACCAACCGGCCGCAGTCGGTGATGCACATTCGAACGTCAAGCCTCCGATAAACCAGGACGCCATCGCGCAATCGGACGGTGGTGCCCGAAACTCCGACCCGGGTCCGGGGTTTACCCTCGGTGGAATGTTGTCGACGGGGAACGTGGGGGAGCATCCTCGCCGATCAGGTGGTGTTTCTGTACCCTATTCGAGGAGTAGTCTGATGAAACGACTGTGGTCGGTGTTGGTGGTGCTCTTGGTTCTGGCGTTGGCGGCCAGCGCCTCGGCTCAGGAGAAGAAGGAAAGGAAGCGCGGTGCGGGCAAGGGCCGCTTCAGCGTCGAGGAACGCTTCAAGCAACTCGACAAAAACAACGATGGCAAGGTGACCGAAGACGAGTTCCTGGCCACGCCGCGCGTTGAGAAGGCCAAGGACAAAGAAAAGGCCAAGGAACAACTCAAGGCCCGCTTCAAGAAGATGGACGAGAACAAGGACGGCGCCCTGAGCCTGGACGAGTACAAGAAGGGCATGGAAGCGCTCATAAAAGAGTTCCGCGAGAAGCGCGGGAAGTAGAAGCAAGGGGTATTGATGCCCTCTGAGATGGCGGATTCGCCATTTCGTGGCTGATCAGCCAACGTTCAGCCCCTTTCGTCATGGGGCCCGTAACACGGGCTTCGCCGACTTCTGACCGTCTGGAAGCCGCCGGCCTGGTTGGCTGGCGGCTTCGTCGTTTACCTCGGGAGCGGGGTGCCGTTGGGGACTTACCACAGCGAGCCGCGATACCTTGGCGGCACTGCGGGGTTAGTAAGGACAGGAGCCACACCTCGACCTTCGATGCGTTCAGGGTCGCTGCGGTGTTGCAGAACGAGAAAACCAAAGGCAGGGCCGAGAAGCAGAAGGTCCTTCGCCGTTAGATTGTGAACCGAAACAAGAGGAAGTAGCGTTCGAATCCCCGATGCAGGGTCGGTGGTCACTCCCCCCCGCCGTGGCCGTTCATCTCATCCTCCCCCATGGAACGGCCGGTGCGGCGGGCCTTTCCCCTACGACGACCGAGCCCTGAAGGAAGCCGCTGGACTCCCCGCTGGCGGCTTCCTTATTTTCTTGTTCGCGGCGGGTTTGGGGTTCACTGCGGGCTGGCCAGTGCCGCCAGGCATGCGCGAACGAGCAACTCTTCTTCGCCCTCCAGAATGGTGCGCGGGTCGAGCAAGAGCTGGTTCTTATGGACCCGTGCGAACACCGGGGGGCGCTGACGCCGGAGCCTGGCGGCCAACTCACCAGGATCGATCGATGCCTCGATCGCCACCAGGCGCGTGGGCAAGTCCTGCGTCGCCAGCGACCCGCTTCCCATTTGCGAGCAACCGTCGATCACCCGGACGGTTGCCGCCGTCTCTTGGCGCAAGGCCGAGGCGATGCGTTTGGCCTGGGCGTCGAGGTCTGCCAGGCCGCGGCGGAGCATGCGCAGGGTCGGAACCTGATCGAGGGCCAGGGTTTCGTCGAGAAACAACGAGAGCGTGGCCTCGAGGGCGGCCAAGGTGATTTTGTCGACGCGGACAACACGGGCCAGCGGATTCTTGCGGATCGCCTGGATCAAGTCGTCCCGCCCCAGGATGATGCCGCCCTGCGGACCGCCGATCAGCTTATCCGCACTGGCCGTGATCAAGTCGGCTCCAGCGGCGACCGATGCCTGGAGCGTCGGCTCCGGCTCGAACCCGAATCGTGCGAAGTCGATCAACGGGCCGGCGCCCACGTCGTCGATCACGAGGAGTCCCCGGGCATGGGCGATCTCGATGAGTTCGGGCAGCGGCACCTCGGAGGTGAAGCCAGAGATTCGGTAATTGCTTGGGTGGACCCGCATGATCGCGGCGGTATGGTTGGTGATCGCCCGTTCGTAATCGCGGGGATGCGTCTTGTTCGTGGTCCCCACTTCGACGAGGATGGCACCGCTTGCGGCGATCACGTCGGGCAGACGGAACGAGCCTCCGATTTCGACGAGCTGCCCGCGAGAGACGATCACCTCCCGCCCCTTGGCCACGGTGTTCAACACGATCGAGGTGGCCGCTGCGTTGTTGTTCACCACGGTGGCCGCGGGGGCGCCGGTGAGCCGTTTCAGGAGGGCTTCGATGCGGACGTCGCGTTTCGAGCGCTGGCCCGTCTGGAGGTCGGCTTGAAGCAGCGAGTACCCTGAAAGCTCGTCGACGATCTGGCGGATCGCTTTGGCCGGGAGCACGGCACGCCCCAAGGCCGTGTGGAGGATGATGCCCGTGGCGTTGATCACTTTGCAATAGTAAGGCCGGGCCATCGCGTCGGCTCGCAGCGCCACGCGGGTTACGATGTCGCGCCGGATCGCATCCGCGTCGGCCGCGCCGGGCGCTTCGCAACGCAAGCGCGAACGGACCTCCTCGACCGACTGGCGAATCAGATCGACCAGCACCGGGCGCGGCACGGCCGCGCCATGGGATGCCAAGAGCGGGTCATGGAGCAGCACCTCGACCGAAGGGATGTTCCGCAGCGCGGCCTGCTGGTCGGGCGTCATGTCGCGGCCTTTGCCATAAACCTAGGGCCGGACCCGGCCCGCCTCGTCCCCCAACACACCCAGGACGATCTTTCGCAGCTTCGGCTCGGCGCCGGCCGCCACCGCGAGGATGTCGTCGATCGCGGCGGGCTTGAGGCAGTCGGGCAGGCACATATCGGTGACGACCGACAGCCCCAGCACCCGCATCCCCGCATGAACGGCCACGAGCACTTCGGGGACCGTCGACATGCCCACCACGTCGGCCCCGATCGCCCGAAGAAACCGGTACTCGGCCCGGGTCTCCAGGTTGGGGCCGGTCACGGCCACGTACACGCCCTTGTGGGCGACGAAGTCTTCGCGGCGAGCGATTTCCATGGCCTTGTCGATCAACCGGCGATCGTAGGGTGCCGACATGTCGGGAAAGCGCGGCCCGAGCCGGTCGTCGTTGGCGCCGATCAACGGATTGCCGTTCATCAGGTTGATGTGGTCCTCGATCACGACGAGGTCGCCCAGGCCGTAGCGTGGATTCATCCCGCCACATGCGTTCGAGACGATCAACAGCTCGGCGCCCAGGGCCCGCATGACCCGGACCGGAAACGTGATCTGCCGGTAGGAGTAGCCCTCGTAGGCATGGAACCGGCCTTCCATGGCGGCCACGGCAAGCCCTTGGAGCGTGCCGCACACGAGCTGACCCGTGTGCCCCACGGTCGTGGATCGAGGAAAATGCGGGATGTCCTCGTAATCGATCGTTGCCTCGGTCTGGATCTGGCCGGCGAGGCTTCCCAGCCCGGTACCCAGGATGATGCCCACGCGAGCCGATCCCGACCAATGCTGGCGGATCTTGGCGACGGCCTCCTCGATTTCGGCGACCAGGTCCAACATGGCCCTCTCCGTCATTCGTCGAACCCTTCGGCTTCGAGGTCCTCGTCCTCGATCGGAAAGTCTTCGTCGTCCTCGAAATCGTCGTCGTCGGTTACCGGGCCGTCGGGCGAGATTTCCCCTGCCTCTTCTTCCAGTTCGCTGAGTTCGTCGTCTAATTCGTCGTCGAACTCCTCCTCGAAGTCGTCGTCGAAGTCGTCGTCGAAATCGTCGTCGTCGAAGTCGTCGAAGTCATCGTCTTCGGCGCAAACCACGTCGGCCCTGACCGGCGTATCGACCACCTCGTGCCGCACGTACTCCACCGCCGGTTCGGGCGAATCGTACGGCGAACCGAACCTCTCGTGTAAGGACGCCATGCTTGGACCCTCCTGCTTGACGGCATCAATGTCCCGACGATGGCTATCCATAGCGAACGGGCAGAAGTTCGTCAACAGAGCCGAAAAGAAACTGGGCAGGGCTGTCCGGGGTGGATCAGCCCTGCCCAAACACGGGGGTGAGAAAGCCTTCAGGTGGGGCTGACCGAAGGCAGGCCCTCCTGGCCAAGACCTTCAGCCTCATTCTAGTCTAGGTCGAGCCCCGCGCCAGTCAAATCTCCATCGTGTGAGAAAGAGGGCAATTTGCAGGTTCTCGCGCACATAGCGCCGTCTATACCGATCATGGCGGATCGACCTGTTGTTCCGCGCCTGGCGCCGTGCGGCGTCGCCTACGGTTGGTCCCGCTTGAGGATTCTCCAGTCGCCAATTACCATAGGTTCTATGGCGCGGCTGGCTCCACGGACTCTCATTCGGCTTGAGCCTGATGCACTTCTTGCTGATTCTCGCGGTGCTGGGGGCGCTGGTCGTCGCGGAGCACAGTCCCGCCTACCCGGTTAGCCACTCGGCCCTACGGGCGGTGTCGTCCTTGTTGGGGATGCTGCTTCCGCCTGGATGGTCACTTCTCGGCTCCTGGTGGTTACGGATTCGGCTTCGACGCGGCGCGAGCCCGTGGGCGGTGTTTCGGTGGGCCCGTCGGTGGCAAACGGCCCACTCGGCGATCTGGTTGGGTAGCGCGGCCATCGTGCTTGGAGCCTTAGGCTGGACCAGCCTGGTGCGCGTCAATTGGGGCTTGGAGCACGCTGTCTTAGTCGATGACGTCCTGGTCCTCTTGCCCGTGCTCGCCCCACTGGCCCTGTCTTGGGCGGTCTGGTACGACGTGGACCAGGTGATGCGCCGCGGCATGGGGCTCCAACCAGGTTGCGATCAAGGGGACATCACGCGGGAGTGGTCTTCGGACGAAGGCTGCGGTGCCCGTCGCGGCCACCGAGACAGGCAGGGCCGCTGGACCTACGTTGGGGTCCACGCGCGGCACTATCTGGGCGTTCTGGTGGTGCCGGTGCTGACGGTTCTCGGCTTTCAGGATGCCACCCGACATTTCTTGCCGGAGGCCGAAGACGGGGTTTTGTTGGCGGCAGCCCATGTGCCCGCGTTGGTGTTCCTGGCGATTCTATTTCCCAGTCTGCTCAGGCACGTGTGGCAAACCCGTCCTCTGGAGCCGGGACCGCTTCGCGATCGGCTTGAGAGCACGGCCCGACGCGCGGGGTTCAAGGCCCGCGATATCCTGGTTTGGAACACGGGGGGCATGATGCTCAATGCGGCCGTGGCGGGGTTTGTGCCGGTGTTTCGTTACGTTTTCTTGACCGATGGCCTCCTGAATCGACTGAGCGACGCACAGATTCAAGCAGTGTTTGGGCACGAGATCGGGCACTTGCGACATCGCCACCTCTTTCTCCGCATCGTGGCGATGTTTGCCCCGGTCGGCCTGGGCTTGTTGGTCGATGGAGTGTTCCCCGGTTTCCTGCACGAGGTCAGCGGAGGCATAAGCAGCGAGAGTGATATGCCTCCACTCGTCATGGGGGTTTTGGCCCTCGTGGGTTTGGCCGGGTACTTGTTGTTTGTGTTCGGCCCCTATTGCCGGTTGCTCGAGGGGCAGGCCGACCTATTCGGATGTCGGGCTTTGGCCGCAGCCGCGCAGGCCGAGCCGGTGGCCACGTATGTCTCGGCTCTCGAGGATTTGGCGAGCGCAGGGGCGATCGATCGCGAACGATCGAGTTGGCAGCACGCCAGTATCGCGGCTCGGGTCGCGTTCGTGAGGCGGATCGCTTCAGATCCCGCCTTCGAATTGCGGTTTCACCGTCGTATTCAGGTGCTCAGCGGCCTGCTCTTGGCCCTTGCGATGAGTCCCTTGGTGTGCCAACTCTTGGCGATGCCGTGACACCAAGCCGAATATCCTCTAAGACCGAAACAATCTTCCTAGAATCCTTCTCATTCCAGGTCTCTGCCG
Source organism: Blastopirellula marina (assembly GCA_020721945.1). GTDB lineage: Bacteria > Planctomycetota > Planctomycetia > Pirellulales > Thermoguttaceae > JANLFZ01. The sequence continues at coordinate 10,279 of DYLT01000002.1, forward strand.
CACTCATTCTTTACCGACGCGGAACAGATTACCGATGGATGAGCTAGGCGGCCTTCGTTCCCCACCGGAGGCTGGGCCAAGGTTCTACTCGCCGGCTCTTGCACCCCGGCATGTTCTCGTCGAGAGAGCGCATCCATGGCCAAGACCACCCAAGAGGAGCAGGTTCGCGGCACGCCACTGGACGACAAAGTGCTGAACGCCTTGGAAAGAAGTCCCTACGTGCCGCGAAAGACACTTCGATTCGAAACGGCCGAGGGGCGAGTAACCCTCCGAGGAGTGGTTTGCTCGTACTTCCAAAAGCAGATGGCGCAGGAGGCGCTACGGCGTGTCGAGGGCGTCCACGAGATTCTGAATGAACTCGAGGTCGCCGGGAACAAAGTCGGCGTCTTCGTGGACGGCGATTAGAGCCTGTGAAAGAACGGGTTGCGCAAGCATCCAAGCACGGAAGCGAAAGCGGCCTAGCGAGGCGACCGACGACCGGCCTTGGGCTACCGTGGCCTGCGTGGGCACGCCCCCATCACCGCCTCTTCGCGGGTGCCGTAGATCGGAAATCGACGATCCAGGCCATGGACCCGCAACACTTCTTGGTTCTGGGGGCTTAGCCCGGCCAGCCGCAGCATTCCCCCATGCTCGCGGATGCGCTTGTGGAGCACCACGAGCTGCCCGAGCAGACAACTTGTCAACAGGTCCAGTTCGTCGAGTTCCAGCACGAGCCGATACACGAAGTGTCGCTCCAAGAGCGACCAGATCTCTTCGGCCAAGGGCGGGTCGTCGAGGCAATCCGGATGCGGCTGCTCCACCTTGACCCACAGCCCGTCCGGGCCGCGGTCCACTTTGAGTCCCCATCCCGGGGCGATGGCCTGCATTCCTTTACTCCTGTGTTGGACGCAACGAGCGCTGCGCGGTGGGAAAAGTATCTCAACTCATCCAGTGTAAGCGGTCGCCGTCAAACCGCAATAACCCGAAAGAGTGAATCCGGGGGCTTTTCCTTCGTCTTCTCCACAATTCCCCGCGGAGTACTTCCGGGATCGGCACCCGGACCGCTCGCCGCTCAAACGCCCCGCTAACCAATCCTCAGCCGCCGGCTCGATCGTACCGACCTTGTTTCAACTGGCCGACGATCGCCCCAGGGGGGAAATTGACACGGAGCGCAACCAGATCCTGCGCCCTGTCTCGGTTCAAGGGAACGGGTTCCGCGTCGAAATCGACCGAGTCGCTGTACCTGGGGCAGGCATCGTATGGTAGCATTTCCGTCGCCAGCATCGCGGGCCGGTTCGCCACCGAAGCGCGTCGACGAATCGGCACGGATGAGAACCGGCCTCTTCAGGTGCTCGGGGAGCGTGTTATGTCTCGGATCGCGACTCGTTCGATGCGGAAGCTACCTGGACTTGGTTTCGCGTGGTTCGCCGCGAAACGGTGCGCTTGGCCGACGGCCGGTTGCTCGGGGCCGATCGTTGCTCTCGGATGGATGGCGGTCTGCATGGTTGCCCGGGTCGCGTTTTGCCGGACGGCCGACGACGCGCTGGGCGCGCCCGTCACCACGGCGAGTGTCCAGGTAGGGGATTTGTCGGTCCTGTTCCGCGACAATTCCCAGTCGCCGAAGATCCTCAGCGGGGTAGACCGCCTGATCCACCGCGGCCTCCGCCCCGAGTTCGACGCGTTCGACCCCCATGATCTGGGCGGCTCCGCCGGGCTGAACTTCGAGCACATCATCTCGGGCCACAACAACCCCGCGAACTGGTTCGCTCCGCGAAATGGAACCTATCGGCTTTACCGGCGGCCGTCGGGCAATTCGGTCGTCTTGGCAAGAACGGCGGAGGATGACCCCTGGGCCTTGGAAAGCAGCATGACCTATACGGTAAGGGCGCCCCACTACATCGACTTCGAGTTCCGCTGTCGGCCTTGCGACGCGGTCCGCTTCGGGAAGCGCGGCTATGCGGTGCTCTTCTGGGCCAATTACATGAACGACGTGGACGACGTGGCCCTGCATTTCCGGGGCGTCAAGGCCCAGTCCGCGAAGGAGGAATGGATCGCGGCCGACGCCCCACGCGGCCACGCAGATTACGTCGGCGGCGGTACCTATCGATGCCTGCCAGCTCCTCCCCTCGAATACGACGCCGACCACAACTTGAAACTCAACTTATGGAGCTACGAGTATCCCAGGTTCACACGCCCCTTCTACTACGGCCGAGCAGCACACGGGATAACGTTGATCCTCATGTTCGACAGGATGTATTCCGCCGAGGACGAAATCCGGTTCAGCCTCTTCAAATTCAAGGTGGGCGACCAGGTACGGCGCCCCGCCTGGGACTTCCAGTACGTGATCCACTGCGTGGAAACCGGCAAGCAGTACGGCTTTCGCGGCCGGCTGGTATGGAAGAAGTTCGTCAGTCCCGACGACTGTCTGCGGGAATACGAGGCCTGGGCCAAGGTAGCGCAGGCCCGCGCGCCGGGTCGCCACCCCGCTGATGGAAACCCCGACTGAAGGTGCCGGGCGTGCAGGGGCCCGGCACGTTGTTCGGCCCGAAAACAGACCGAGAAGCGAGCCACTTCCGACCTGTGAACGATTACAGCCCCCAGAACTCAAGAAGAGTGCTTGGACGCCACCTCTTCGATCGGGGCAAAGCCGACCTCCAGACTCAGCGGCCCCCAATCGGTGTCGAAGCCGATGCAGATGGGCGTGACGTTCGAGGGAAAGTGGATTTCGTGGTCGCGGCCGGTGACCACGCTGGGCAGACTGACCATCAGGCTGTACTCTTCCAATTGGGCCTTGGCTCCGCCGGCCACGATGTTGGTCAGCTCTCCGACCGCGTCGAGCACATCGAGGTTCAATTCGTTGGCCTCGGTCATCAGCATGGTCGAGGCCGCGCGCATGGCCACCTCGGGCGAGAAGCTCACCACGACCGTTCCAACGGCCTTCCCCGACAGGCCGATGACCCCGCTGACGAAGTGCTTCGCGCGGTTGTCCTGCTTCAACGAAAGCGAGCCGCGGCGTGCGTCGCATCCCAACATGGTCTGAAACGTGTGCTTGAGGGACGCGATGAAGGGGTTGATGTACTCGACGCGCATGGCTGCAAGCCCTGCTCCACCGGACCGAACACAACCCACGCCGCGCGGACGCGAAGCCTGAACCTCGCGAACCATGACCCGCGTGCGTGCCTAGGCAAGATTAGGTTCCAGTCAACCCACGTCAAACCGGGGACTCCAGTTCCCCCGCAATCGGGCCCATTGGGTCGCGACCGATATGGGGGCGGCCGGGGATTTGACGGATGCGCGTCGAAAGCGCATGGTAATGGTTGTACGACCCCGGCGCGAGGAGGTTCCGCCGGTACGATCGCTGCCGCCGGGAAAGGGGTCGGGCATTCGCCCCGGAACGCACTCGCGCCCTTCGATTCGCAGGAGGGGATCCGCCATGAAACGCGCAGGCCCTTCGGCATGGACCTGGCTGGCGGCCGTCACGCTGTTTGCGGCGGCCCTGGCCGGTTGTCAGCGTGCCGATCCTCGCGACCCGCACCACCCAATCGACCGAGACCAGGGAGAACCACACATGGCGACAGCCAAGATTCGTGTGACCAGCACGGCGTTTGGCGAAGGAGCGTCGATTCCGCGGAAGTACACGGGCGAAGGCGACGACGTGTCGCCGCCGCTCGCCTGGTCCGACCTGCCCGAGGGAACCGCGGAACTGGCGTTGATCGTCGACGACCCCGACGCGCCGACTCCGGAACCGTGGGTCCACTGGGTCATGTACAAGCTCCCCGCCACCTGCGCGGGCCTGCCCGAAGGTGTGGCCAAAGTCCTCCGGCCCGCCGATCCGGCCGGCGCGGTCCAAGGCAAGAACTCGTGGACCTCTGGGCAGACGATCGGCTACCGTGGCCCGATGCCTCCCCCAGGACACGGCGTCCATCGGTATCGCTTCCAGCTCTATGCCTTGCGGTCGAAGCTGACCGCCGAGCCGGGCCTGACGAAGCAGGCCTTGCTCAAAGCGATGCAAGGCCAGGTTCTCGGGCAAGGCCAATTGACGGGAACGTACCAGCGCTGAGCCGGAGCCCTTGGGAATCCAGGTGCCCGACCGAAGACACCATCGCGGCCCTCACCCCGAAGACCGGCGATTGTTCGCCGAGTCCTCTCGGCCGATTCTGTGTCAGGCCATGGCCGATCTGGCGTGGCTTTTGACTCGAGGCTATTCGGCCGCCGCCGCCCTGAAGCTGGTGGGCGACCGATACCAACTCTCGGCGCGGCAACGGATGGCCGTGGGCCGGGCGGCCTGTTCCGACGGCGACTTGGCCCGACGCAAGGCACGGCACGTTCCGATGGAAGCCCTGCTCGGCAGCCCGCTGGCGGTGGACGGATACAATGTGTTGACCACGGTCGAGGCGGCGCTGGCCGGCGGCGCGATCCTGTTGGCCCGCGATGGAACCTTGCGCGACATGGCGAGCATGCATGGCAGCTTCCGGCGTGTCGCGGAAACCCGCCCAGCCCTGGAACTGCTCGGCCGCACCCTGGCCGACCTCGGAGTTGGCCCGTGCCGATGGTATCTCGACCGGCCCGTGTCGAACAGCGGGCGACTGAAAACCCTGATGCGCGAGGTGGCCGATGCCGCCGGTTGGGCGTGGATCGTCGAACTCGTCCCGAGCCCCGATCACGTGCTGGCCCAATCGACCGACACAGTGGCCACGGCCGACCACATCATCCTCGATCGCTGCGCGAGGTGGTTCAATCTCGCTCGCGAAACCGTCTCGCGCCACGTGCCGGAAGCGTGGATCGTGGACCTTTCCGACGCGAGCTCGCCATGACCGAGTGCGTGGGCGCGGGCGAACGACGGCGGATCATATCACCCGGTCGACCATCGCGCAAGACTGCGCTCGCGCGACGCCTTAGCCTGGGGACGAACTCGCGTTCGACCCGGGACTCGTGGCCGGCCCATTGGGGGCGATGTGAGTCTCGTTCGAGCCGGAGCGCTTCGCCGCCGCTTGCGCCGCGGGTGGCCTGGACCGCCACGCGAGGTGTCCCGATCGGCTGACGATCAACCGACCCGTCAGTACCGCGTATTGCACGCCCCACAACACGGCAATCAGGTAACTCACCAGGCCGGCATAGTAGGCGACCTCTCCCGCGCCGCGCCAGGTCCACCAGGCAACCAGGAGGCTGCCGACGGCCGCGCTGACCAGCGTCACCGCGAGTTTGCCGCGGATCGCGCGCCGAAGCTGGAGCCGGCCATGTTGGTCCAACGCATGGCGCGCCGACAGATTGGCCAACTCGCGCATGGCGGCAAGGTGGCTCCCTTTCTCGGGGGCCATGGTCTTCGGAGACAACACGAACCGGCCGAAACGTTTCGATCTGGGGGCCTCCGGCAAGGCCGCGCTGGCTTCGAGGTTTGCATCGGACGAACCGTCGCTTTGAATCGATGGCGTCGTTTCGCGGGGCACAGACGCATCCGACGACTCGCCGCCTGTCGTGCGGCCCGAAGCCTCTCTCACCCGAGCGAGCAGACGTTCCATGTACAGGTCGAGCGACTCTTCTTCGGCCGGTTCGGCGGGAGGCGTCTGCGGCGGCTGGGGCGAATCGGCACGCGCGGCGGCCACGGGCACCGGTACTGGCACCGGCATCGGATCGTCATCCACGGGCAGCCGGATCCCAAGACGGCGGAAGATCGCGTCGGTGGTCACCGGCGCCGTGGGCTCTGGCGGCGCGCTGCCACTCGCCGGCTGCGCCATGAACAAAGCCTCCGGGGTCGCCGACGGTGCCTCATCGGTCGGATCGCTCGGACGGCTGGCGTCGATTGGATCGGAGGCCGGGATCGCGGGCGCCGACTCGGACTCGGCTCTTGGCGCCGCATCGCCGGCCTCTTGTTCGGCCCATCGCCTGTCCAAGCGATCTTCACGCGACCGCATCGCTTGATCGCGTGCCTCAAGTTCCGCCAGGCGGGCCTCGATCTCCTCCTGTCGCGATTGGAGCTGGTCTTGTTGCGATCGGAGCCACGTCTCCAGTTCCGCATGCCTGGCGCGCAAATCCTGAGATTCCCGCTCCAACCGTGCTTCGAGGTCGTTCAGGGCCGCTTCCCGAACGTCCAACTCGCACTGGCGCGACGCCAATCGTTGGCTACGCTCGGCAAGGTGGCGCTCTTCCGACAACCGATGCGATTCCCATTGGCATTTCTCTCTTTCCAGGTCGTCGGACGGAGTGCCCCGAGTGCTGCGATCCGGTATCGAGGTGCCATTATCGGGTGGCATCAACCCCTCCGAGAACGCGGGGGTCTTGGGATCGAGTACCTCGAATTCGATCGGGCCAATTCCAAGTCGGTCACCGGCCACCAGGGGGGCATCAGTGAAAATCTGGCCGTTGACCCAGGTGTCGGGCGACCAACGCCGGATAACCGCTGCTGAGGGGCCGCGGACGATCAGGCAGTGCACCGGGGCCACGCCTCGAGCGCGTAGCCGAAGTGTGCAGTGCGCCGCGGAACCGATCGTGCACTTTGCCGAACGCAGTCGCACCACCTGTCCCGCTTGCCGACCGCCGCGAACTCGCAAGACCAGGTCGCTTGGCGCATTGGTTGAGGAACCGACCAGACTCGATGGGAGCATGATTAACCAAGTTCCTTGGGTCCCAGGCACTTCGGTGGGGCGACCCAATCGCGAACATGCTGGGGCGCAAGGGGTTTCGCGCAGGGTCGCCTCACGGATCTAGCTTTTTGGCAGGGAGTGGTCAAACGACACGGGGGCCGGATCGGCACGGGTTGCGGGTTCGGCAGAAAACGGTTGGATATCTCTGCCGGTTTTGACGATTATCCGTTAGCAACAATAGTTCGCGGTTTCACGCGAACCTGAAGATACGGCATCCTTCTTGCAGCTAAGCAGGACGAGCCACAAGAGGTCCAGTTTTGGCAGATCGACCTCGTGGGGAAATGACCAGAACGGTCGAGTATCATACCGCCTGTTCGTAGGTTATTTCAAGAAGGACTTGTCAACACCGAGGAGCTTTGAGAAACTCTGATTTTTTTTCACGCCCGGCACTCTGGCTGCGTAGTATAGTTTGGTTGCGTTGCGCTTGGCGGGCGATCGCGATTTGGTTCGCAGAGTGGCGGTTTGTTGGGCGTAGGGTTGGATCTCGGACAGAACTTCGGAGGCAAAACTGGGGGTTCGACGACGGCTTATCTGAGGGGGGCGCACATCCTTCAGCCTGGCCAGGATCGGACACCGAAGGTGTGAAGCTATGACTCGTAAAGAAGCGATCCTGAACATGCACCAAGTCTTGATCAAGCGGCGCGATGCGCTGCGCAAGGCGTTGGCGGGCGATTTGAGTCTTCTGAAGGAGCTTCGCGCGCAAGCTTCGGGCGATGTCGTGGACGCCGCCCTGGACTCGGTGCAGGACGAAATCAGCTCGCAGCTTGCCGAGGTGGAAAGCCGCGAGTTGGCCCGCATCGAGAACGCCTTGGAGCGGATGCGGGAGGGCCAGTACGGCGTGTGCGAAGGCTGCGGAACGAGCATTCCGTTGGCCCGTTTGAACGCCTTGCCGTACGCCACGCTGTGCGTCAAGTGCCAGCGCGAGGCGGAACGCGAAGGTTCTGGAGGCATGGCCGATGTCGACTGGAGCAAGCTCCTCGACAGCGGCTCCCACGATGTCGATTTGTCTATCAGCGATATCGAATTGGACGTCTCCTAGCAGATCCGCCCGCGCTTGGGGGGCGGTCCTTGCCCCAATGGCTTCCATCGGCTGACAATAGCCCCGGTAGCGGATGCCCGTCGAGCACCCTGCCGGGGTTTTGTGTTGGGGTACGCTGCCCACGCAGACGGCCAACGAGCACGGAGAACCTTATGCGACGGTTTCTGGTCTTCCCCGGACGCCGCCTTCGGTCGTTCTTGTGGGCGGCTATCGTGCTCTCGACCATGATGATGCCTGGCTTGGGGGGGCTGGCGTACGGGCAGCGGGCCATTCAGGCAGCGATCGAACGGGCTGGACCGGTCTCGCCTGACAAGCGGGCCGAACTGTACCGTGAACTTCGTGCCCAAAGCGAGTTCCTGGAACGCCAGTCGGCGGTGATCCGGACCGTGGCACGCCTGGTTGGGCCCACCGTGGTCTTTGTCGAAGCCGACGCCTCGCATCGCGCCGTCGGCCCTGGAGGGCGCCTTCGGCGTGTCGAGGAAGCCGGCTCCGGCGTGGTCATCGCGTTCGGTGGCAAACACTACATTCTAACGAGCCGCCACGTGGTGGCCGGCACCCCCCCTGAGTCGATCAAGATCACGCTGGCCGATGGGCGACGCCTCCATCCCATTAGAATCTGGGATGACATCGAGACCGATGTTGCGGTGATGGCCGTCTCGGCACCAGATCTCGTCGCCGCCACCTTGGGCGACAGCGACCGCATGGAAATCGGCGACTTTGTGCTGGCCGTCGGGAGTCCTTTCGGCTTGAGCAATTCGGTCACGTTCGGCATCATCAGCGCCAAGGGACGGCGCGATCTCGACCTGGGCGATTCCGGCGTGCGCCTTCAGGATTTCCTTCAGACCGACGCGGCGATCAACCCGGGCAACAGCGGCGGACCCTTGGTCAATCTCCGCGGCGAAGTGATCGGCATCAACACCGCGATCGCCAGCCGCTCGGGCGCCAACGAAGGCATCGGCTTCGCCATCCCCATCAACATGTTCATGGTGGTGGCACGCCAGCTCATCGAGCGCGGGAAGGTGTCGCGGGCGTTCTTGGGGGTGACGCTGGACCCGGCCTACGGGCCGGTTGCCGCCGCCGAGTTGGGACTGCCGCGACCCGCCGGCGCCCGCGTCAATCAGGTGGCCGAGAACTCGCCAGCCGCCACGGCCAAAATTGAAGTCGGCGACGTCATCCTCGAGTTCAATGGCATCCCCGTCGAGAACGACGCCCATCTGGTCAACATGGTCAACCTCACCCCAGTCGGCAAGCAGGTCGAGGTGGTCGTCTATCGTCAGGGGCGGACCGAGGTCGTGCGGGTCGTCGTGGGGGAGCGCCGCTGAATCGACCTGCACCATCTCGGGTTCATACCGGCAACAAGCACGGCGTGCCAGGGACGGCGAGAGACCCCAGCACGGTCGAGGGCGGCCTGCCCAGCGCCCGGTCCCGGGGTTGACGCCCCGGGGGCTCCCGGTGTTCAATGGAAGTAGCGATGGCACCACCATGAGCACCGGGGTAATTCGACGTCCGACCTTGGTCTTGAACCGGAACTGGCAGCCGGTCCGCGTGGCGACGGTGGCGCGGGCGATTACGCTGGTTTACGGCGGTACGGCCCAGGTCGTCGATCCGAACGACTTCCGCACCTATACCTGGGCCGACTGGTCGGCGCTTCGGCCCCGCGAGGGTGAACTTTTCGTGCAGGCGGTCCGCAGCCGGATCCGTGTCCCGGAGGTGATCGCGCTGAACGACTACGACCGGCTTCCGAGCACCACCGTGGCCTTCACTCGGCGGAACCTCTTCAAACGCGACCACCACACGTGCCAGTATTGCGGCGCGCAGCCGGGCCCCGACCAGTTGACCATCGACCATATTGTGCCGCGCTCGCTGGGAGGAATCTCGAGTTGGACGAACTGCGTGTTGGCGTGCGTGGCGTGCAACAAGCGCAAGGCCGACCGGACGCCCGAGCAGGCGGGCATGCGGCTCCGGCGCGCGCCGGTGCGGCCGAAATGGAAACCGCTTTACGCCACCCACGGCGTACGCATCGAGAGTTGGTCCCGGTTTCTCAGTGAGGCATACTGGAACGTCGAGTTGGAGGCCTAGTCGCCCTGTTTGCCTTGGGAAGGGCCCGCTGGCCGCGCCTCGGGGGCCCCACTTACTTCAAGGTTCCACGCTGTCGGCCCCTTTCGTCCTTGGGTTGCTCGTCCCCCGCGTTCGATGCCCCAACCCCTCCGACGACTTCAGATCGGCTTGGCCGTCCTCGGCGCGGTCTTCCTTTTCGCCGTCCTGGGATACCGGCTTGCCGGGTGGGACTGGCTCGATGCGATCTACATGGTCGTGACCACGCTGACGACGGTGGGATACCGGGAGGTGCGGGAGATGACGCCCGCGCTCATGTGGTTCAATATCGTCGTCATCCTCGTCGGTGTGGCGACAACGCTCTATGTCCTGGGAGGCTTCGTCCACATGGTGCTTGAAGGAGAGATCAATCGGGCCTTGGGGCATCGCCGCGTGGTCAAGGAAATCGAGCGGCTGGAAGGTCACGCGGTCATTTGCGGATTTGGCCGCATGGGCGAGGTCGTGGCCGCCGAACTACGCCGGCGCCATCAGCCGCTGGTCGTCGTGGATCGATGCGCCGAGCGCGTCGATGAGGCCATCGGCCAAGGGTTCCTGGCCATGCCAGCCGACGCGACCGAGGAGGAGGCGCTGCGAAGCGCCGGCATCCCGCGTGCGAAAACCCTGGTGGTAACCCTCCCAAGCGACGCCGACAATGTGTTTCTGACCCTCACCGCACGCGATCTCAACCCGAGATTGCTCATCATTGCCCGCGCCGAACTCCGGACCACCGAAAAGAAACTCCTTCAGGCAGGGGCCGACCGCGTGGTCCTCCCCGCGACGACCGCCGCCCTGCGCATGGCCGCCATGGTGACTCGGCCCTCGACGGTCGAATTGATCGATCTGGCCTCTGCCGGCCATCTGGAAGAAATGGCGATCGACGAGCTGCCCATCCCTCCGGGAAGCCCCCTCATTGGGGTTACGATACGCGACTCCCACGCCCGCAGCCAGTTCGGGCTGCTGATCGTCGCCCTTCGCTCCGCCGATGGCCAGCTCTCCCTCAATCCGGGGGCATCGGCCCAGTTTCAACAAGGTGATGCCGTGATCGCCCTGGGGCGCGTCGAAGACATCGAGCGATTTCGCGCGCAATACCGGGTCTAGCCAGCAGCGGCAAGGAAACGAGTTATGCTATGTTGCGCAAGTCGACGCATGTGTCGGTGGGATCGACAAGACGCCCCACGGCCTGGCGCGGCTTCCGTTGCAGAATCGCGGTAGAATTGGTCGTGGTCCTCAGTAGTTCGTCCCGGTTCTTCGCGCGGCACACACTTTGCATAAGAGGGGATCCCACCCGATGGCGTTGTCGCTCGAGGCGATGGGCGATGACGCGGGTACCACTCCGCACGGATGTGACCAAGGCTTTCTCCCGAAGGTGGCAAATGCAGATGCAGGCCGTAAAGTTCTGGCTCGTTCTCTTGGCAACCCTCTGGAGTGCCGCTGGCGCGCGCGCGGCTCAGCCCGTGGGATCAGCCCCACGAGTTGATCTGGCCGCCTATCGGCAGGCCGTGGATCGCGCCGTGGAATTCCTTCGCACCAAGGCCCAGGCGCCCGATGGCTCTTATGCCTCCTTTGCGGGGCCAGGGGTGACCGCCGTGGTGACGACAGGCCTCTTGCGCAATGGCGTTGCCCCAAACGACCCCTTGGTGGCCAAGAGCCTGAAACACCTGGAGGGGATGGTTCGACCCGATGGGGGTATCTACCAGGCGAAGAGTCTCTACCGCAACTACGAAACATGCCTGGCCGTGATGTGCTTCGCGGAGGCCAACCGCGATGGCCGTTACGACAAGCTCCTCAAGGCGGCGGACAAGTTTCTCAAGAACGAACAGTGGGATGACGGCGAAGGATACGACAAGTCGAGTGCCTACTACGGCGGAGCGGGCTACGGCAAGCACGAGCGTCCAGACTTGTCGAATACCCAATTCCTCGTCGAGGCCCTGCGCTCCATCGGCCATGGACCCGACGACCCGGCGATTCAGCGGGCCTTGGTTTTCGTCTCGCGGTGCCAGAACTTCGAGAGCGAACACAACACCACCGGGCTGGCCGCCAAAAACCCGGATGGCGGCTTCTACTATACCGCCGCGGCCGGGGGCGAAAGCCAGGCCGGCAAGCTGCCCAATGGCGGCCTACGCAGCTACGGCTCGATGACCTACGCGGGCCTAAAGAGCATGATTTTTGCCGGGGTCGGGCCGGACGATCCCCGGGTCAAGGCCGCCCTGGCGTGGATCCGCAAGAACTACGATGTCAAGTCCAACCCTGGCATTGGCAATGCCGGCCTCTACTACTATTACCACACCTTTGCCAAGGCCCTCGATGCCATGAAGCTCGACCGCGTCGAGGACGAGCAGGGCGTGCAACACGACTGGCGCCAGGACTTGTTCGCCGAGTTGCTTCGTCGGCAGCGGCCCGATGGTTCGTGGATCAACGAGAACGCCCGCTGGCTCGAGGGCGAGCCGAGCTTGGTGACCGGCTACGTCCTGTTGACCTTGGCCTACTGCAAGCCCGGCGTCGAGAAGCGGTAAACGACATTTCGCTCAACTCTTGTCCCGCCCGGACGATAATCGGTCGGCAGCCTTGGGACCGACACCCGATCAACCACCCGGGGGGACCTCACCATGTCCAGCCAACCGCTTGCGCCGAGCAAAGGGGCCAAACGCATCACCAATGCCCAACTTGCGCCGGGCGATATCATCGTGTCCACGACCGACGCCGTGGCCTCGCAGGTTATCCGCCAATGGACGCACTCGAAGATCAGCCACGTCATGCTTTACCTTGGGCATGGCCAGGTGGTCGAAGCGGTTGCCGAGGGCGTGGTCGCTCGCTCGTTGACCGCGGCCCTCCACGAGGCGACGCTGGCCATGGCCTTCCGCAAGAAGGGCCTGTCGCACAAGGTCGTCCAGAACGTGCTTACCTACGCTCGGGCGAAAGCGGCGGAGAAGCGGGCCTACGATTATGGCGGGGCCGCTGGCGGCGGGGCGCGGGCCAACCCGGCGGCTTGCCGGGCCCTCCTCGGCGTGTCCGTGGGGCTGCTTGCCGCCGAGCTGGCCTGCCGCAGCGCCTCCCGCGGCGGTTGGCAGGATCCTGAAAAGTACTATTGCTCCGAACTGGTGCTCGAAGCGTTCGAGCGCGCAGGCGTCCGCCTGGTCGACACCAGTCCCAGTGTCAGTGTGCCCCAGCAGATTGTCGATGCGGCCCAGAAGGGGGTTCTTGCCTACGTCGGCCACCTGCGCTGACAAGACCGCCCGGCCGCGGGATATCATTTCGAGCGCGGCGCCTTGAGTTTCTCGACCAGATAGTCGTGTACCTGGGGGTGCTTCACGTTCGGCGCGCCGGGATAGACCAACTCGCACTCGACCCCCACGCGCTGGAGCTTCTCTTGGAGCTTCACGCCGAAGTTCGCGCTGTGCGTGGGGTCTTTCTGGTCCTGGCCCAGCGCGGGCGGCGCCGAGTAGATCATGTAGATCGGCGGGTCGTCGGCCGTGACGTGCTCGAACGGCGAATACTCCTGGATCCACGGGAGGATCCGATCCCGCGCGGCCAGGAACTGGGCGAACTGCGTATCGCGCGTCTTGGTCTCTTTGGGGGCCGGCATGAAACCGAAGGCGTGGCCGCCGTAGCGGCTATTGGGGGTCCACTCTTTCATCTGTTTTGGATCGAGCGTGGTCTGGGCGCCGACGACCGCGGCACACCACAGGCGCGTCGATTCGCGCGCCACGGGATCGTCGCTTTTCGGATCGGCCAGGTCGTCGTGAAAAGCCAGCCAAAGGCTCGAACACGCCCCGGCCGAACCGCCCGAGGCGCCCACCCGCGCCTTGTCGAGGTTCCACGCGGCCGCCTTGCTGCGCACGAACTGGAGGGCGCGGGCCGCGTCGCGAAGCGGCCACGCGACCGGCGGCTGCACGCCAGCGGCCTGGGCCTGCGTCGTGTAGCGGTAGTTGATCGAGGCCACCGAAATGCCTGCCGCGAGGTAACGACCGAGATTCGGCACGCGCGCCTTGTCGCCCGCCACCCAGCCGCCACCGTGAATGTAGAACAAAAGCGGCGTCGGCTCCGAAGACGGGGCCTTGTAGAAGTCGAGCACTTGCCGCTCGTGTTTCCCGTACGCCACGTTGGCCAGCGTGGGGGGGACCTTCGGTTCGGCGCTGGCGGCAGGCTTGGCCTTGGCACGGGCCTTCGGTTTGGCGGGCGGTTGGGCCGCGCCACACCGTGCCCAGCCAGCCAGCATGATGGCGGCGACGGTTGTGGCGGCCAGGGCGCGTCGTAAGGCTTGGTTCATCGTCAGGCTCCTCGGCGGGTGTGAAGAATGGTCGCAGGACGCACAACGTCCGAGTTCCCACATCGTGCCCTATTGCGTGGCGCCGTGCAACCGGGGCTACGGGTTCGGCGGGCGATCGCTACCGCCCGGGCGCCTTGGCCTCGAGGTACGCGACGGCCTTGGCCAACTGGGGATCGACCTCGGTGGGGTCCGAAGGGTTGTCCGGGCCGGCGCCGGGCTTGCGCGCTCCCGACGATCGATAAATGCCGACCTCGCGATGCCAGCGGGCCAACCGGCTGAGCTGTTCGCCTTCGATCTTGACCTCGTAGCCGGGATCGGGCTTGACGCCCCATTCCTCGTCGTCGCTGGCCTTGTCGCGGCGGTTGATGTTCTTCCCGCTGGGACGCCAATAGCTGGCCGTGGTCAGCTTGAGGGTACCCTGCTTGCCGGGAAGGGGGATCAGCTCCTGGACGGTCCCCTTGCCGTAGGTCCGTTCGCCGACCACGACGGCCCGGCCGTGGTCCTGGAGACACGCCGCCACGATCTCGGCGGCACTGGCCGTGTACCGGTCGACGAGAACCGCGATGGGAAACCGTGGGCAATTCGTTTTCGGCCGGGCCGTCACGATGTCGCGGATGTCCGCATCCCGGCGCCGCGTCGTGACGATCACCCCCGATTCGAGAAACATGTCGCAAACCGCCACGGCCGCCGGAAGCAGCCCGCCAGGATCGTTGCGCAGGTCGAGCACCAGCCCGCGCGCCTCGCCCTCGTCCAGGGCGCGCAGCGCCTCCTGCATCTCCTCGACGGTCCGCTCGCCGAATTGGTGGATGCGCACGTAGCCGATGCGGTCGCGCCCTTCGAGAAAGAACTCCCAAGTGCCGTCGCGCCGGCGCACGTCGCCCAGCACGCTGTCGACCTGAATCTTCGCCCGCACGATCGGAATTTCCACCGGTTGCTCCTCGCCCTCATGCTGGATCAACAGAACGACCGGGGTGCCGAGTCGGCCTTTGAGTACGGCCGAGGCGTCTTCCAGCGTCATGCCCTGGGTGGTCTTGCCGTCGATCCGCAGGATGCGGTCGCGCGGACGGATCCCCGCGGCGAACGCGGGCGTGCCGTACAGGGGCGAGGCGACCGTGAGCTGCTTGGTTTCGGGATCCAGCACGATCTCGATCCCCACCCCGCCGAACTCCTGGTCCAAGGTCTGGCGGAAGCGGGCAAACTCGTCGGCGCTGATGTAGACCGAATGGGGGTCCTTCAGCCGGTCCATCATTCCCGAGACGGCGGCCTCGAACAGCTCCTCGGGCGCGGTCGCGCTCAGCGCGCGTCGCTCGATCTCGGTCATGGCATAACCGAGAATCGCGCCGTACCGGTCGATGCGCAGGCGGCACGGCAGGCAGGCAACGATCAACGCCAGCAGAAGCCAGGCATTACGGCGAGGCATGCGACGGGTTCCGGCAACCAGGAGTCTTCCGTGGGTGGCACGATATCGTAGTCAAAGGCGGCGGCGGTCGTCCAGGGCCTTGGGCCGGTGGCGGCGCCGTCGAGGCATGGTACAATGATAGCACGGCGCCCCAAGGAACCCTACGATGGCGAAGAAGAAACCAAGGCGCGACCAGCCGCGTCGGCGCCGACAGGACGACGAGGCCCGGCTCTTGCCTCCCGACACGCGCTCCCTGGAACGCGCCGTCAGGGAGCTTCTCGGGGCGTCTTCCGACGAGAGTTCGTCCCAAGGGCTGGCCCAGGAGCTGGTCGAGTTGGCGTACGCGCAGGGCGACTCCGGCGCGCGGGCCCGGCTGGCCCGCGAGGCCCTTCGAATCTGGCCGGACTGCGCCGAGGCGTACACGGTGCTGGCGGAGGACGCGCGCTCGAGCCACGAGGCGCTCGCGCTCTACGAGAAGGCGCTGGCCGCCGCCGAACGATCGTTGAATCCGAAGGCGTTTGCGGAGGACGCGGGGGACTTCTGGGGCGAGCTGGAAACACGGCCGTACATGCGGGCGAGATTCGGACTGGCCAGGACGCTGGCCGCCATGGGCCGGTCCGAAGCTGCCGCCGAGCATTACCGAGAACTGCTTCACCTGAGCCCGGACGATCCCCAGGGAGTCCGCTGGCTTCTGGCCGATGCCCTCTTCGAGTTGGAGCGGCACGAGGAGCTCCAGAGACTTCTCGACCGGTACGACGATCCATCGCCGAACATGGCCTATGCGCGTGCCCTGTTGGCATTTCGGCTGGAGGGCGACTCGGCCCGGGCGCGCAAGGCCCTCGAGCAGGCGGAGCGTTCGAACCGGCACGTTCCCGAGTATCTGGTGGGAAACCGCATGTTGCCCGGCGACATCCCGGAGCACGTGGCGCCGGGAAGCGAAGAAGAGGCGGTCTCGTACGTGACCTGCTCGCTGAGCGGGTGGCGGAACACGCCGGGCGCGATCTCGTGGGTCCGGCAGACTCTGGGTTTGGGACTGCCCGAACCGCCCAAACGCCCCAAAGCCGCTTGGAAGACGCTTCGGCAGGCCCTGCTCCGGTTGCCGCAGGAGCCGGGGGAGGTGTGGGAGGTCGATGCGGGCCCGATCGCGGCCGAGGGCGGCGCCCGACGCGGCAAGCCCGCCGGGTGGCTGGTGGTCGTGGCCAATGTGACGGGTCACCGCCTGCTGGTGCTCGATGGCCGAGCCCAACGCCCTGGCGCGGCCGCGGTCTGGGAGGAGGTGGCAGGCGCGATGCGCAAAGGCTCGGAGGACCCACACCGGCCCGAACGGATTTGCGTCCGGCGGAAGGAATACTGGACGCAGTGGAAGAAAAAGCTCCAGGAACTCGGCATCGAGTGCCGCTTGTGCGATCGCCTGGAGGAGGTCGGACCGCTCTTGGAGCGTTGTCCCTCGCCAGCGGGCTCGCCGCATCCGCACGCGGCCGGGGAGGCACAACCCATCGACGTGGGGCGGCTGGCCGCATTGCCCCAGGACCCGCTCGCCACGTGGCAGGCCGATGTCCGCCGCCTTCCGGTCTGGCTTGATGGCATCGAGAAGCCCCAGCGGCCTTGGGCCGCGCTGGTGCTGGACGTGGCCGAGGGGGTGGTCCTGGGGCACAATCTAGACGCGGAGGACTCGCCCGACACCATGCTCTGGAGAACGCTCGCCGCAGCCATGGCTAGCCCGACCGTCGGCAAGGCCCATCGCCCCGGCACGGTCATGGTCGCTTCGGAAGAACGGGCCGAGGCGCTGCGCCCGCGGCTTGAGGCCATTGGGGTTGCAACAGCGGTCGGACCCCTGGACGCGGCGGATGCCGCGTTCGCCGACCTCGCCAGGCACCTCACCCACGGAGAGCAGGAGACGGCGCTGGTCGACGTACCGGGCATGCCGCTCGGCCAGGTCGCCGCCTACTTTCAGGCCGCGGCCGAGTTCTACCGGCGCTCGCCGTGGCGGCGCATCCCCGCCGACACCGTGATCAAGATCGAGACCGACAGGCCGAGCCGCACTCCTTGGTACGCGGTGATCATGGGGCAGTCGGGGGTGACCGTCGGCCTGGTCGCGTACGACGATTTCGAATCGCTTCGCATCCTGTTTCAACAGGACGACAACGAGCAAGGCGTTCGAGCAGTCTCGGCGTTGTCGATCACCTACGGCGAAGAGTTCGAATTGGCGGCCGGCGACCTGGACGCCATCGAACGGCACGGCTGGCCGATCGCCGCGCCGGAGGCCTATCCGCACGCCATGCGGGTGAACCCCGGCTACGCCGTCCGTCCGCCCCTGGCGTGGGAACTCGAATCCCTCGAGGCGTGTCTACGTGCACTGCCCGACTTCGTCGACCGAAACGCCGAGCCGGCCATTGTGACCGTGCCCGTCGCGGGAGGGGCCATCACCATGACGCTTTCGCTGGTGGACATGACAACCCAAGGGCACCGGAGAGAACCCCGGCGCGGTCCGGGTCGGTAACCTCCTATCCTCAGGCAACCATGAACGAACCCAGGCGCGAAGGCGTTCCCACCATCTCCACCAGCACCCTCGGCGAGGCGCGGTTTCGGTCGCCGCTGGTCCAGCGGTGGGACCCCGCGCACGTGGTCGGCCGGTTTGTGGCCGACAACCACTTCGTGCGTTTCGGCGCCGACGTGAAGCTGGGCGAGGCGAACGAGGCACCCTTGTTCGAGAAGGCCGGCGCGCGGCGGCGGATTTTCTTCGATCCGGCGAAAACCCGGGCCGCTCTGGTTACCTGCGGCGGACTGTCGCCAGGACTGAACAACGTGATCCGCTCGGCGTTCCTCGAGCTGCACAAGAATTACGGCGTGCCCGAGGTGTTGGGCATCCGCTTCGGCTACCAGGGTCTCAACCCGGCCGAGGGTGAGCGGTCGATCAAGCTGTCGATGGAGATCGTCGAAGACATCCACCAGGAAGGCGGCACGCTCTTGGGTACCTCGCGCGGTCCGCAGGACCCCGCGGTGATGGTCGATTACCTCAGGGACCAGCGGATTGACATGCTCTTTTGCATAGGCGGGGACGGTACCCAGCGCGGCGCGCACGCCCTCGCCGAGGAGGTCGCCCGGCGCCGGCTGCCCATCGCGATCGTCGGCATCCCCAAGACGATCGACAACGACATCGAGTATTGCGACCGCTCGTTCGGTTTCACGACGGCCGTGGCCGAGGCCGAGCGGGTGATCGCGTGCGCCCATGTCGAGGCCAAGGGGGCACGCTACGGCATTGGCCTGGTGAAGCTCATGGGCCGCGAGGCGGGGTTCATCGCCGCCGCGGCCACGGTGGCCAGCCAGGAAGTCAACTTCACGCTGATTCCCGAAATCCCCTTCCGGCTCGATGGCGACCGCGGCCTGCTCGAAGCGCTCCACCGACGCATGATCGAGCGCCAACACGCGATCATCGTCGTGGCCGAGGGGGCCGGTCAGGACCTGTTCGCCCCCCGCGAGACCGGGCGCGACGCGTCGGGCAACATCAAGTTCCAGGACATCGGGCCGTTCCTCCGGCAGAAGATCCTCGAGTTCTTCGACCAGCGCGGTCCGAAGGTCGACGTGAAGTACATCGACCCCAGCTATGTCATCCGCAGCGTGCCCGCCAATGCCGAAGACGATATTCTCTGCGACCAGTTCGCCAGGCGAGCAGTCCATGCGGCGATGGCGGGGAAGACCGACCTCATGATCGGCCACATGGCCGGCACCTTTGTCCACGTGCCGCTGGCCATGGCCATCGGGCGCAAGCGCCGCGTGCAGGTCGAGGGCGAGTTCTGGGCCTCGGTCCTTGCGGCGACGGGCCAGCCCGCGGTCTTCGCCTGATCAGGCGCCGACGTGCGTGCGGTGCGGGCCACTGACCGCCGCAGGGGTACTTGCAGCGTGGCGATCCACGCGGCATGATGGGGGACGCCGCCTCGCCAAGGTATCCAGGAGCACCCCTGATGCGATCTGCCGCTGCACGCTCCCTCGTGGCGTGGTTGGCAGGGGCCTGGCCGCCGGTCGCGGCCGACGCGCCGCAGGTGGTGGAGGCGAAGTAGCGGCCTGAGTTTCCGCGTCCCCGGCCCCATGATGCGGGCATCGCGGGGACGACCGAGGTGACGATCGGCCACGGGGCCGGCACCTTGGTCCACGCGCGGGGGACCGGCACCTGCTTCGGCCCCCAAGGGACCGAACGACGTGCCCGTCCCCCGCCGGTAAACGGTTACGATCGTGGCCCTCAGGGGCCCGTTGCGCCTCGTTTTTCACAGGAGTCCCACCCATGTCGACTTCCCGCCGAACCTTCCTCCGCCACGCCGCCGTGGCCAGCGCGGCCCTGAGTGTGCCCATGGTCGCTTCGTCGCGCGTCCTGGGCGCCAACGACGAGTTGACCTTCGGCATCGTGGGCCTGGGCATCCGCGGCAGCGGCGCGCACCTGCCCGGATTTCAAAGCCAGAAAGGCGTGCGGGTGTTGGCGATCGCCGATCCCGATCGATCGCGGCTCGACGCCGTGGCGAAGACCATTCAGTCGCGCTACCGGCTCAAGGTCGAGGCGTTCCAGGACATGCGCAAGATGTTCGAGATGAGACAGATCGACTTCATCGCGAACGCCACGATGAACTACTGGCACGCGCTGAGCACGATCTGGGCGTGCCAGGCGGGCAAGCACGTGTACGTCGAAAAGCCCCTGTCGCATTTCATCTGGGAAGGGCGGCAGATGGTCCACGCCGCGCGCAAGTACAACCGCCTCGTGCAATGCGGCACGCAGAACCGCTCGAACGGGACCCACCGCGCGGCGGCCCAGTGGATCCGCGCGGGGAACCTCGGCAAGATCAAGTTCATCACCTGCTTCGCCAACAAGCCTCGCGTCTCGTGCGGCAAGCGCGACAAGCCCCTGGAAATTCCTTCGTCGATCGACTACGACCTCTGGTGCGGTCCCTCGCCCAAGGACCCCGTGTACCGCGATCGTCTTCAGTACGACTGTAGCTTCGACTGGCGTTGGGGCGACGGCGAATCGTGCAACCAAGGCGTTCACGAGATCGACATTGCTCGGCTGATCCTGGGCGACCCGGCCGACCTGCCGCGGCGCACGATCAGCATCGGCGGCCGCTTCGTGTTCAACGACGCCTGCGATGTGCCCAACACCCAGATCATCTACTACGATTTCCCCGAGGCCCCCGTGCTCTACGAGGTCCACAACCTGCGCAAGGCGAAGCACTCGAAAGATGTGCCCGACTTCCGCGGCCTGCGCACCGGGGTGACGGTCGATTGCGAGGGCGGTTGGGTCGACGTCTACGGCGGCAAGGCGTACGACACCAAGGGCAACAAGGTGGCCGACATCCGCGGACCGGGCGAGGACCATTTCGTCAACTATGTCCGCGCCCTGCGCAGCGGCAAGCGCGAGGATCTGGCGGCCGACGTGCTGGTGGGGCACCTCTCGACCCGCATTACCCACGCGGGCAACCTCTCGTACCGGGTCGGCGCCCCAGCCCCCGTTGCCGAGGCCCGCAAGCGCATCGAGGGCACGGGCGAGTTCGTGGCCATGTACGAGCGTTTCCTCGAGCACCTCAAGGCCCACGAGGTCGATCCGAACACGGCGATCCTCGGCCAGTGGCTCGAGTGCGACACGGCCAACGAATGTATCAAGGGCCACGCCAAGGCGAACGAGTTGGTCCGCGGCACGTACCGGGCACCCTACGTGGTACCGGACCTCAGCGCGTAGGGTCTGCACCGCCCTCGGGGATAACCGTCCACGGGAAGCGGACCGTCCCCGCGAACGGTTTCGCCCTGGGGGCACGCTTGCCGCCGCGGCGCGTGCTGGCATTGGCCCAAGACGCGCCCGGGCCGGCAACCGCCGTTGCAATAGCGCGCCAGCACGCTAGCGCTGCTAGCGCGGCCGCGGCCGATGGAGCGGGCTTTGGGCGCGTTGCGTTCTCGCGCGGCGTCCTGTTTTGCTCGGAAGTTCGTCTTGACAGGCTGTCAGGGAAGATGCTACACTCTGGCAGCCCCGGGCTCTCGGCATGGGCACCGAGAGGTGCGCCCGATGGAGTGGGAGAATGGAATGCTGCGCACTTTAGGGATTGTCGAGGCCTGCTTCGAGTCGCTGCCCGCGAGAACCAAGGCCTCGCGGAAACTCGGAGGCAAGTCGGTTCTCGAGTGGGTCGTGCGTCGCGCGACCGATTGCCAGCAGTTCGATGGCGTCATTGTGATTACCAACGACGCGCCGGAGAACCGTTTTATCTCGATGCTGGTGCCTTCCGACGTTCCCGTGTTCGTTGCCCGCAAACCCGATCCTCTGGCCTGTTTCGCCTCGGCGCTGGAGCAATATCCCGCGGTGGGCGCGGTGCGGCTGGGCGTGCGTTCGCCGTTTCTCGACCCGGCGCTGGTCGATCGTCTGGTGGTGCTGGCCCAGGCCGAGCCGGAGGTCGATTACGCCAGCTACTGTGCTCGCGATGGCCGGCCCGCGGCGCTATCGCCGTTGGGGCTTTACGCCGAGTGGGTCCGCGCGGCGACGATCCACCGCATCGCGCGGCGCGCCGCGACCGGTGGCGAGCGCAACGACCTGACGCGCTACATCTACTCGCGGCCCGACCGCTTCCGGCTGCGGCTCATCCCGGCTCCCGAGTCGATCGACCGCGACGACGTGCGTTTGACGGTCGATATCGAGGAAGACTGGGACCACGCCCTGGCGATCTTCGAGGCCCTCGGGCCGGATCTCGATTGGCGGCAGATCGCCGATCTCTTAAATCACCAGCCTGCCTTGCGCCGCCGCATGGCCGACCTGAACCGCGCGTGCGCCCGCACCTGAGGCGCTGGGACGTTCGATCCGTGCCCTTGCAAAGCCAGGCTCCCCCCTCAACCATGTTGCGCGCCGCCGCCGCGATCCTCGGCGCGTCGACCTTCACGTCGTGGATCCTCTCGGGAGCCCCCGGCGCAGGCGCATCGGGAAAGGCCCGTCGACGCCGATTCGCGCGCCGCTGGCGCCGGAGTGGTCGTACCAGCGGTAGGTCTGCACTCGATCACCCAAGGTGCCCAACCGCTGCCCAAATGCCCTGCGCGACAAGCCGCCCGCCGTGTTCCGGCGGGTCTCGGCCTTGCTCGACCGCCCCTGGTTGTCCGCGTGATGTATCGCACACCTCCCTTCTCCCGGCCCGCGCCGCAACGCGCGCTGCGTGAAATGCCGATAGGGAAAAATCGGGCGAATCCCCCTATCGCGTAGGGTGATGCGTCCCCCGAAAGGTCCATTGTCGCTCAAGGAGGGCGGGTGTCAAGCAACCCCCGGCCAATCCTGAACCCAGTCCACCACGTCCGCCGCGGCCCTTGGAGCCGGCCGGACTGCCTGGTATGCTCCGGCATTCCGGGTCTTGTCCCCATAGACCGATCCCGAGGGGCTTTCTCGACCGAAGCATGAGTGCAGCGTATTTCGAAGAGGATTATCGACGGGTTGCCGACACGGCGGAGACTCTGGGTTTCCTGGCGGGCACCGGCATCGAGATCATCCGCCGGCTCGACCGCCGCGGGCCGCCGCGCCACGTGCTGTTCGACTTCGACGGCACCCTGAGTCTGATCCGCCAAGGGTGGATCGACGTGATGGCGCCGATGATGGTCGAGGTGCTCCAGGGCGCCGGCGCCAACGAGCCTCCCGAAGTGCTCGACCGCCTGGTGCGCGAGTTCATCATGGAGTTGACGGGCAAGCAGACGATCTACCAGATGATCCGCCTGGCCGATGAGGTGCGCCGGCGCGGCGGAACGCCCGAAGACCCCCTCGACTACAAGGCCGTCTACCACCAACGGCTGATGGGTCGGATTGCCGGGCGCCGCGAGGCCCTGCGCTTGGGCCAGGCCAAACCGGCCGAGATGCTCGTGCCCTACTCGATCGAGCTTCTCGGCGCATTGCAGCAGCGCGGCGTAACGCTTTACGTGGCCAGCGGCACCGACGAGCAGTACGTGATCGAGGAGGTTCGCCTGTTGGGCCTCGACCGGTACTTCGGCCCGCACGTCTACGGCGCCTTGGACGATTACAAGTCCTTCTCCAAGGCCATGGTGATCCAGCGGATTCTGGAAAAGAATCGCGTGCCAGGCGAATCGCTCTTGGGGTTCGGCGATGGATACGTCGAGATCCAGAACGTCAAAGCCGTCGGCGGAACGGCGGTGGCCGTGGCCAGCGACGAGGCCCGGCGCAGCGGTCTACCCGACCCTTGGAAACGCGATCGGCTGATCGGCGCCGGGGCCGACCTGGTGATCCCCGACTACCGCGATTTCCGGCCCTTGGTCGCGTATCTCTGGGGCGAAGCCTAACGGCTTTCCCTGGGCTGCCGCGGTTCTGGGAAGACACGGCACGAGTCGATGACCGCGCCCACCCCCTCTTTGCTCGGCTGGGGGCTCAGGCCCATTTCTTCGTCTTGGGCTTGACGGTCAGCTCGTCAACGACCGAGCGAACCCCTTCGACGCCCCGCGCGGCGTTCAGCAAGCTCCGCCGCTGCGTCTCGTACTGGATCGTGCCCGAGAGGGTCACGCAACCGTTCCGGACGTTCACCGTGATCTTGCACTGGGCAACGCCCGCCCGGCCCAGCCGCTGATTGACTTTCTGAATGATCCGCTTGTCCGGGACCCGATCTCCGATCATGATCGTCGCTTTCGCTAAAAAAATCCAAGCTACGCCAACACGGCACGCGGATCGGGAGTCGACCAACTCGCTTTGAAGTTCAAGGAATCGGAGCAAGTCCCAACCAACTCGTATTGTAGCTTCCGCCTATGGGGTAAGCCAGGGGCCACCGCGGCTCTACGCGGGCGGCGCCGCGGCCGCCCGCCCGGACGTGCGAGAGGTCCCTTGATGGATTCAGCCCGCGCCCTCTTACCGATTCAAGACCACTTGCAGGCGCTGCGCCGGGTCGCGCTGCACGCGCAAGACGTACGGTTTGAGCATGGCGGCGCGGGCCTTGCGCTTTTGCTCGTCGCGCCACCATGCCACCGACTCCCGCGCCAGCCGCTCGATGCGGTCGATTTCGCCCTCGATCAGCAGTCGGGCTTCCTCGGCGGTATTGGGAGGCAGCTCGATGACCGACTTCGGGCCAAGGCGGGGAAGGCCAATCCCCTTGCTCTTGGTCTGGGGGGGCGGCTGAACCGGGCCGCCCTCGTTCCAGGCCGCGATCCAGGCGTTCAAGCGTCCTGACCAGTCGGGCTCGCTCGTCGCCGTCTGGATCACGATCACGGGATCCTGCCGGGTCAAGGCGGCCTCGAGCATCGCGTCGAACGCCTCGCTGTCGTAGTACGGGATGACGGTCGCCGCATGGAGCGCCTCGGCCGTCGGAGGTGCGACATACGGCCGCCCGCCAGCGCGGCAACCGATTGCGGGCAGCCCAACCGCCACGGCAAGCCACGTGGCTGCCAAGAAACGCTTGTGCATTGCGGGAGGCTATCTCCAGGGAAAAGACGCCCACCAGACGAGACGGGGGGGAATTACCATATTGCCGCCCGCCTCGTCAAGAGGGGTTTTTCCGCCATGTTGGCCCTGGGACTGCCTCACCGCGAGCGGACGACCTCGACGATCCCCACGTCGATGTACTGCCCGCCCTGGGTCTGTTTGCAGTGGACGGCCAGGACGTTCTTGCCGGGCCGCAGGGCCTGGCGCCCTTCGGGAGTAAGCGCCATTTCCTCGTAGCCGACGGTGAAACCCGTGGCCTTGCCCGCCAGCACGCCGTTGAGGTAAATCTCCACGTCCTCGTCGTGGTGAACCATCAGGAACATCTCGCCCTGGGTGCCGGGCACCTCGAACGATCGCCGGAGCCAGATCTCGGGGGTCTTCCACTCGGTGCGGACGACCGAGCCCGGCGTGCCCTTGGTGCCGAAACCGCCTGGGCCCTCCTTCCATGCCGCGTCGTCGAACCCGGGCTTCGGCCAGCCCTCAGCAGGTTTTTCGAAGGTGTATCGCCAAGCGAAGCCCTCGGTCTCGGACGTGGGAACGACCGCTCGGATCTTGGGCACCTGACCCCGGTTCGCGGCCGCGACCTTCTCGACGTCGGGTTTGATGATCGCCCGATCGTAGGTCAACAGGCCGTTGCATTCGGTCTCGACGTCGGTGATCTGGGTGTAGATCGCGGCCGAGAGCCCCTGAAACTCCCGTAGGCCGTACACGGCGCGCAGCAGGTTCTGGTACCTGCGTGTCAGGTCGTCGCGGCCAGCGGTGCCTCGATAGCCCCAATGCTTGGCGGTCCAGGTGTGGCCATCGATCCCCAAACCCAGGCCGCCGAACTCGCCCAGCACACCGGCCCGGTCGGGCTCGGGCTTGGGGGCGGCAGGGCCGGGGTATGCGTGAACGTCGTGCACGTGGCCCACCTTCTGGTCGGTCCAGCCGCTGGCGTTGTTCACCAGCCGGCTGGGATCGAGTTTCTTCAACCGCTCCACGTACCGCGCCGTGTCGTGTTGGCCCCAGCCTTCGTTGAACGGGATCCACATGATGATCGACGGGTGGTTGCGCAGCCCTTCGACCATGCGCACCAACTCGCGCTCGAACTGCTGCTTCGCCTCGGGCGTGCGGTTCTTGGCGCTGGGCATGTCCTGCCAGACCAACAGCCCGAGCTTGTCGCACCAGTAGTACCACCGCTCGGGTTCGACCTTCACATGCTTGCGCGTGGCGTTGAAGCCCAACTGGCGCGTCACTTCGATGTCGTACCGCAGGGCCTCGTCGGTCGGGGCCGTGTAGATGCCGTCGGGCCAGAACCCCTGGTCGAGCGGCCCGATCTGAAACGCAAACTCGCCATTGAGTCGCATGCGCACAAAACCCTGGGCGTCCTTCGCCAGGTCGATCTTGCGCATGCCAAAGTAGCTCGTCACCTCGTCCAGCACCTCTTGGCCCTTCTGAAGCGTGACGGCCAGATCGTAGAGGAAGGGTCTCTCGGGCGACCAAAGCTTCAGGGTATCCTTGGGGATCGGCACGCGAATCTCTTGATCGGCCCCTGCTTCGACGCGGGCCACCTCCCGGCTGCCGTCGCGCACCACGGCCTCGATCGTGCCGCCGCGCTGGCGCCCGGCCGTCACCACGGTCAGGCGCAGGCACGAGGCATCGACCTCGGGCACGAGCACCAGGCGCTCGATATGGCTTTCGGACACGGGCTCCAACCACACGGTCTGCCAGATCCCGGTGCATGGCGTGTAGAAGATGCCGCCCGGCTTGAGCACTTGCTTGCCGCGCGGCTGGTCGCCCTGGTCGGTGGGATCGAAGAC
Source organism: Blastopirellula marina (assembly GCA_020721945.1). GTDB lineage: Bacteria > Planctomycetota > Planctomycetia > Pirellulales > Thermoguttaceae > JANLFZ01. The sequence goes on from DYLT01000002.1 coordinate 36,918, forward strand.
TTTGACGATCAGTTCCTGGGGGCCGTCGGGTTGGAGGGCCTCGGTCACGTCGAACGAGAACCCGTCGTAGCCCCCGCGGTGCGAACCGATCTCCTTGCCGTTGACGTACACCGTGGCCTCCCAATCGACCGCGCCAAAGTGCAACAGCACCCGGCGGCCCTTCCACGTCGCCGGCAACTCGACCGTGCGGCGGTACCACACCCGGTCGGCATGCTCCATCACGCCCGACAGCGCCGACTCGATCGGATACGGCACGAGCACCTGCCGGCCCAGGTCCTTGCCGGCGGGCACCGCATCGTCGGGTTTGCCAAACTCGAGCTGCCACAGACCATTGAGGTTGAGCCACTCGCGCCGGACCAGTTGCGGGCGGGGGTACTCGGGCAGGGCATTGGCGGGCGAGACCGCCGCGGCCCAGCGGGTGGCCAGCGGCCCCTTGGCGGGCGCCCACGGGCCGGCCACGGCCGCCATCGTCCATAGCCCCATCGTCGCGACAAGAACACTCGACAGATACTGCATCTCAGCCATCCTCTGGAACGATCCAAAAGCTCCCTGGACGCGCGATCCCACCGCGCGGCACGCCCCAACCGGCCAGGCCCATTCTACATCCGCCCGCGCGCCCCCTCAACCTGCACGACTCGACCGCCGCATGGACCCGGTTCCTCGGTCATTCCCCTGGGCGATGGGGACCCTGCATGGGCGACTCGCTGCCTTCTCGTCGTAACCGGTAACCGTTGGTGGGCTGGGACCGTTGCCTAGTTTCGTTGAAGGGGAATCTCCTTCTCGAGGCGTCCTTCGCCGGGTAGTTCGAGCCTGCCTGAGCCGCCCGACCAGCCGTCGAGGTGCAGCACGATCCGCCCGGGTGGGTTGCGCCGTGGTGGATCGAGCGCCAAGTGGACCTTCGACCCGTCGGCCGCCGTGCGAAGCTCCAGGGCCATCGGGCCGAACTCGGTGAGGATATCCTTGGCACGGATTGTCTTGCCGGGCTGGATCCACGCGGCAGGCAGGCCCTCGCAAAGGTGCAGTTCGTCGCCGCGTTCCAACACGAGGAGGTGGCGGACCAGGCGAATGAACTCGGCGCTGGCCCAGTTGTGCGGCATGTCGCCGCAATGGGCCGATCCCTCACCTTGCGGCATCTGTTCCTCGCGCCAGCACAACAAAGGCGAGGCGTGGTTGGCGAAGGCGTAAAGCGTCTCGGCGGCTTTCTGCCCGTGCCCCTGCCAGAGCCAGGCGTGCGCGTAGAACGAGCCGAAGTAGTTCCACACCCCATGGGCCACCCAACCGGTGTCGCGCACCAGCCCCTCGCACTCGACCGCGCGAAGCATGGCCAGGTTGCCCAAGACCAGCGGCTCGTTGTGCGCGAAGACCTTGCCGGGGAACACCGCGTGGAGGAACGCCCATTGGGCCTTCTGGGGCGAGACCTTGGTCTGGGGTTTCATGCTGATCGGCACGTAGCGGTTGCCGTGCGCGTCGAGGCGCCCATCGCGCTCGGCCGCGCGGCGGAACGTGGCGTAGAAGTCGTCGTACTCGCGCTGCCACTGGTCGGCCTGGGCGGTCTTGCCGAGCCAGCGGGCCGACTCCACGGCGGCCTTCATGCCAGCCAGCGTCCAATAGACGTTCGTGTACTCAGGAAGCGTCTCGCCCAATCCGCCGTCGCTGAATCCCTCGGGAATCAGCCCGAAGTTCAGGGCCTTGGGGTCCTTCGAGGCCTCCTTGCGCATCGCACGGATGTAATCCCAACCGCGCTCGAGCTTGGGCCAGACTTCGGCCAGCCAGGCCTGGTCGCCCGTCAGGCGCGCATGGCGCGTCACGGCCCACAGCGCGATGCCGGTCTCCTTCCAGTGCCCGTGGATGAGCATGAAGGCCCCATCGTCGCGCTGGAAGCTCAAGAGGTAGCGGATACCGTTGCGTGCCTCGTCGGCGCGGCCCAAGAACGCGATCGACTCCATCAGGAACGAGCCATCGACGACCCACAGCCCGCGGTAGCACGTAGGCCCCACCTGGAACGCGGGAAGTCCTCTCTTGATTTCCCGGGCCTGGTAGATGTTGCGGATCGACCCGTCGATGAGGGCCTGAATGCCGGGGTCGGGCACCTCGAGCCGGTCGTAGGGCAGATCGGCCTTCTGCCAGTACTCGGCGGTGGCCTTGCGCAAGGCCAGGGCGTGCTCGATACCCCGGGGGTAGAGCAACGCGCGGTCCGGCGACGGGACGCCGCGGAGCACGCCCAGCACGACGAGCCGCTCGTCGCCGGGCTTGAGCCGGACCTCCGCAAGGCGGAGCACCCTCTTGCCTGGCGCCTCGGAGGCCGGTTGGAACGCGCCCCACGAGAACACCGTAGTCGCGTCGCCGATCTCGACCCGTTGGCCGCCTGGGTCCGTGCGGATCGCCTGCTCGCTGTCGATCGTAAGGACCGGCTGAACGACCGCCTCGGCCGCGCCGCGGTTTGTGAGCCGCACCAACAGGATATTGTGACGCGGCGGGCCCCTCCTGGCCGGCTCGTGGCCGCAATTCACATGGACCAGGGCCTGGCGCGGGCTCTTGCCGGTCATCAACTCGTAAACCGGCGGGGCCGGACCCCGGAACACCCATAGCACGTTGAGAATCGTGTTCTGATCCATGGCCCCGGGCGCGGCCGCCACCTCGACGTCGATCGCGCCGTCGCCGTTCTCGTCGGTCGCGTCGAAGGGAAACAACGCCGGCACGTGCCGCCCGGGCTGGGCCACGAGATCGACCGTCTTGCGGGTTTTGCCCTCGATCTTCAGGTCGAGCACCCGCTTGCGCGGCTCGGGGTGCCAACTCTCGCAAAGCCCCAAGACGACCGTGTAGGCTTCGCCAGCCGCGGCGCGAACACGGTAGCGGATCGAGTCGTTCCAGCCCACGGCGATGTCGTTAAAGAAGGGGTCGCACGCCGTGTTCGGCTTGGCCCAGCCCTGGATCCCGCCCCCGCCATCGAGCCGCTCGACGACCTGAGGCTCGGGCATGTTCGCCGCTTGGGCCACGAAGGGCGGGGTGACGGCGAAGGCTTCTTCGACGGCCTCGACCGTGCCCACTTGCTTCAGCGTGCGCACGATCGGCACGCGGGGCGAAACCAGCTCTTGGCGCAACCATTGCTCGCGATCGCCCAGGCTCAGCCCGATCCGTGTCTGAAAGCCCGAGTGCTTACCGGGAAAGTCGTAAAGCAGCGTGCCTTCCTTGCCTACCAGGGTTTTCTGCCAGTCGTCGGGCAGACAGATCGAGGTCTGCCACCATACGGGGGCAAAGCGGAAATCCACGACGGGGGTGACCGGCGGTGTTCTGTCCGAGTCTGGCGCAGCCGCCCGTAACTGGTTGGTGGCTGGGGCGGCAAGAAGGATCACCATCGCCAAGGCAAGCGCGTCAAGACGCGACATGATCGTCTCCACAAAGAAGGGGGGCTGGGCGAGGTCTGCGAACTCTGCAACGGTTTGGCATCGATCATAGCCCGAGCGTTTTGCCCTGGCAACGCGGCCAAGGGACACTAGAATGGTAAGCATCCCACCCGAAGCGGCCGATCGGGGCAACGAGCGAGGTGTCGAGCGTGCCAGAGACGAGCAACTCACAAGAAGCGAGGCAACTGGTCCTGAAAGACCCTGGCTTGGCAGCGTTTCTGGCGTGGCTGGTACCGGGGCTGGGGCATATCTATCAAGGGCGCACGGCCAAGGGCGTGCTGTTCTTGGTGTGTCTGATGGCCACGTTTGCGTATGGGTGCTACCTGGGTGGAAGCCGCGAGACGGGTTGGGGTCGCGTCGTATATGCCGCGTGGGATGAAGACGATACCCGGCTCCCGTTCCTCTGCCAGATCGGCATTGGCCTGCCCGCCATGCCGGCGCTGATCCAGGCCAGCCGGGTCCGCAACAACAAAGCGCCGATCCTCAATGGCTTCATGGCCCCGCCGCGCCAGGGCGATCGCGGGGTCGGACCAACGCTCGACGAATTGCACCAGAAGCTCCACACCTATTTCGAGTTGGGTACGGTGTACACGATGATCGCCGGGCTACTGAACATTTTGGCGATCTACGATGCGTGGGGCGGGCCCGTGTTTCCCGAGCCCGACAAGAAGAAGGACGACGAGGACGAGCCAGAGGCCACGGCGCCTGCGGACCAGGGTGGCGATCAGGGCATCAACGGATGAAAAGGTGCAACGGCGATGGGGAATCTCCTTCTGGCCGATATGAACGTCCATCACCTTTGGTACGCGATTCCGCTGATCGTCACGGTGAGTCTGGTCTACGCGGCGACCCGCCACGAGGAAATGGCCCCGATCCTTCACCACGCCTTGCGCGTGGCCGTGTGGATCGTCGGCTTCATGGTGATCGTCTTCGTCGTGCTCGCGCTGATCGCGTGGTGGGTGTGACGATCGCGCCGGTCGGTCGCTCCGACCATGGCGATCGGGCCAATACCATCGGTACACATCGTCGTGGAACCTGGCCAGGGCGGCCGATCGCTTCACGGGGCCGCGGCACTCCCACCACTGGCCTCGGACCGCCTCGAGCCGATCGCGCAGATACCGCTGGGCCGGTTGGAACGTCGTCCGCGCGGGCAGCAAGTCGCCCGCGTGGACACGCGCAACGTGATCGCGGTGCGGTATGGCGTCATGGGGTCCCTTGAACCCCAGGGGTCTTCGCGTTAGGTTGATGGGGTCAGTCGCATCGGCCGAGCGGGGGTGCCCCGGCGGTCCGGGCGTTTTGTTCCGCTGGACACGGAAAGGCTGGAAAGATGATGCAACACGACAGACTGGCTC
>DYLT01000002.1:41691-46043 GCA_020721945.1 Blastopirellula marina
GTTTCTCAAGACGGCCGGGGCGGCCGCGGGCGCGGCCCTGGCCGTGCCCCATCTGGTCCCTTCCGGCGCGCTGGCCGCCGCCGGGGCGCACCAGAAGCTGACGTTCGGGTTCATCGGCGTTGGCGGCATGGGCAATTACCACCTCGGCGAGATCCTTGCGTGGCGCGACCGCGGCGCGGCGAACATCGCGGCGGTTTGCGATGTGGACGAAAAACGCCTCGCCGCCGCGGTGAAGCGTTGCGGAGCAGGCTGCCAGCCCTACCGCGACTACCGGGCCCTGCTCCAACGCAAAGACATCGACGCGGTGATCATCGCCACGCCCGACCACTGGCATGCAGTGCAGATGGTCCATGCAGCCGAGTGCGGCAAGCACGTGTATGTCGAGAAGCCGGCCTGTTGCACCATCGAAGAGGGCAAGGCGATGATCGCCGCTGCCCGAAAGAACAAGATCGCCGTGCAAGTCGGCTCGCAAGGCCGTTCCCAGCCCGAGGCGTATTTGGCCCACCGCTATTTGGTCAACGGGAACATCGGCAAGATCACGCGGGTCGAGTGCTGGCACTATCCCAGCCCGGGCGACGACCACCCCGTGCCCGACCAGGACCCACCGCCGGAACTCGACTGGGACCTGTGGCTCGGTCCGATGCGGTGGCGACCCTACAACCCGCGCTATCTGCATGGCGTGTTCCGCTGGTTGATGGAGTCGGGCGGAGGACAGATCCGCGACCGCGGGGCCCACGTGATGAGCTGCGCCATGTGGTGGATGGGCGCCGACGGCACGGGTCCGGTGACCGTCGAAGCCACCGGGACGCAGCCCGCCCAAGGGCTCTGGGATAGCTGCGTCGAGATGAACGTGACGTACACGTTCAAGAACCCCGACTGGGTGCTGACGTGGAACCAACCCGGCAAGCCCGTCCCGCCCGAAGAACGCACCGGGCAGGAGCCGGGCGGCAAGATCGTACGACCGGGGTACGGGGCGGTCTACTACGGCGACCAGGGGACCTTCCACCACTGGGGCGGTGATGGCGGCACCTGGGTCGAGAAGAAGGCCCGCGATTGGCAACCCCCCGCCGGCGCCAAAGACGTCTACAAGAGCCCTGGCCACAAAGAAGACTGGGTCGAGGGCATCAAGACCGGCAAGAAGACGATCATGAACATCGAGGCGGCCGTGGGCGTGGCCAACCTGTGCATTCTCGGCAATCTGGCGTACCTTCTCGGGCGACCCATCCATTGGGACCAGGCCACCATGGAGATCACCGGCGACGAGCAAGCGCGTCGCATGATGAGCCGGCCCCAACGCCACCCGTACCACCTGTGACCCGCCTGGACCGCACCGACCCCAACCCGACGAGGATACGACGATGGAAGAACTGACGCTTGAGACCCTGATCGCCCGAATCAAGGACAACGACGCGAAGGTCCGCGCCGCGGCGTGGCAGGCCGCCGGCAAGGTGGGCGCCAAGGCGGTGGTTCCGTTGGCCGCCGTGGCCGGCAGCGGGGCACTGGAAGTCGCCCGGGCCGCGAACCGCGCCCTTTGGCAGATCGTGCGCACGGTGGGTCGGCCGGGGGCGGAGGACGAACGCGCGGCGACGGTCCGCGAATTGCTCGAAGTCCTCGGCGATGCCCAATACCCCCTTCAGCTTCGCCGCGACGTGATCTGGATGCTCTCGGAGATCATCCGCGACGAGGAAATCGACCCCGAGGGCGCCGCAACGTTGCTCGACGAGGTCGACCTCCGCGAGGACGCCCGGACGGCGCTTCAGCGTGTGCCCGGCGAGCGGTCGCTGGCCGCGCTGAAGATTGGCTTCGAGGCGGCCGAGGGCGATTTCAAGGCCGCCTTGGCCTGCTCGCTCCGCGCCCGAGGCGTCCAGGTGGCCACCCCCCCTTGCCCGAAACTCGTGCCGACAAAACGCACGTCGGTCCAGCCGATTCCAGCGAGGTAGGGCACCATGGTGCAATCGGTTGGTCGAGCGGCCGTCTTCGGCGTGTGGGTGGCGCTGGCGGTTGTCCTGCACGCCGCGCCAGCGGAGGTGCCCGCCAAGCCGTCGCCCCCGGCCGAGGCGAAGCCCGTCGATGAGGACGATTACGCGCTCCAGCGCCTGTTGATCGACACGATCGACCAGGTGCAGCGCAACTACGTGCGCGAGGTCAGCCGGCGGCGCCTCATCGAGGCGGCCATCCGAGGGATCCTGCAGGAGTTGGATCCCTACTCGGACTACATTCCACCGGAAGCGATGGATCGGTTCCGCTCGACGGTCGAAAGCGAGTTCGGGGGCATCGGCATCCAGGTGATGATCCGCGACGGGCATCTGATGGTCGCCAGCCCGCTGGTGGGTACGCCCGCCTACCGGGCCGGCATCCTCGCCGGCGACCGGATCGTCGAGATCGACGGGCAGAGCACCGCCGGCATGACGATCGACGACGCGGTGCGCAAGCTCAAGGGCAAGGAGGGCACCCAGGTGACGCTCACGGTGATCCACCCGTCGGCCACGTCCCGCCAGACGATCACCCTGACGCGCGAAATCGTCCACGTGCCCACGGTCCTGGGGCACCACCGCAAGCCGGACGACACGTGGGAGTATTGTATCGATCCGATGCAACGGATCGCTTACGTGCGCCTGACGGCCTTCAGCCGCGACACGGCCGACGAGCTTCGCAAGGTGCTCGCCGACTTGGCCTCGCAGCGGCTCGGCGGCCTGGTGCTCGACCTGCGATTCAACCCCGGCGGCCTGCTGAGTTCCGCCATCGAGGTGAGTGATCTGTTCATCGCGCAAGGGCGGATCGTCAGCGCGGCCGGACGCAACGTGCGCGAGCGCATTTGGGAAGCGCACAAGGAAGGCACCTTCGAGGGCTTTCCAATGGCCGTGCTCGTCAACCGTTACAGCGCCAGCGCCAGCGAAATCGTCGCTGCCTGCCTTCAGGACCATCACCGCGCCGTGATCGTGGGCGAACGCACCTGGGGGAAAGGAAGCGTGCAGAACGTCGTTCCGCTCGAAGACCGAAAGGACCCCAGCGGCGACTCGGGACCGCGGTTCGAAGCCCGCAGCGCCCTGAAACTCACCACGGCCGGCTACCGCCGGCCTAGCGGCAAGAACATCGACCGCGCCCCCGGCGCCAAGGAAAGCGACGATTGGGGCGTGCGCCCCGACGACGGTTTCGAAGTGAGGCTCGACGAGGCGGAAATGCTGGCGCTTCTGGCCGCCCAGCGCCAACGCGACGTGGTCCAACCCAAGTCGAATGCAAAGCCCGCGCCCGAAAAGTCCAAGCCCGAAGCCAAGGCCGGCGGATCCCAAGCGGGCGTTGCCAAGGGAAAACGGCCCGAGGGCGAATTCCGCGATCGCCAACTCGACAAAGCCCTCGATTACCTCACCGCCGAGCTGGCCCGGGCCCAATGAGCCAATGCGGATCCTGACCATCGAGACCACCTGCGACGAGACCGCGGCCGCGGTGGTGACCGACCGGCTCGAGGTCCTCGGCGCCGTGGTGGCCTCGCAGGACGATCTGCACCGCCGGTTCGGCGGCGTGGTGCCGGAGATCGCGTCGCGGGCCCACGTCGAGCGGATCCTCCCGGTGATCGACGAAACCCTCCGCCGCGCCGGTATGCGCCTGGCCGATCTGGATGCCGTGGCCGTCGCCAATACGCCCGGGTTGGCGGGCTCGCTTCTGGTCGGATTGGCCGCCGCCAAGGCCATCTGCGTGGCCACGGGATTGCCGCTGGTCGCCGTGAACCACCTTCAGGCACACCTCTATGCTTGCCGGCTCGCCAGCGGCCAAGAGGGCTTTCCGTGCGTCGGACTGATCGTCAGCGGCGGCCACACGAGCCTCTACCGTTGCCAAGGGCCGATCGACTTCGAGCTGCTCGGCGCGACGATCGACGATGCCGCCGGTGAGGCGTTCGACAAGGTGGCCAGCATGTTGGGGCTGCCTTATCCCGGGGGGCCATCCATCCAGCGAGCCGCCGAAAGGGGCAACCCCAAGGCCCATCGCTTTCCCAGGGCTTTCCTGCACGAGGACCGGCTCGATTTCAGCTTCAGCGGTCTGAAAACCGCGGTCCGGTACACGATCGCCGGTCCCGGACGTCCCGACCTCGCCCCGACGCGGCTCTCCGAACCACAGGTCGCCGATTTGGCGGCCAGCTTTCAAGAGGCGGTGGTCGACTGCCTCGTGGGCAAGTCGATGCAGGCCGTGGAGCAATCGGGCATGAACACCCTGTGCGTGGGCGGGGGCGTGGCCGCCAACGCGCGGCTCCGCCAACGGCTCGATGACGAGGCATGTCGGCGCTCGATCCGCCTGTTCGTCGCGCCCCCGCGTCTCTGTACCGACAACGCGGTCATGGGGGCCATCGCCGTGGAGCG
>DYLT01000003.1 GCA_020721945.1 Blastopirellula marina
CGACGCGTCGCGTTGGTACCCGCCGTCATCCCCAGTCTGGTTAAGGCCGGTCTGGAGGTGGTTTTCGAGACGGAAGCGGGTCTTGCGGCCGGCTTCGCCGACGCGCAGTACGCCGAACCAGGGGCCCGGGTCGTCGGCTCGCGCGACGAGGCCCTGGGTGCCGACGTGCTCGTGCGGGTTCGTGCTGCCGGCGCCGATGCGGAATGCGGAGCCGCCGACTTGGAGCGTCTCCGGCCGGGGCAGATCGTCGTGGGGCTGTGCGATCCCCTGGGCGACCCGCGAACGATCGCCGCGTGGGCAGCGCGCGGGGTCACGCTGTTCGCCTTGGAGTTGCTTCCGCGCATCACCCGGGCGCAAAGCATGGACGTGCTCTCGTCGATGGCGACCGTGGCAGGCTACCGGGCGGTGCTGCTGGCCGCCACGACCCTGCCCCGCATGTTCCCCATGCTGATGACGGCCGCGGGCACCTTGACCCCAGCCCGGGTGTTCGTCGTGGGGGCGGGCGTGGCCGGATTGCAGGCGATCGCCACGGCCCGGCGACTCGGCGCGGTCGTCTCGGCTTACGACGTGCGCCCCGCGGTCAAGGAGCAGGTCCAAAGCCTCGGCGCCCGGTTCGTCGAAATGCCCCTCGAATCGGGCCAGGCCGAAGCGGCCGGTGGGTACGCCAGGGCGATGGACGAAGACTTCTACCGCCGGCAGCGCGAACTGATGCACCGCGTGGTCGCCGAGAGCGACGTGGTCATCACGACCGCCGCCGTGCCCGGCCAACGCGCGCCGGTGCTCGTGACCGAGTCAATGGTCGCCGCGATGGCCCCGGGTTCGGTCGTCGTCGATCTGGCGGCCGAACGCGGCGGCAATTGCGAGCTGACCCAGCCCGGCCAGACCATCCTCCGGCACGGCGTCAGCATCCTTGGGCCGTTGAACCTGCCGGCCGAGGTCCCCAACCACGCCAGCCAGATGTACGCCAAGAACGTCACCAACTTCCTGCTCCACCTGGTGCGGGATGGCCAGATGCGTTTCGATCTGGAGGATCCCATTGTGGCCGAGACGCTCGTCGCGCGCGATGGGCGAGTGGTTCACCCCCGCCTGATCGAGAGGCTTGCGTAATCAGGGCCTTCCTGGCCATCGCGGCATGGCGCGGGCCGCTGCGTGGTCGCGGCACGTGCCGCGCCCTTTACGGAAAGTGGTACTCCGGGTTCTTGGGGTCGAAATCGCGATCCGACAGCCCTGGGTTCAGCACGAGGTTCCGGTAGGTGTAGCTCTCGATCAATTCGGGTTCGTCCCCAGGCTGTTGGGGCCAATCGTACGCCTCGTAGTGAAGGGGGATGTTCTGCTGGCGATCCACATAGACGCGGCCAAGGTGGAAGCGGAAATGCGCGCGGCGGACCGGGTGGACGACTTCGACGCGCGTCGCGGGGCGGCCGTCGAACTCGACGTCGGCGAACGTCACCTCGCACTCGTCGTGGCCCATGTCGGCCTGCACGATCTCGATGATCCGCCGGCATAGGTTCAGTAGCCCGATCTCGGTAATGGGATAGTGCTGCCGATCCATGGCGAGGGGGCCCCGGGGATCGACCGAGACCGTGCCCAGGAGACGGCCCGGGAAGTCCGTCGTGTGGCCGACGATCTTGTTGTTGTTTTTCCCCTGGACGTAGATTCCCTCCGCGCGCTTGCCGCCGTGGGCGTCGAGCCGGCCGAGGTACACACTGAACGGCTCGTGGCGGATCTTGACCTGGAGCGTCTCTTCGAGGATCTCGCCCTGGTGCCGTTCGCGCTTGACCAGCGTGGCCGAGTAATCTTGGATTTCGCGTTCGATGCGCGACTCGATCTTGCGGGCCAACTGGAGGGCGGGGTAGAGCGGGTGGCGTTGGTCGGCATGGGCCAAGGGCGCGGGGCTTGCCGCGGGTCCGGGCACCGACGCCGCGCCCTCGGGCACGCTCCAAAAACCGAGCCACCACAGGCACGCCGCCGCGGCCAGCCCCACCGCCGCCAACGCGAAAAAGGTCGTGCGAAAACGCCTTCCCATGGTCTACACGTCGCAGATCGCGACGGCCTGCTCGAGGCTCTTCAGGGCGTCGGGACGCTTGGGGACGAACTCCTGGCCCACGTAACCCTGGTAGCCGCTTTCGACAATCGCCAGCATCAGCTTGCGGTAGTCGAGCTTCTGCGTGTCGTCGATTTCATTGCGGCCGGGGTATCCGCCCGTGTGGTAATGGCCCCAGCACTCGTGGTACTTCTGGATGTCGGCCAGCGGGTCCTCCTTCATCATGGCCGCATGGTAGATGTCGTAGAGGACCTTGACCCTGGGCGAGCCCACCCGGTGGACCAACGCGACGCACCACGTCGTCGAGTCGGCCATGTAATCCTTGTGGTCGATCGAGTTGAGGAACTCGAGGCACACGGTGACCTTCTTCTGTTCGGCGTAAGGGGCGATCTTCTTCAAGGCGACGACGCAGTTGGCCAGGCCCTCTTGATCGTCCATGCCCTCGCGGTTCCCCGAAAAGCAGATCACGTTGGGAAAGCCGGCGTCGGCCGCGGCGTCGATGGCCTTGCGAATGCCCGCCAGGCATTTCTCGTGGTGGGCAACGCGGTTGAGCCCCTTGGGAATGTGGTTGTCGGGGCTGGGGCTCATCGCGCAGATCAGCCCGTTTTTCTTGAGCGTGGGCCACTGGTCGGGGCCGACCAGTTCGATCGACTTGAGCCCCAGTTTCGCGCAGGCGGCGGCGAAATCGTCCAGGCGCATCTTCTGTTTCGTCAGGTAGCCGTTGTAGCACCAAAGGCAGACGGACTGCTTGATCCGCCCCTTGAGCGGGGCCGCGACGGCCGATCGGCCAAGAGGCCAGGCCGCGCCGAAGGCCGCGGCCCCGGCCAGCGTGCCGAGCATCCGGCGGCGGGTGACGCAATGTCGCGACGCATCGGCAAAGCGGTCGAATGCGGACATGGGAGGATCCTCGGGGTGAAGTCTCGTTCCCGGCGCCGCGGTCGGCCCCTTGCGGCCAGACCGCGCCATTGGCAACCGAGCATCTCTGGATCGTACAAGAACGCCATGCCCCGGGCAATGGCCAAGTGCCCTTCGGGCCGTGGCTACTCGTACTGGAGGGCGATCCGCAGATTCAGCCGGGCCGCGCGCTCGGCCGGCACAATGGCGGCCGCCAGGACGATCACCAATCCCGCCGCAAACCCCCCGAGCAACAGACCGGGATGGATTACGAAGGCGATCTCATAGCCCAACAGCGGCACCATCGACTGCTTGATGAACCACGCCGAGCTGACCCCGGCCAACGTCCCCGAGATCAGCCCCAACAGGCCGAGGATCGTCGCCTGGCCGAGCACCATCTTGCGCACTTGGCGCCGCGTCATGGCCACGACCCGCAACAGCGCGATCTCGCGGGTCTGCTCCAGGACGTTCATCGTCAGGGTATTGGCCACGCCGAAGCCGGCGATCAGGCACCCCAGGGCCAGGATGCCCCAGAGGCTCCTCACGACGCCGGTCATCACCGCGTCGAGCAGGGCACTGAGTTCCGTCTCGTTATGAAGCATCAGACCGCGCGCCTCGGTCAGGGCCTTGAGCTGTCGGCCCACCTCGTCCCGCTTGTCGGGATCGGCGCGCACGAGAAACACATCGACGCCCTCGACCGGCAGGATCCTCGCCGCCGAGGCGCGCTCGAGATACAACACATTGCCTCCCAGCGTGTACTCGATCGCCGTGCCGGCGATGCGCAGACGTTTGGGACCGGTGCTTGTTCGGAGCTCGACCTGGTCGCCGGGCTTCAGGCCCATGCGGTGGGCGGGCACGGTGCCCAGCACGGTCTGGCCCTCGAACAGGCGACGGCGCACGTCCTCCGGCTTGCCTTCGGCCAGGGCGATGGGAAGCGTGCCGGGATCGGTGAACTCGCGCACCACGACCGTCACCGGCGCCTCGCCGAGCTGCCCGTCGAGCACCGAGATCGTATCGACGTTCGCCACCCCGTCGATTTGGGCGATCTCGTCGCGCAGGTTCTCGGGCATGGGGACGGGCCGCCCCAACTCGGTGTTGAGGAACATCGCCCGCACGAAGAAATCGCCCACCATCGTGCGCCGGTACCACTGACGCACGTCTTCCACATTGTTGATGATGGTCGTGCCCAGGCCGATGCCGGTCGAAATCGCGATGAACAGCACTCCGGCGGTCAAGCCGGTGCGGGCGCTGCGCCGCAAGAGCTGCACGCATCCCAGGCGTCCTTCGACGCCGAGGATCGGCCGCAACACCGCGGCCAGGCGCGGGGCCACGGGGCGCAGGAGGATGGGAAAGGCCGGGACGAAGCCCACCAGAAACACGATGCCCGATGGAATCGAGTACTCCGCCGGTGCCCACCCGAGGATGCACGCGACGAGGACCACGCCCCCGAGGGCGCATGCGGCCAGGCTCGTCCAAACGATTCTCCGCGGGACGTCGGCGCGGTCGACGCTGACGACCGGGCGGATGCCTTCCAGCGGCGGGATCCGACCCGCAATCCGTGTCGGCACCCAGGCCGCGACCAGAGACACCAAGGGCCCCACGACGGCCGCCAGCACGAACGGCCCTGCGGAAAATCGGAGCGGAGGCGCCGCGGCCCCTTGGGCCTGCGCGATCGCCCCGAACACGAAGCGAGCGCCCACGATGCCGGCGATACACCCCAGCGCGGTTCCGATCAGCCCCAAGACGAGGGCCTCGCCCAGGATCATCCGGCCGATCTGCCGCCGCGTCGCGCCGATCGCGCGGAGGATCGCCAGTTGGCGCCGCCGCTCGCTGAGGTTCATCAACAGGGTATTGAGGATGATGAACACCCCCAGGACCACCACCAAAGCCGAGCCGAAGTTCAAGCCGTGTTCGGCCATCCGGAGCGAACTGCGCGGCACGCGGCTCCGCGCGGCCGGGGTGCGGACGGTCAAGCCCTCAGGCAGCCGGCGGGTCACCTCGCGCGCGATGGCCTGCTCGTCCGCCCGCTCGTCGAGCACCAGACCAATGGTGTTCACGCGGCCCTGGAGATTGGACCATGCTTGCGCCACGGGCAAGGGGAGAAAGACCGCCCCGGCCTGGCTGAAGCCCGAGGCGCCGCGCGGGGCCAACAGCCCCACGACCGGCACGGATCGGGTAAAGGGCCTGGTCTTGGTGCGGAGGCGCACCTCGTCGCCTGGGCGGATTCCCAGGGCGCCGGCCAGTCCCGCATCGAGCAGGCACCCCGGCGCCTGGTCGAGGTCGCGTCCCTCGACCAGATCAGCATCGCGAAGCTGGCGGTCCTTGGCCAGATCGATCCCCAGGACCATCACCCGAATCTGGGCGCCGCGGTGCAAGAGCGTGGTCAGACCTTGCCAGGTCGGCACCGCCACCCGGACCCCCGGCACGCGGTCCAGCGCGGCCACGAGGGTTTCGGGAAAGCTGCTGCCGTCGACGGCGGCAACCTCCAGCGCGGCTCGGCCTGCCAGCGTCCGGTACATCTCCTCGTAGGCCAGGTGGGCGTTGTCGATGGCGAGGCTGACCGACAGCACGGCCGCCACGCCGAGGACGATGCTCAACAGGGTGAGAATCGCCCGGCCCGGACGCCGTTTCATTTCCTTGCCGACCAGGCGCGCGAGGATCATCAGACGGGTTCCCTCCGCAATTCCCGCAGCGCGGCCTTGGACGAGAGGTCCAGATCGGTCTGGATGCGCCCGTCACGCAGCCGGACGACGCGCCCCGCGTGGGCCGCCACCTCGACATCGTGCGTCACCATCACGATCGTGTGTCCCTCGCGATCGACGAGACGGCGCAAGAGCGTGGTCACCTGGTAGCCGTTGGCGCTATCGAGGTTACCGGTCGGCTCGTCGGCCAGAAGCAGCGCCGGCCGGATCACCAAGGCCCGGGCGACGGCGACGCGTTGCTGCTCTCCGCCCGACATCGCGCTGGGAATGTGCGTGCGCCGATGGGTAATGCCGACCGCCTCCAGGGCCTCGGCAGCGCGGGCGTGGGCCTCGGGGCCGGGCACGCCGTCCAGCTCCAGAGGCAACGCCACGTTCTCGGCGGCCGTGAGCGTGGGCAAGAGGTTGAACGTTTGAAAAATGAACCCGATGCGCTGCCGCCGGAAGCGGGACCGCTGGTCATCGTCGAGCGACGCCAGATCGGTTCCCTCCAAAAGAACGCGGCCGCTGGTCGGGACATCGACTCCTCCCAAGAGGTGCAAGAGCGTGCTCTTCCCCGAGCCCGAGGGCCCCATGATGGCCAGGAACTCGCCGCGTGCCACCTTCAGGTCGATGCCTCGCAGCGCTTCGACGGCACTTGCGCCCTGGCCGTACGTCTTCCTGACGTCTTGTGCTTCCAGCACGCACATGCCCAAGTCCTCCAGGTCGTGGTCCGTGGAACCTGGCTAGTTCGCTTTCGCTGGCTGCCTGCTGCCGACGTAGGGGCAGCGGTCCCAGAAGTCGGTTTCCCCCTTGGCCCGCGGATCGCCGGTGGCGGCCATCCACCGGTCCAGTTCGGCGCGAAGCCGCTTTTGCGCATCGGCGTAGCGGGGCTGGCCGGCGACGTTCTCCAACTGGCCCGGGTCCTTGGACAGATCGTAAAGCTCCTCGGCCGGCCGGAGCCCGAAGGCCAACCGGAAGAACAACGCGATGGTCGGCTCGTCGCGCCGGGCGAGGATCTCGGCCTTGGAAGGCGAGCTGTCGACGTCGCCAAACCGGCCGGCCACGCTGACGAAGTCGCCATCGCCGGCCGGCCAAAGCGCCGGGCGCAGATTGCGAAGGTAAAGGAACTCGCGCGTGCGGATCGCCCGGCCGGGATAGCTTTTGTCGCCGGGCCGGCACACCGTGTGCCGCTCGCGCTCGGTGAACACGCGGTCGCGGCGCGGATCGACCTGGCCCGACTTGCCCGAAACCAGCACGTCGAGCAAGCTCCGGCCGGTCATCTCCGGCCGAGGTTCCTGCCCCGCCGCTTCGAGAAACGTCGGGGCCAGGTCCGTCAAGCTGACGAAGTCTTCGACGACCCGGCCGCCGGGCACGCGTGCGGGCCACGAGATCACCAGCGGCACGCGCGTTCCGGCATCGTAAAGCGTGGCCTTGGCCCTGGGGAACGGGATGCCGTTGTCGCCGGCTACCACGATCAGCGTATCGGCCAAGCGCCCGGACCGTTCCAGGCGATCGACGATCCGCCCCAGATCGCGGTCGAAACGCTCCACCTCGGCGTAGTAATCCAAGAGGTCGCGGCGCACGACGGGCGTGTCGGGCAAGAAGGGCGGGACGCAAACCGGTTCGGGCTTCATGCCCGAGTTGATGCCGCTGTCGCGATCATACGGGCGGTGGGGATCGACGCTGCCGAACCAATAGCAGAACGGTTTGCCTTCGGGCACGGTGCGGAGGAACTGGTCGAAGCTCCGAAACGCCGGGCCGGCCGGATTGCGCGTGCGCCCGGTGCCCTGGATCGTGCCCGGCCCCCACCCCTTGCCCTGAAGCCCCACCACGTACCCGGCTCGCTCGAGCAGGTCGGGATAGACCGTCAACTTGCCGGGCAGGGTGCTCCAGAGATTCGCGCCTTCTTCGAGCCGGTGGATGGCCTGACCCGTCAGGATCGCGCCCCGCGACGCCGTGCAGGTCGGGGCAGCGACGAAGGCGTGTTCGAAACGGACACCTTGCCGGGCGAGCCCGTCGATCGTCGGGGTCTTCACCACCTGATCGCCGTACGCCCCGGCATGTGGCCATCCCCAATCGTCGGCGATGGCCAACAGCACGTTGGGACGCCGCGCCTCGGCGGCCACCCCAAGCATGTCGGCGCCCCAAGCGGCCAACGTCGCCGCAACCATCGCGGCGACCCTCATGACAACGGTGCTGCGCATGGGATCTTGTCCTTTTCGGCGTCGAGTCAAGGCCAGACCGCCCGTCTGTCGCCGGTCGGGCAAACGAACGAGGGATTCAAAGGGCCCTGATTCATCGTATCGCTTGGCGTGGCGCTAGCCAACGCAGGCGCCAGACCGTATGGTGAATCGTTACGGTTTTGCTTGGTCGTCGACATCCAGCCCTGCGGACTTGCCTCTGCCCCCTATGCCCGCCTTACGCGCCGTCGTCTTCGACATGGACGGCCTGATGTTCAACACCGAGGACGTGTACTACCGGGTCGGCGTGGAATTGATGCGCCGCCGGGGCCGGCAGTACACCAAGGAACTCAGCGATGCGATCATGGGCCGTCCACCCCAGGCGTGCTTCGAGACGATGATCCGCTGGCACGGCCTGGACGACGACTGGCAATCGTTGGCCTGCGAGTCGGAAACACTCTTCCTCGAACGCTTGGACGACACGCTGGCCCCCATGCCGGGCCTGTGGGAGTTGCTCGACGCGATCGAGGCGGCCGACTTGCCCAAGGCCATTTGCACCAGTAGCAGCCGACGCTTGCTCGAAGGCATTCTCTCGCGATTTTCCCTGGAGCCCCGTTTCCGCTTCACCCTGACGGCCGAAGACATCGTGCACGGCAAGCCGCACCCGGAGATCTATCTCAAAGCGGCGGCGCGGTTCGGCGTCGAGCCTTTTGAGATGCTCGTGCTGGAGGACAGCCAGACCGGCACGCGCTCGGCGGCCGCGGCCGGGGCCTTCGTGGTCGCCGTGCCCGGCGAACACAGCCAGGGGCACGATTTCAGCGCCGCGACGCTGGTGGCGTCGGGCCTGGCGGACCCCCGGCTGTACGCGGTCTTGGGGTTGTAACGGCCGGCTCATCCTGCCGCGACTGCGCCCGAAAGGCGGAGCCTGGGGCTTGGTAATGCGCGCGTTCGCGCCGGCAGGCGAGGCCACGCCCACGCGCGGCACGATCGGCTAAAACTTGAGGATCAGGTCCGTGCCCCACAGGAACTGGCTTCCGTCGCTGTAGTCGTCGAACGGGTGGTCGTTGACGGGAACGAGCGGATCGACCCAGTCCCAACGCAACTCGCTCCGCACGAGGACATTCGCATTGGGCGTGTAGTTCACGCCCAGCGAGAACTCCTGCCAATGCGAAGGAACCGTGTTGAGTGAAATGCCCTTGGGATACCCCAGACCGGCGACGCGCACGCCGTCGTCGTCCGAAAACCACTCGTACCGGGCCCCGAGGCTCCAGCACGGGTTCAGCTCGTAGTACAAGTAGTTCACCAGTCCGTACCACTCGGCATCCTGGCCATCCAAGAGGGCGTTCTGCTCGTGGGCGATGTCGCTTTGGAAGACATACTTCCAGCGTTCGCCCAGCCGCTGCGAGAAGACGAAGCTGACGAGGTTCCGGGTGCTTTCGCCGGCGGGCTGCTCGTTGCTCGAGATGATCCCCAAGGAGATCGATGTATCTTCATCGAGGCTGGTCCACGTGATGCCCCCCAGCACTCCAAGCTTGTCGTTGTTGTCTTCCCACTGGTCCCAGCCGCGGTGGAACCCCGCGCTAAGCGCCAGCCGGTCGTTGAGCTGCCACTTCGCCAGCATGCCGGTGTGGGTGAACGGCTCGCCATACTGGGTGGTGTACGAATGCGAGAGGAAGAAGTTGTCGGGGCTGGTGCAAACCTCGTGGCCGACGACCGTGTAGAACCGACCGAAGCGGAACACCCAGTCTCTCCACGCCAGATCGGCGTAGGCCTGGGGCATGGCGACCCCGTAGAAACGGTGGTCGCGGTTCCACGTCTGCTCGATCGACCCGTCGGCGTTCGTCTCAAACTCCAGCCCGTTGGCCATGAGGAACCGGTGATCGGTGCCGTAGATCAGGTCGATGCGGCCGCCCAGGTCGAACACCCGGTCCTCGGTGTCGGTGACGCGCTCGGTGATCAAGTAAAGCTGGTTGAGCATATACTCGTTCGAGCGGTCGTTGAACGTCACCGGACCGTTGAAGCGGTTCCCGGGGCTATCGGGGTTCCAGGTAAAGCTCTGGTCGAGCCAACCCCGCACCTCGATCCGGCGTTTCGCCAGGAACGGGAAGTCCAAGAGCCGCAGCGGCTCATCGCCGTCTTGCTCGTCGCAGGCCATCCCGGGCGCCAGCGCGCTGTCGGCGGCGATCGGTGGACCCGCCGAAGGTTGGACCGGGCGGTCGCTGGGTGAGGCGCTAGGAACAGTCGGCCCCGCCGGAGCAGGCGCCGAAAGATAGCCGTCGTACGCCATCGACATGGACGGAACCGGCGGGATGGGGGCCTCAAGCTCCTGGGCCAAGGCCGCACGGGTCCACCACAAGGCAAAGAGAATCGCCGCAGCGATCAGAGTACGCTTCATGGTCGGGAACTCCATGTTCCGATAAGGCGGCCGGGCAACGCCCTGGGCGCGGTGTCTGGCAGCATTCCTGGCGAGGCCACGATCATCGCGCGCAACGTGCGGGCGAATCGGCCTTCCTTGGTGGTATCGGAAACGCCGACGACGCCAATTGACCGGAAGACGAGACGAACTCGGGACGTACCGTCGCCGAAGACTCAGAGACCGAGAGACCTTGCGGTCTGGATAAGGCCTGCCGGGCGAGTATTCGGGGTTGGCTGCGTCGCGCGGGGGCGCGAGGCGTCACTCGCACGGCGCGGCAAGTGCCGACTTGGCCTGGGCGACGATGTTCTCGACCGTGATTCCGAAGTGCTTCAAGAGCACGCCTACCGGTGCCGAGGCGCCAAAGCCCTTCATGCCCACAAAGCGTCCACCACCGCCCAGGTACTTCGACCACCCCAAGTCGATGCCCAACTCGACAGCCACCCGAGCGCGTACCTCGGGAAGGAGCACCGAATCGCGATACGCGGCGGGTTGTTGGTCGAAAAGTTCCCAACTTGGCATGCTCACCACGCGCGCCCGGATGCCCTCGGCGGCAAGCCGCTGGGCGGCCTCGAGGCACAGCGCGACCTCGCTGCCGGAGCCGATGAGGATCACGTCGGGCTTGCCCAATACATCGGCTAGCACATAGGCGCCCCGAAGGAGTCCCGACGCCGGAGCCAGCCGCGACCGGTCGAGCGTGGGGAGATTCTGCCGCGTGAGCACCAGCGCGGCGGGGGTGGTGGTCAGCGGGAGGATGGCGCGGTACGCCTCGGCCACTTCGTTGGCGTCGGCCGGCCGGATGACGATCAGGTTCGGGATGGCCCTCAAGGCAGCCAGGTGCTCGACCGGCTGGTGCGTGGGACCATCCTCGCCCACGCCGATCGAGTCGTGGGTAAAGATGTAGATGACCGGCAATCCCATGAGGGCCGACAAGCGTAACGACGGCCGAAGGTAGTCGCTGAACACGAAGAAGGTGCCCACGTAAGGGCGCAGGCCCGACAAGGCCATGCCGCTGGCGACCGCCGCCATGGCGTGCTCGCGGATGCCGAAGTGGAAGTTCCGCCCGCCGGGACTCGCCGCGCCGAAGTCGCCCACGGGCGCGAAGCTCAGAAGCGTGTTGTTCGAGGGGGCCAGGTCGGCCGACCCTCCCACCAGCCACGGCACGCGCTGCGCGACCTGGTTGAGCACCTTGCCCGACGACGCCCGAGTGGCCAGCCCCTTGGCGTCCGCCGGAAAGGCCTGAATCCCCGCGTCCCAGTCGCCGGGCAGTTGGCGTCGGGCCATCCGCTCGATCTCTTCGGCCATGTCGGGCCAACGATTCTTGTACTGGGCCAGGACCGCCTCCCAGGATTCGCGGGCCCGCCGCCCGCGCACCCCGATCCCCTCGTGAAAATGAGCCAGCACCTGGTCTGGCACCACGAAGTCCTCGTTTTCGGGCCAGCCGTACGCCTGTTTCGTCAAGCGGACTTCTTCCTTGCCCAGCGGGGCGCCATGGGCCGCGTGCGTGTTCTGCTTGTTCGGGGCACCGAAGGCGATGACCGAACGGACCACCACGAGCGTCGGCCGGTCGGATTGCTGCGCCGTCGCCAGCGCCGCGCGCAGCGCGGGCAGGTCGTTCACATCGGCCACCTTCAGGACGTTCCACCCCAAGCCGCGGAACTTCGTCGGGATGTCCTCGCTGAAGGCCAGCGAGGCCTCGCCCTCGATCGTGATCCCGTTGTCGTCGTAGATCCAGCAGAGATTCGAGAGTTTCCAGTGTCCGGCCAGCGACGCGGCCTCGGTCGAAATGCCCTCCATCAGGTCGCCGTCGCTGCACAGCGCATAGACGCGGTAGTCGAACAGTTCGGCGCCCGGGCGGTTGTATCGGGCGCCGAGCCAGCGCGCGGCGGCCGCCATGCCGACACTGTTGGCCACGCCTTGACCGAGCGGCCCGGTCGTCGTCTCGACACCCGCCGTGTGGCCGAACTCGGGATGGCCGGGGCAGCGGCTGCCGAGTTGCCGGAACTTGCGGATGTCGTCCAGCGACACGGCGGGCTGGTCCGTGGGACGGCCATCGGCCCCCAACCGCCGCACGCCCGTCAGGTGAAGTATCGCATACAACAGCATCGAGGCATGACCGCACGAAAGGACGAAGCGGTCGCGGTTGGGCCAGCCCGGCGATGCCGGATCGTACCGCAGGACTTCGTGGTACAGCACATAGGCGACCGGGGCCAACGCCATGGGCGTCCCCGGATGGCCGCTCTTGGCCGCCTCGACGGCGTCCATCGACAGCGTGCGGATCGTGTTGATGGCCAATTGCTCGATGTCGCGCATCCAAACCGGCATGGTCTCGCCTCCGCCCGTCTCGCAGGCGAGTCTTCCCCTAACCAAGGAAACTCGCGGTACGACAAACCCTCAAGTGTAGGGACATGCCCACGGCGTGTCAACGCAACGGCGACCGTCGCCTTGCTTTGCGCGGAGTTGGCAAGAATGGATGGAAACTCGCCTTGATCTGGGGCGGGGTTTCGATTACAAGTCCGCGGTCTACCGATCCCTTGATACCGGCCCTATGGGTCCGGCCGGTCAGGCTATCTCATCGCGTCGGTCCCGGCCAGGAGGCCCCGATCATGCGCCTGCGTAACCCGGCGATCGTTCTGCTCTGTGCCTTGGCGTGCGCGGCCCGCGCGGCGGAGCGCGCAACTCCTTACCGGGCCTATGTCCAAGTCGACGAGGCCTACGTGCGGAGTGGCCCGGGCGAGGGGTTCTACCCCACCGAGAAGCTCCGCTTCGGTCGCGAAGTGGAGGTGTACCGCTGCGACGCAAGCGGTTGGTGCGCGATCCGTCCGCTCGAAGAGAGCTTCAGTTGGGTCGCCGGCTGGGACCTCCAACTGGGCGACGATGGGTTAGCGGAGATCGCTGCCGATCGGGTGGCGGCTCGGGTGGGAAGCCAATTCAGCGACTTGCGCGATGTGGTCCAGGTACGCCTCAAACGCGGGGAACTGGTCGAGGTGCTCGGCTGGAAGAAGATCGGTGCCGGCTCGTCGGCCCAGACTTGGTATCGCATTGCGCCGCCGGCGGGCGAATTCCGATTCATCGAAAGCCGCTTTCTCGATACCGAGCCGCCCTTGAACCGGATCGTCCGCACCTCGGGCGAAAGCCCCGCGGCACCGGCCCGGTCGGAAGTGCGCCGTGCCGATGCCACGGACGCCTCCCCGTCGCCGGCGCCCGCCTCGTCGGCCGCAGACCCCAAGGCGCCGGCGCGGCCCGAACGAGCGACGCCAGACCCGACCCCACTGACCCAAGAGGAGTTCCAGGCCGAACTCGACGACATCAATACGGAACTGTCGATCATGCTGGCCGAAGAACCCAGCGTGTGGAACTGCGACGAGCTGACCCGACGGATCGAAGCGCTCTTGGCTCAGTCGAAGAGCGCGGCCGAGCGGGGGCACGCCCGCCTTCTTCTGAACCGGATCTTGAAGGCGGCCGATGTGAAACGGCGTTACGACGCGATGCACGCGGCGACGCCGGCTCCCGCGGCGGAGGCCGCCTCGACCGAGGCCGGCCCAACGTCCCGGGCGATTCGCAGTCCCGAGATCGGTACCGAGCGTTACGATGGCATGGGCAAACTGACCCGGGTCATGCCGGCCAGACTCGGCGCCCCGCGCTATGCCCTGCTCGACGAGCGAGGGCACGTGCGATGCTACGTCACGCCGGCCCCAGGGGTGAATGTGCAGCACTACGTGGGTCGCCGGGTGGGGGTCAACGGCATCCGCAGCACGATTCCCGAGCAAAACGCGCCGCACGTGACGGCCCAGCATATCACGCCGATCCAGGGGCGGATGCTGCGCTAGCCGGCGCGGCAAAGGCCGCTTGGCCGCGCCGCGCGGCCGCGGCCACCGCGACGCCGACGTAAAGGCATTGGAGGACGATGGCCGACAGGACCGCTCCCTGACCTCCGCCGCCGAATCCGTAACTGTGCAGACCCGCGCCCAGCACGTAGTTCACGCCGTACCAGGCCATGACCACCAGGGCGAAACAGATCACGCTCAGCACGGCCAGCCCCAGGTCGCCGACCCAACCCAGGTACCTCGCGTGCAGCACCGCGAGGTAGCCGAGCAGGGCGACCAGAGCCCAGACTTCCTTGGGATCCCAGCCCCAGAAGCGGCCCCACGCATAGTCGGCCCACACCCCGCCCAGAACCGTGCCCGCGAATAGCAAGAGCACGCCGGTCTGGAGCGCGCGGTAGGTGAACTGCGTCAAGCCGGCGATCGCCTCCTCGTTGCGCGAGCCGACCAGGTAGTAGCCCAAGGTGATGTTGCCGATCCCCAGGGCCAGGGCGAACGCGGCGTAGCTCAGCGTGATGCTCATCACGTGGGTGACGAGCCAGAAGTTGCTCCGCAGCACCGGGGTGAGCGGCTGGAGGCTCGGGTCGAGCACCGCGGGAGAGTTATCGGCGAGGATGAGGGCGACGGTCGAGACGGCGGCCGCGGCGGCCAGGACGTAGCGGCGGCGGTGGAACCACTCGAAGACGAGGCCGAACAGAGCGGTCCCCAGCGCCAGGTACACGACCGACTCGTACATGTTCGTCACCGGGGCCCGGCCGGAAATGGCGGTCCTCATGCCGAAACCGACGAGCATGGCCGCCAGCCCGCCGACAAAACACGCCACGCCCAGCCCGTAGAGCACGCGCCAACCCGACCCCATGCTCAAGAGCACACCCACGAAGGCCAGCGTCGTGAGGACCCAGGCGAAGCGGAAAGGCACCCAGTGGTTATAGGCGACTTCCAGCGCGATCACCGAGGCGGCGGGATAGGCGCCCTGCTGGGGGCCCAGTTCGGCCAGCGTCGCGGCCAGCGCCGCGGAGGCTTCGTTGAACCGGTCCGCCGAACCCGCGCGCAGGGCGTCGCGGGCCTCGAGAAGGTGGGTTTTGGCCTGGCGCAACAGTCCGGTCGGGTCGCTTTGGCTGGTCGACTCGGCGCGGACCAGATCGGCCGCCGACATCCACGCCTGGTGTTCGCCGTGCGGCGAGGGCACCAGGCCCAGGCGCAGACCGGCACGGTGTTCCTGATAGGCCGCCAGCGCGGCCGCGAGTTCGGCCGCCTTGCGTTCCACAAGGGGCAGCATGCGCGCGCGGCTCGCGCGTAGGCGGTTGGCCCATTCCACAAAACCGGATTCGCGGCCGGTTTGGGGGTCTTCGATCCGGGCGGCTTGGAGATCGGCCGGCGCGATATACTTCTGATCTTCCGACATGCCCAGCATTTGGCGCAAAGCCGGGTGGTCGACGCGGAGCAACAAGGCGCGGTCCCATTTGTCGGCCTGGCCCGGGGAAACCTCGTTGCCTTGGGCCGACGCGCCCGCCTTGGGGCGCTCGCCCAAGGCTTCCCCCTCGAACAGCATCGTGACGTACAGCGCGGTCGCGTCCAGGCGCTGGCCTGTCTCGGGATCGGGCAACGACGCCCGGTTGCACAGCATCCGGAGCGTCTCCCAGGCCATCGTGTCCAGCGGTTTCTGACGGCCGCCGTCTTGGACGGGCAGGCGCCGCCAGATCGACCAATCGAACGAGGACGGCTCATCGGCGAAGGCAGGCCAAGCCGCCGCCAGGAACGCAACCAGTAGGGCCGGAAGACTACGCATCGGGTGGGGTCCTCGGGACTCGGTTCGCGGACCGAATCGCTCTCATGGGAAGCCGCTTGCAGAGAATCAACAGGATGCCGAGACAGGTCAGGGCGCTGCCCACGTACTTCGCCGCGCGACCGGGGTCGTAGCCCACGCTGAGGATCGAGACCTCGACGCCGCCGGGCTGTTCCTGATAGCTCGACTGGTAGAAGACGTACTTTCCATGGGCCAGCGGCTGGTTCATCGAGATCGTGAACTCGTCGTTGACGCCCGCCGCGCGGTCGATCAGGCGAACCCGGCTCGCGTACGAGGCGATGCCCATGCCCCCGGGGTTCAGCCCGCGCTCGAAATCGAGCAGCTTCAGCGTGAAGTCCAGAGGCACTTGCTCGTGGCCGAACGCCAGGAGAACCGCGCCCTGGGGGGTATCGAGCCATTGGACCCCGTACTCCGCGTCGTTCTGCTTCATCCACACTTGGCGCGTCGTGCCCTCGATGTCGACCTCGACCAGCGCGGCGGCCCCTGGCTGCTCGTCGTCGCCGGCAACTGCGACCGGCGAGAAGACGATCTCGCGCTTGGCGTGGGGGAGCAGTTGTTCGACGACGAGTCGGAAGTGGGCCGAGGTGGCGATCTCGTCGCCGGCCTTGACTTCGCCGCGGGGCTGGTATTTTCCCTGCGCGCCGACGCGGCAGAGGAGTTTTCCATCGGAGGTGTAGAGGAACTCGGCCCCGGTCTCGGCCTTCGTTGCCGGATGGTGGTACCAGAACTTCACCGGACAATTCAAGCCATGCGCGCCATCGAGGTTCAAGAAGGGCCTGCGCGCGAACGCGATCTGACGCATCGGCTTCGCCTTGCCGGGAAGGTGAACGCGCAGTTCCAAGAGCGGGTTGTCGGGCTCGCTCCCACCGGAGGCCCACTTCGCCGTGCCCACGAGTTTGGCGTTCGGAAGGTACTCGGCAATCTCGACTGCAACGCCATCCTCGGCCAGCGTGGTCTTCTTGCCCACGTTCGGCCCCACGGGGATCCGCATCATCCGTCCCTGGTAGTGCATCGAGAGGACGCCATCGTGATCATTCTCTGGAGGGGGCGGTCGAAGGAAGTCCTCGGCCATGCCGTCGGCTGGGGCACGCTGGAGCTCGAATCTCGCCGGTCCGAAGAACACCGGCCCCAACTCGGCCGAGAGCCAGCCTTCCAAGGGAGTGCCGCCCTGCGCCCCACCCAACGAAAACCGTAAGGCCGGCCCGGCGACGCCGCGCTCGTCTGGTAGCCAGTGTTCTTCGACCTCGGCATGGCGGTAGTATTTCAGCACGCGCAAACCGACGCCGCCCAAATAGCCCAAATCGAGCGTCTTGCCGTCAGGCCAGTCGATCGGGCCAGGGTTGAACCCGAACACTGCGGTCCCCTGGCCGTGAATCCCTCCGGAAGAGGGGTTTCCCATGGGCCCCATGCTGCCACGCATTCCTTGCGGCATTTGGCGCATGACGCGGAACTGGCTTCGCTCTGGCAAGACAATGGCATTGGCCGATTCGCCCTCGCGCAAGGCCACGGTCCCCTCCAGCCCTCTGGTGAACGTCTGCACCGCCCCCACCAGGAGCACCACCAAGCCGGCGTGGGTAATGAGGAAACTGATGCGACCGTTGCCCCACGGGTAACGGTTCAAGGTGCAGGCGAGGATGTTCGCGCCCAAGAGCCACAGCAGCCCAATGAACCAGGGACTTCGGTACACATACCACTGGGCGTACTCGCGACCCTGAGCCGATTCGAGAAACGTTGCCGCCGCCAGCACGACCGCCAGCACAACGATCAGCACGACCGCCAGACGCAGCGACGCGAGCCAGCGGAAAACGGTCTTGGCCACGCCGAGTCCCACGGGGTTCGTGGGTGAAGCGTCAAACGGCGCATGGGGCATTTCGAGGGGGCCTCGCGGGTAGGTATTCGTAACGTCAACGGTGGGGTGACAATCGGAGGGGGGCTTGTCGGAACCTCCAAAAAACGTCGGCACAGATTCTCCAGCGACCCCAGGACCCGCCTCTTGCTGGCATCACGGTCGCAGCACGTCAATCTACCCAGTGGCAATATTTTTCACAACGGCGAGTGTCGGTTGAAGACGGACAGCCACGTCTACCCCTCTCAAAAAACCTCCAATTGCGCTAGGACTACTACGCACGCCAAGGCCGTCCTGGTTCGCTCGAGCATCCAACCACAGCGCAGAAAGAACGATAACCTTTTATTTATCAACATGCTGCGGTTTTGCCTCATCGCCACGACGGCCAAGATCTTTGGGACGATCGAGCGAACCAAGACAACCCCCACGTTGGATCATAGCGCTGAGTTTTTCTGCGGAAATATGACGCAAATCTCGGAGAATCTGTCAATAAGTTGCCGTCGCCGGGGCGAAGTATTTCAACAACCCGCGGACTGTTCGGAAACATCGCTACGATCGACAGCCCGACAACGTCGGCGCCGCGCTACGGACCACGGACTGGCCAATGGCGCCGTTTTGCTCGCATCGCGCAAGGAGGTGAAGCCGTGTGCATCACGACGCTCAGGCGAGTCCCGCGCCCGATCTGTATCCTCGGGTTGGCGATGGCGGGTTTGGTCTTGGCGGCGGTCTCGGCCTGCCAGTCCTCGCACGCTCCGGCGCGGCGCACGGATCCGACGATCGAACCCGGCTGGCCGCGCGGCAACAACTTCTTCCATCAGGTCTCGTTCCAGCCGGTCAAGGGCACGATTCCCACGATCGAGGGCGCGGAACTCGTCAACGAAGACGAGTTGTGCCTCCAATGCCACGATGCCTACACGACGTCGTATGCCGAAAACGTCCACCGGGGCGACGGGTGCGAATCGTGCCACGGGCCGGCCAGCAAACACCTCGAGACCCGCGGCAAGGAACCGGGCACGATCTTCAGTTTCAAGACGGCCGACCCGCTGGCCAAGGCCGAGGCGTGCCTGCGGTGCCATGAGGAGAACGCGTGCTCGGCCGGAGCGCGGTGGCGCACCTCGAAACATGCCCAGTGCCGCGTCTCCTGCACCGATTGCCACCGGGCGCACTACAACGTGCCGCCTGGAACGCCTCCCACGACCGAGCCGGGCCAGACGGCCCAACTCGCCTCGGCGCACCACGCGATGCTGACCTCGTATGCGGAGGCCGGCAAACCGTACGCGAAAGACTCGACGAAAGGGGGAACCCTGCCGTCGCTCCGCGGCACGTCGAACCACTTGGGCGCCATCGCGCCGGGAATTTGCTACCAGTGCCACGAGGACTACCGCGAGTTCCAGGAGGTGGCCAGTCCCCACCAGATTGGGGGGCCCAACGGATTCAACTGCACCACCTGCCACGATGCGCATGGGCAAATCCGCGAGGAAACGCGCAAGGACCTTTGCCTCGAATGCCACGGGAACTCGGCTCCCGCGATGGCCTGGCACTCGTCCACCCACGCCCGGCACGATGTCGCCTGCACCGATTGCCACAACCCACATCCGCGCACCCAGGTGCCGCGAGTGGTCGAGATCAGCCATTGGGACATCCGGCGGCCCCAGCGCATGCAGATGTCGGTCCAAGAGCCCGAGTCGTGCTACAAGTGCCACCCGAAGATCTTCGGGCTGACCTCGCTGCCGTCGCACCATCCGATCCGTGAAGGCAAGATGGTCTGTTCCGACTGTCACGACGCGCATGGCCAGCGCGAGGGGAACCTCCAGGCCGAGTCGCTGAACCTCCTCTGCTACCGCTGCCATGCGGAGAAGCAGGGGCCGTTCGTCTACGAGCACCCGCCGGTGACCGAGAACTGCGCGATTTGCCACGAGCCGCACGGCACGGTCGCCAACAACCTGCTGCGGCAGCCGACGACGTTCCTCTGCCTGCGTTGCCACGACGGGCACCGCGGCAGCCACGGGATCGGCGCCCGCACGAACATCGATACCAGGCCCTGGCTGCAACAGGCCTTCTACACCGATTGCACGCAGTGCCACGACAACATCCACGGCACCGACCTGCGCGGGTCGGGTGTCACGAACGATTTCAACCGGTTCTAAGCGGATCGCGATGCGCCGGGCCCTTCGCCGCCCGGAGCGCTCGACCGACATCGAGGACCATTGGGGGGGAACCATGAACCTCAGGCATCGCCTCATCGCGGCCGTAGCCTTGGCGCTTTGGGCCGGACCATCCCTTGGGGCTGCAAGCGAAACGACCCGGGGCGCACCGCCCGCCCAAGAGCGGGTCTACGCGCTGGTCTTCGGCGACTGGTGGGCCCGTTCCCAAACCCAGCCAGGCGAAGTGCGCGGCCCATCGGACGGCGAAGCGTACCCGATGGTCCTCCGCGGCGGCTACTGGTCCATCCACCACGAGGGCAGCCCGGTGAAGACCGGCGAGTTCCAGAGCCTTTCGTCGTCGCCCTTCTGGGATGCCGACGGGCTGCTGAGCGACGGATCGCGCACGCTGGACTTCTTCGCGACGGGTACCGACGAGGACGGAAACAAGGCGGGGCTGACCTACTACGGTCCCGGCCTGTCGGCGAAGGTCGACTACGACCGCTACCTCCGCCGCCTCGACCGCGATGCGTTTACGAACTTCGACCCCGATGCCCCCCTGTCGCCCACCAGCCAGCGCGTGCTCAACCGCACCGTGCTCCATGCCGGCGACGACTACGCCTTCCGCGTGCAGGATTTCGACGCCCGGTTCAAGGGCCGTCTCGCCGACAACCTCAAGTGGCGATTGAACGTGTGGGGCATCCGGCGCGAGGGGGAGCGCCAGGCCCAAAAGCTGGCCCACTGCTTCAACGAGAGCCTGTTGACCCCGGGCGCGCCGACTGGAAACCGCTGCCACATCCTCGCTCAGCCGCAGCGCATCGACTGGACCACCGTGGAACTCGAACCCGTAATCGAGGCCAACCTCGACTACTTCACCGTCGAGTACTCGCGAACCATGCGCGCGCTCGACCAGCACGACCAGGTGGTCACCCGGCAATACACCAACTCGAGCCATACGGGCTGGCCGGTGGCCTTTACCGATGTGCCCTACAATTTCACCACCGAGAATTACACCGAGATCGATCGAATCAAGATCGGTGCCGACGTCACCGACTACACGAAGTTCTACGGCCTGGCGTTCGTCGGCAACACCCAGAACGAGTATCGGGGAACGCACCGCTACTTCAACGGCTTCGATCTTCGTCTGACGAACGATGCCATCGACGGGGTGACGGTGACCGGGTACGGCAAGCGTATCAACGAGCACAACCGGTTGCCCACGACCTTTCCCGAAAACGACCTCGTCCAGGGCGGCGACAGCATCGCCGACTACCACCATCCGGTCAACTACGAGAAGACGGCGGCGGGCGTGAAGGGGAAGTGGCGTCCGGCCGAATCGGGCTGGAACACCCCCCGCGGACTGTCGTTCAACGGCGGCTACGAATACGCCTTGATCGACCGGGCCTTCGCGGAGTACGAGATCGAGGACAGTGGCGACCGCGCCTTCGTCCAACCCAACACCCGCATCCACGAGTTGCAGGCGGGCACCGCCATGCGCTGGTCCGCGTGCTGGGACACCTACTTTCGCTATCGGCTGCGGCTGATCGACGACCCGATCTTCGGGTTGCGCGCCACCAACGGGGACCTCAACACGAACCAGCCCGAACAGACGCACCTGATCGAGATCGGCGGCACCTGGATGCCCGCCGAGAACTTCCTGGTCACCGCGACGTTCGGCATCGAGGACCGAAGCCACCACTCGCTGCACGACAACCTCAACAACGCGTACTCGGTCTTCGAGACGAATCCGCGGGCGACGGCCTTCGACGAGACCAGCTATCCGATCGTCATTACCACGTGGTATGCCCCGACGCCGAAGCTGTCGCTCTCGGCCGGGTATGCGGTCTACACGAACTGGATCGACCAGCTCATCACCCTGGGCGACCAGTACAACGACGACGTGTACAACCCGGGCGCGCACAACTTCCAGGAGCCGCAGCCCGCCCAGGACTGGTGGGAGTACACGGGTCGGGCCGAGGTCGTCAGCCTGGGGGCGACCTATGCCTGGACCCGCCGAGTGCGCCTCAACGGCGGCATCGAGTGGGGCCGCAGCCGCAACGGGTTCGCCTCGCCGCCGTCGCCCGCCATCTCGCAAGACCCGGCCGGCGGCACATCGGGCACCCAAGTGCCCGACTGGACGCTCCTGCCGAGCCTGTCCGACGTGATCGTCGACACCACGCGCATCACCGCCGGCGTCGACTACGCCCTGCGCGAGCGAATCGATCTGTATTTCCGCTACAGCCTGTTCGACTACGACGACGAGGCGGGCACGGGCCTGGGCGGCACGACGCACGGGTTCTTGGGCGGCCTCAGCGCGGTGTTCTGAACGCGGCGCGGACCGTCCCCAAGGCAGCGGCGACTGGCTCGTTGTTCGGCCCCTTGCGGGCCGACGAACGCGCCTGTCCCCTTCATGCCGGACGAGGCCCTTACCAAGCCTTGCCGTTCTTGCGCGTCCCGCACAGGTGGACGGTCATGCCCATCGCTTCGGCCATGGCGGCCTTGGCGAACAGGGCCGCGTCGGCCTCCTTGGCGCTTTGGGCATAGGCCACCTGGATGTGATTGGCCTTGTGCTTGGCCATGAACTGGTCGCGCGAGACGCCGTAGAGCACGGCGTGCATGATCGGCCACTGGGGCGTGGTGGCCTGCCAGCGGCGGTCGGTCTCGGCAGGCGGCAGTTCGACCACGCCCGCCCGACCCAAGTCCATCTTCGCCTCCCCATCCTCGATGTAGACCCGCGACCAGACGATCTCGCCGGGCTTGGAGATGCCCTTGAGCGTTCCCCCGCCCAGGCGGAAATACATGGCGGGCTGGCGTTCGCTGGAGGCGCCGTTCCAGCCGCCGACGAAGTGCGCCGGGGGCGCCGAGCCGCTGATGAGGAAAACCCACACATAGTCGGGCAGGGTGCCCGAACGGTCCCAGTCGCCCCAACGCACGTCGTGGAGCGTGGTCTCGGGCGGCTGGCCCATCGCGGTGTGGAGGCGGTGGGTCATTAGCCCATCGAGCCCGGCGCACTCGTCGACCTCGTTGAAGTGGGGCAAAGCCCGGCCCGCATACAGTTCCCGGCTGCCGTCGCGGCTGAAGACCGGCGGGCGATCGGTGTTGTTGAGGGTTCCCTCGACCAGGTCGCTGGCCGGCAGCAGGTCCTTGAGCCCTTGCTGGTACTGGATGCCGATCGTATGGCAGCCGAAATCGTCGGCGATGCGCACGGCGGCGATGTACATCTTGCACTGGGTCAGAATCTGCGCTTCGGTCAGGTCGGTCTCG
Source organism: Blastopirellula marina (assembly GCA_020721945.1). Taxonomy (GTDB): domain Bacteria; phylum Planctomycetota; class Planctomycetia; order Pirellulales; family Thermoguttaceae; genus JANLFZ01. The sequence continues at coordinate 23,095 of DYLT01000003.1, forward strand.
GGATTCGGCCCGGTGACGAACGTCATGCCCCGGTCGACCATCCACTGCATGACCGCTCGGGCTTCGTCGTCCCGCACCTGCATGGTTTCGTAGTACAGCGCCGATTGGCTCAGCCGTTCCTTGTACACGCCCATCGGATTGAGGATTTCGTCCTGAATGATGGCGTTGTACATGCCCATGCAACCTTCGTCGAAGATGCCCATGATCGCCTTGTTTCGGCGGAGTTGGGCGGCCAGGGCCTCGCCCAGCTTGCGCTCGGCCCCCGGGATTTTGACGTCGCGAAGCGGCGTGACGTGCTTCAGGTCATGCTTGACCGAGCCTTTGTGGAGCCATCGGGCGAGGTTCTTGCGGAACGCCTCGTCGGTCTTGAAGTCCTCGCTCCACAGCGTCGAGTACTTCACCCCGGCCTTGGTGAGGCTCCCGTTGAGATTGAGCATGCCCACCAAGCCTGGCCATTGCCCCGACCAGTTCGCCACGGTGAGGATGGGCCCCTTGTGGCCAAGCAGGCCCGCCAGCACATGGTGCGAGTACTGCCAGACGGCCTCGGCCACGATGAGCCGGGCCTCGGGATCGATTCCGGCAAAGACGCACATGCCCTCCTTCTGCGAGCCGATAAAGCCGTGCTTCTCGTCCTCCTTGTAGGGATGGGCACGCACCAACTCGTACCCCAGTTCCCCGACCACCTCGGCCAGCGTGGTCTCCATCGCCTGCTGCGCCGGCCAGCAGTTCTGGTTGGCCGATAGCCGGAGGTCGCCGCTAGCGACAAGCATCACCTGTTTCTTCTTGGCTTTGGGCGGTTTGGGGATCTTGGGAAGTTGGTAAGCCATGACGATAGCTCCTGGTGACTCGGAGGCAGGCAGGTCGCCCCAAGGCGCGGGTGCATCCCCACGGGAAAATGCCATGATAGCCTCGGGGAACCGCGATGCAAAGTCGTGCGCCCAGTACCCGCGTCGCGTTTTGTTGGCCAACGCGGTTCGAGATGAGCCCGAGGCAACAACGGATCGCGCAATTCAATCGCAACTCGCGCCCAGCCAAGGGGTTGCGATCGACTGCCTCGGCGCGTCCCCGGCGACACGGGGCCCACGGCACCCGATCCGATCGCCGTCACGACGGACGAGACCCGAGGTCACGACGCTTTCTCGGGTTCAACAAGAAATGCCGGACGGGTCTCTTGGTGAGCCCTCAGCCTCCCGAACGTTGCGCCATCGCCGGAACCGCGTCGCGCTTGGGCCCCAGTGCGATGCCCAACCAGCCGTCTTCGACGACAAGCTGTGTGACGGCCAAGCCGGCCATGCGGGGCTCTTGAGTAATCCGGTCCGGCAACAGCCGCCACGGTTTATGCTTGGAAAAGGCCTTGCTGAAGATTCCCCGCAGCGCGATCTGCGACCGGGTGTTCAGCCGTGGGCCCGACAAATGGATCACGTCGTCGCGGACCAGTTCGGCGACCAGGCCGCGCGCCTGCGGCGTGTAGACCGCGCGCACCTGGAAGTTCTCGTACACCTGGCCTTCGCGCACCAGCCTCGCGATGGCCACGGTGAGCACCACCTTACCATCGACGCAACGGACCCGGGCAGCATTGCGCGGCGCGAAGGTCAGCGCGATGTCGTCCTCCTCGGCGTCCGGCGGGTTGGATTCGGGCCGGTTGAATCGTTCGGCAAGGCGGCGGCGCAGCTCGGCGAGCGTAAACGTCCCGCCGTCGATCTGCATCCGACCGACCACGTTCGTCAAGGCCGACTCGTGAACCTGGACGCTGGCCAGGCAATCCGCGGGGGCCATCGGCCGGGGCGTGTGCCCCCCAAGCTGGTCGTCGGCCGCCAGACGCACGCGCAAGATCACCCGCTGCTCGGTCGTCTCGGCCGAAATCACCGTAGGTCCCAGCGACAGATCGGCCAGGGGGCCGACAAGGCGCTGTTCGATTCGCCGGGCCAGGTCGCCCAGCCGGGCGTCGGCCTCGGCGTCGACCTGGGCCTTGGCCCGCGCGTAGACCTTGCCCTCGATCTCGGCGTTGGCCTCGCTGCGTCGCGATTCGTGCCCTGAGCGAGCCATTTCCTGGACGATCGCCCCGATCAGCGGCAATCCGTCGAAATCGGTCGACAGCCCGCGAAGCCGCAAGTCGCTATGCACGCACACCTGGGCTGGCAGAATGTTCATGCCGCCCGGGCCGATCTCCACCTCTTTCCATGCGGAGTACGTCGACTGGTTCGTGTTGAGGAACCGAGCCGGACCGCTGGACGACCGCGTCAGCGACGAGACCAGCCCGTCGATCTGAAGTGCCGCCCGAAGCTTCTCGGCATCGGGCACGAGGCGCACCGAGACCTCGGTCGAGGTCACGCTGTGGCCGCGGACGCGCCGCCCGAGCACGCAATCGTCGACGCAATCGAACTCGGCGGGCCGTTCAGGAATCAGCCGGTTGAGGAAGTCCGCGCTGGCCGCTACTCGCAGATTCGCATTGCGATAGCAGGTGGCCAGATGCTCGCCCAGTTGTCGCCCCTGGGCGACTGGCGACAGCGCCAGTCGCTGAATGCACTCGGCGACGCGCCGGGCCGCGAGCGACTCGCCCGTGGCCTCGTACTGCTCGATGTCGTTCAAGAGGGCCGACCACTCCATCGGTTCCAATGCAAATCGCCGTAGCTCGTCGCGCAAGGCCAGCATGGTCGGGTGGCGGAGAAAACGCCGCTGGCTTTCGGTGAGCTTCGGCCGGCTTATGCGGTCCAACACCGATCGCGCGACCAGACGCCGGCGGTCGGCATCGTCCTGGCTGCGTCGGGCGGCCAGTTGCCCCAGCGCGTCGAGCGTGAGGTACTGGCTCCACAGGCGGCCCTCGGGACTGGCCTGGGTCATGGCGTCCACCTGGCCCAGGCAGATGGCCAGCCGTTGGGGATCGGCGACCACGCCATCGTCGGCCGGCGCCTTCAGTCCGCCCGCCTTGGCGGTCGCTTCCCATAGCCGATGCCGGCGGTCCATCGCGTAGCACGCCCGTCGGACCTTGGCGGCCAAGGCCACGTCGTCAAGCTGCGATGCCAAGCCCTCGCCGTCCTGGCGGAGTTGGGCGAGCCGGGCGACCACCTGCAAGGCCTCGGGACCACCGCGGTGGATGGCTTTGCCCAGCCGCGTCACTGCCCGCTCGACCGCCATCGCCCAACAACCGGTTTCGCACTCGCACTGCAACTCGTCGAGGTGTTCCAGAAGTGCCACGGGCACAGGCCAGCCTTCGGCGATGGTCGGGGGCCCGGCGAGGACTTCGGTGGGCGCGGGCTCTTCCGGGTCGCTCGGGCGCGACGCCGCAGGCCCGCGCGGCAATGGGGGTGCTTCGAAAGCCGGCGTCTCGGGCTCGACACGACGTACCTCGGGCGGAACGGCCCCGCGCATCGAAGGACGGTTGGCCACCTCCACTGGTTCCTCCTCCTCCTCGATCGACCCCGGGGGCGAGGTGGCCGACGAGGGGATCGTCTGCTCGGCGATACGCTCCGACGGGTCGATCACCTGGTACTCGGCCACGGCCGCGGAAGGCGGTGGCCCGGCCACGGAGACCGGCGCGGCGGCAATTTCCGTGGTTGGCAGCGGTTCGGGTTCGGCGGTCGGCGATGCCGCCGAATCGGCACGTACCCCTTCGGACCGCTGCGCGTGGACCGCGGCGCGGCGGGCCGCCCGATCTCGAGCCCGTTGCTCCCACAGACGCGGCGCGGTCGCGCTGAGCACGAACAGACACGCCAAGACGCCAATGAACGGCCAGGTAGAGGTAGACGGCTGGCGGCTCATCTTTCGGCTCCTGCGGCGCATACCGCCGCCCTACAGCACACGCAATGCACCGAACCATTGAGTAGATCGGTTGTTTGGGTCGGGTGAATAAAAGCCGATTTCCCTCAAGCCGCGATTCGGTCGGATGAATCGGTTGAGGTGACTGGCAATCGTCCTTTGTGGTTTTCTGGTTCTCTAACGCGACAGCCATTGTCCTCTAAGTGATAACACCGGCTGGCGCATTGCCTCCGTCGCCATGTCGGTCGAGGAACATAAGTACTTGCAGATAGGCAGATTACGCATCGCAGCCGAGTCGCTACCGAGAAGCGGCATCGCAATTGCGATGCCCACGTGCGGCAGGCAGACCCGCCTGCCGGAGGAGCCGTTTCCCGCAACGACCCATCAAGCGAGGAGCCCCATCATGAAGCGACTGATTCGCATCGCCAGCGTGATGGCCATCCTGGCCATCGGTGCCGCGTGGACGAACTCGGCATCGGCCGATCGGCCCGGCCCAGGCCCAGGACATCACCATTACCACCACCACCATCACCATCACCACCCCGCCCCTGTTGTAAGGCTGGCCCCGCCGGGTTGGTATTGCACGCCCTACGGACACGCGTGGAGCTGGCCGGGTCATTACCGATACGGCTGGGGATACCACGGTCACCGGCCGGGCTTCCATATCGACCTCTACCTGGGCCCGCTCGGTGGGCTGCGGTACGGCCCTGGCTGCCATTGGTAGTCGCCCCGCACGCCAAGAGCTGGTGCCTATTCGTTCGCGTCGCGCAGGGTCTGGCTCAGGTTGACCTGGTTGCCGCCGCGTTCGATCCGGCCACCAACGCGCTGGGTGGAAAACGCCACGCGCAGGTCGCCCAGGGCAACGAGCACCTCGTTGTCCTGGGCGGCCACCGTGGCGAATGCCACGGACTCGACCGAGGCGTCGGTCGCCGTCAGCACGTGGAGGAAGTAATCGACCGCGGCGGGCGACGGCGGCGAGACCTCGATCCGGCACTCCGGGGCTGGCCCGGTGTCCCGGCTCGGCGGAAACGACTGGCCGCCGTAGCGGTACAGGTCGTCGCCCGAGCATAGCCGCACCTGAGGCTTGGCAGGCAGCAAGGTTTGGAGAAAGAGGCGTCCCTTGCCGTTGGTCACGACCAGGTGGGGCGGCTTGTTGGTCGGCGGTTTCATCGCTTGAAGCAGCCAGGTCTTCTGAAAGGCCGGATCCTTGGTCTTGACGCGGTCGAAGACGACCAAGGTGCCCGGCCGCAGGAAAACGATCTGCCGTGTCCAGAAGTCGAGCTTGCGTGGCGAGTAGGCCCGGGTGCAATCGCCCGCGACGTAGAGGTAACTCGGGCGATCCTCGAATGCCAACAGGTCGGCGATGTGGGCCGATTCGTACTGGTTGCGCCAATCGTCCGGGTCGGCAAACGCGCCGTTATGGTGGCGCCACGCATGCATCTGGCCGCCATCGTTGGCGGCCGGCCGGCCGCGGATATTCTTCCAGGTCTCGGCCGGATCGTGGACCAACAGCGCGTTGTGGGCGATGGTGCGGAGGTGGTAATTCACGTCATGCCGCGTGCCGAACCCGTCGTAGTGTCCTCCGTCGCCAACGAGTTCCGCATGTTTGTAGAGCAAGAAGTGGCCCACGTCGAGGTGCTGGTGGGCCGTGAATCGGTTGCCGCACTTGAAGAAGAACCAGGTGGCGTCCTCGTCCCAGGAACTTCGGGCGTACACGTAGCCTGGGCCGCGGCTAAGATGCGAGCAGCGCCATTGTGCCAGATCGCCCTTGGGCACGGTGGGGTCGCGCCAGAGGAAATCTTGGTACGCGTCGTTGCCCACGGAGGAGCGGGGCGTGGTCTCGTTGAACGCGTGGACCGCCTGGTGCTCGGGATCGTTGCGGTAATAGTGGACGAGGATACGGCGGGCAGCGAGGGCCTTGTCGCGGTCGCCTCCGAAGAGCCGTCCGCCGCCGTCGCCCATGGGCGCGGGCCGGCGCGACCCGTACTGGCCGATGCCCGGGTACATCTCGAAGGCCGAGGCGATGGCCCGGTGCCGGAAGAACTTGGGGGCCAAGGCGTAGTAGTCGGTTCCATCGCACCGCCGGGCGGCCTCGCAGAAGACGAGCCACTCGTAGAGCCAGTAGTGCACGTAGTACCCCTCGGCGAACCCGCCGTCCTCGCCGGCAAGTTCCAGCGCGGGCGCGGCCCGCCTGCGGTACTCGTCTTCCAGCACGTCGAGAATGGCCGGGGCACGCGGGTTCTCGTGGTACGTCGCGTAAGCTGCTAGGCCGATGCCCCAGTTCTTGTAGCCGTACCAGCCGTTGTGGAACACATGGGGCTCGGATTCGACGTTCGCGTCCACGGTGCGGTTGATGTACTCGAAGAACTGTGTGCGTTCAACGGGCGACCACTGCGCATGCGCCAGATCGTAGGCGAAGGCGCAAAGGGCCAGGTCGTGTCCGAAGGGGACGTGCCCCTTCTTGATCGGCCCGGCAACGTACTTCATCGCCACGTCCTTGGCCTGCCGAGCAAGTCGGGCGTCGCCATCGATCGCCGCGACCAACCCGAGCGAGATGACCTTCGAGTAGTCGTCCGCGCCGCCGGCGCGCGCGACCCGCACCACGCGCTGGTAGTCGCCCGCTCTCTGGCGCGCAAGGGCCTTGAGCTCGTCAAGCGACCCGAGCAGGCGAGGGTGTGCTTCGGGAACCGGCCGGTGCTTCGGTGGCGCGGCGGCGGGTGCGGCCTTGGGCCACAGCATGGCGGCGGCCAACGCCGCCCAGACGAGCCACCGACGTCGCGCGAGGTGCAAGAACATGGAGGCGACCTTTGCCCAGGCGAACCGTTTTCCGGACAAGCGCCGGATCGTTTACTCCAACCGCAGATAATCGACCTCGACGGTCGAGCCGGGGTCGGAATTCGGATCGAGACGGAGCCCGGCAAGCCGGCCGCCCCAGGTCTTCACCGCCCCGAGATCGACTCGATACTCGTGGAACTGGTGATCGGGCGTGGTGCCGAAGCGGACGCTTTGGGCCTCGCTTTCCTGGCCGTGGAGCGGGCGCCAGAACAGTTGGGCCGAGGTCCCCCGGTCGAGCCTCATGCGGACCACCAGGGTGCGGAAACGTCGGGCATCCAACCGCACGTTCACGCGAAACGCGGGATCGCGCGAGGTGACGCGCGCCCGCATCACTCCGTCGCGGATCTCGAAGCCCTCCATGCCCATCTGCGGGCCCCACCCCTCGGCGTCGCCCTCGGTATTGAACTCCCAGGCGTTCTTCGGCGGCGAGGGTTTCCACTGGGGCACCGCGAGCCCCACGTCGGCCGGAACCACGTCGGCGTGCGCGCCCGGGGCGTCGGTGAACACCTCACGAATCGCGTCGAGGTAGCCGAACCCGAACTCGCGGTGCGGCTCGATCGCCGCCCCCTCGCCGAACTCGTTCCACGCCTCGACCAGAACGATCTTCTCCTTCCGCGGACCCACGGGGTGGTCGTCGGAGAACTGCCGGGCGAACTCGAGCATCCGCTGGAACTTCGCCGGATGACGGCCCGGCCGGGCCAGCGTGTTTTCGCCGTGCCAGGGTCGGGCGTCCCATCCCGGGTCGGTCACCGGAAAATAGTCCATCCGCCGGTATCCGGCGATCGCGTCCCAAATCGCCTTGTACCCGGTAATCGCCGAATCGTAAGGCGGCCGGTGGCCGTCCTCGGGCTTGGCGCCCGCGCTGGGATAGTTGTACCCCGTGGCCGCGTCGTAGCCTTCTTCCTTCATGTGGGCCACGGTCTGGCGGCTCGGTCCCGTGCAACCGGCAAGGTACAGGCCGGCCAATCCTGCCTCGCGGCACGCCGCGCGCATCTTGGCGAAGGCCGCCTTGGTCCTCGCCACGCCAAGGTCCTGCGTAATCCGGTGCGGCGTGAAGATGATGATCACGGGACGGCCGTCGATCGTCAAATACTCGGGCCGCTTGAAATACTGGTCGATCCAATACTGCGTGACGCGCAGCAGGTCTTCTTCCGAGGCGCTGCCCGGCGGGTTGTGGTTCGCCCAGAGCAAACAAAACTTCAGGTGCTTGCGGTACTGGGCGCGGAAGTAGCCTTCGTGCAAGGCGTGCTCCAGTTGGCGGGAACCCCGGTCCCAGTACCAGTCGTAGGCGAAGAACGAAATGCCGTGCTCGACCGCCCATTTGATGTGCCAGTCGGCGATCTGGGGATCGCCTTCCTCGTACCAGCCGAGGACGGGCTTTCGTTCGGGAAAATCGCGGATTACCGGCCAGCCCGAGTGCGTGCCCGACCGCCAACCCGGGAAGTAGTACGCGCCCACCAACCGATCGGCCTTGACAGGCTGCGGGGCCGGAACATAGGGCTTGCCGTCGATCATGGCCGGGGCGACCCGCGGCGGCGGCGTGAACTCGAGCAAGGCCGTGGCGGTGACCGGGGCGAAATTCCCGCGCAACACCGCCTTGGCGCGACCCGACCGCGGCTCGTCGGCGCGCACGCGCCAAACCAACTCCATCGTCTGGTCGATCACCTCGGTGCTGCCCTCGGGCTGCGGCGTGAGCAGCGCGACGCCGCGCGGAAGCTCCAACGCAACCGCGACGTGGCGCGCGGGCTGGCCGCCGGTACGCTCCACCCGGCAGACCAGCCGGCACACTCGGCCCGTGCGGTTGATCGCCTCGTCGAGGCCGAACTCCCGGACCGCGATCTCGGCCGGCTGCTCGACCTCCCTCGGCGGGGCAGCGGGCTGCGCGCTTTCGGGCACGAGGCTGCGTGCGCCCGCGCCACCCAGTAGTCCCGCCAGAACGACCACGATCGAGATCGTCCGCATGTCGACGTCTCCTCCCTGGTGCGAGGCATAAAGTGTACCGCCGCCCAACGTAGCACGGCAGCGCCATGGCGCCAACGCCGGGCCGGAGAAACCAAACGACTTCAGGCACCCACGGCAGGCCGTTCGGCGTTGCCGATCGAGCCAGTGCCCAGCGGGGTCACGGCCTACTTCACCAGTTCCCGCGTCCCCGGCTTGAAGTAGGGCATGGCCCCGGTGTATGTGACCGGCGTTTGCCTAGCCTCGAGGCTGGCGAGCCTCTGGAGCAGCTCGCGCGCGAGCGATTCCTCGACCTCCTTGCGCACCTCGGCAAGCGACCGGTCGCCCGGCTTGATCTCGTCGCAGCGGATCAGGTGGACGCCGAACCGGGTGCGCACCGGCGGGCTAATCTGGCCCGGTTCCAAGGCGAACGCCGCTCGCGAGAAGGCCTCGTCCATCGGGCCGCGCCGGCCGATCCATCCCAACCGGCCGCCGTCCTTCGCGCTGGGGCCTGCCGAGTACTTCCTGGCCGCGTCGGCAAACGAAATCGCGCCGGAAGCGACCTCCTGGCGGACCCGTTCGGCTTGCCTGACGAGTTCGTCCCCCGCGTGGGCATCGCGCGAGCCGCCCCGCAGCAGGATGTGGCTGACGGCCAGTTGGGTCCCGTCGTATGCGCGGCGGTGGTGGCGATAGTGCGACTCGACGCGCTGGTCGGTCAGATACTTGGCCAGGTACTGGTCCCACACCAAACCCCACGTGACCTGGCGCCGCAAGTCCGCCTCGGAGAGCCGTTGGGTCTTCAGATACTCGTCGAGTGTCTGACCGCTGGCCGCAAGACTTGCCTTGCGACGCGCCAGGCCGGCCTCGATCTCCTTCTCGCCGGGAAGCTCGCCCCGACGCCGCGCGTATGCCAGCACGAGACGCCGGCTGACGATCTCATCGAGCACTTGCGCATGCACCAAGGGCAGGGCCTCGGGCTGGATCGGTTTGCCCTTGGTCGCGGCCGTGAGCAGGCGTTCGACGTCGCCAGCTCGAATCGCTTCGTTACCGACGTTGGCAACCACGGTCTCGGGGTCGGTCGCCGGCGAAGCCGCCTGGGCCGCGGGGCGCGCCACCCAGGCCGCCAACGCCAACCCAGCGACCGCCACGGTGCGCATCGGAAACGATACCGCAAACGGCCACGCCCGATGCTTCATCCGGCAATCCCCCGAGGTCGAGTCAACGACAGCTTCAGACCTCGCGACCTCGCGCGTTCACGATAGGACCGGTTCGAGATCCTGAACCGCCGGCGAGTTGCGGCGGCGTGTCAGCCCTTGACCACTCCGGCCGGGCGCAGGCGCGCGACTTTCTTGGCCAGGCCGGCATGATGGACGACGTCGACGACGACGCTGACGTCCTTATAGGCGTCGGGCTGTTCTTCGGCAAGACCTTTCCAGCTTTTCGCGCGGGCGATGATGCCTTGTTCGGCCAACTCGCGGTCGATGCGGCGGCCTTTGGCATGGGCGATGGCGGCGGTGCGGCTCATCACCCGGCCCGCCCCGTGGCACGTCGTGCCGAACGATCGCTCCATGCTCCCGGGCTGGCCCACGAGGACCCAGCTCGCCCGGCCCATGTCGCCCGGAATGATCACCGGCTGGCCGATCGAGCGGAAGCGTTCTGGCACCTCGGGGTGTCCGGCGGGGAAGGACCGCGTGGCCCCCTTGCGGTGAACGCAGACCCGCTTCTCGCGGCCGTCGATGAGGTGCTTCTCGAGCTTGGCGATGTTGTGGGCCACGTCGTAGACGAGGTTCATCTGGAGCGATTCCCAGGGGCGACCGAAGAACTCGGCGAAGACCTCGCGCGTTTGCCACATCAGGAGCTGGCGATTGGCCCAGGCATAGTTCGCCGCCGCGCGCATCGCGCCGAGGTACGCGCGGCCCTCGGGGCTCTCGACCGGGGCACAGGCGAGTTGCCGGTCGGGCAGATGGATGCCGTACTTGGCCGGCACGTTGCGCAGCGCGCGCAGGGCGTCGTCGCACACCTGGTAACCCAGCCCGCGCGAGCCCGAGTGGATCATCACGCACACCCCCCCCTCCTCGAGTCCCATGGCGCGGGCGGCCTGGCTGTCGAAGACCTGCTCGACGACCTGGACCTCGAGAAAGTGGTTTCCCGACCCGAGGGTGCCGCACTGATCGGCGCCACGCTGGAGGGCTTTCTGGCTGACGGCTTCGGGATCGGCGTCGGCCAGACACCCGCCGGCCTCGGTGTGCTCGATGTCGCCGGGGGTGGCGAGGCCCTGATGTTCGAGATACGGCGATCCGTCGGCCAAGAGCCGCTTCAGTTCCTTCTGCCCGAAAAGGTACGGCCCGCCCTCGCCGACGCCGGCGGGGATCCGCCGGGCGAGAAGGTCCATCAGAGGCTGGAGCCGGTCTTGGATATCCCGCTGGGCGAGGTTCGTGCGGAGCAGGCGCACGCCGCAGTTGATGTCGTAGCCGACCCCGCCCGGCGAAATGACCCCGCCCTCTTCCGGGTCGGTCGCGCAGACACCGCCGATGCAAAACCCGTACCCCCAATGGATGTCGGGCATGGCCAGGCTCGCCAACTGGATGCCCGGCAAGAAAGCCACATTGGCGACCTGTTCGGGAGCCTGGTCGGCGCGCACTTGCTCCAGAAGCCGCGTGTCGGCGAAGATCCGGCCCTCGACCCTCATGCCCGCCTTGTAGCCCGCGGGGATACGCCAGCAATAGTCGTCGATTCTCTCCAGGGGTCCGTCGTAGCCTGGCTTGGCCATGAGACAAACTCCGTTTCGGGTTACGTGGTCCGCGCAAGACGCGGCCCCGACGCGCAAGCGGAGGCGGAACCCAGCCCCCGGCCGGCGATTCGGGTTGGTTTGCGAGGTGCCATTCCCCCGCCGCTAACGGTCGGCTGCCTGCCATCATGATTATATGTCCACGATGACCTCGGCCAACCATCCGTCGCGGTCGCGCTCGACTTTCAGGCCATGATAGGTGATCGCCTTGACCTCGCGGTCCATTTCGTGGCGGCTGCGGTCCATGGGCTCGCCCCAGATCGTCGCCTGAAGGTCCTTGCCCTCGATGCGGACGTCAAACTGTGAAAACAGCACCCGCCGGGTATCGAACCGGTACAACAGATCGTCGAGCCAATCGAACAGCAAGTCGTCGAGCCGGTCCCCCTCATTCGTGAGGTGGACGCCCTCTTGCTGGACAGCCGCCACGGCATCGAGGTTCGCGACCATGACCGAGAACAGCCCGCGCGCGGCATCGGCAAACAACGCCTCGAGGGCTGCCGCGCGCACGCGGATTCCGACATCGGCCGTGTGTTCGAAGATCTCGTACATGGCAACGGCGCTTCCGTGGTGAATGGTCAGTCGCCGGCGGGGGAATGCTCGGAAAGCGACGGGTCGATCTCGACGACCACGCGGCCGGTGATCCGGCCAGCAAGGATGTCGTCGATCCGCGGCGGCAGCGACTCGAGGGTCACGAATTGGGCCAGGCGCTCCAGCCCCTCGGGCTTCCACGGTCCGGCCAAGCGGCGCCACACCTCGTGGCGCAGCGCCAGAGCACACCATGCCGCGTCGACCCCGGCCAGGGTCACCGCCCGGAGAATAAACGGGTAGACGGTCAGGCGAAGCTGATGGCCCGCCGTCAGGCCGCAGGCGGCGACGCACCCGCTGTGCCGGCACGACCGAAGGAGCGTCGATAGGATGTTGCCGCCGACCGTGTCGATGGCCCCGGCCCAGCGTCCCGAAAGGAGCGGCTTTTCGCCGCGGTCGTCGACCGCCTCGCGTCCGAGAATCTCTCGGGCCCCGAGCGACTGGAGCAGCTCGTGGGCCGACGGCTTGCCCGTTACCGCCACCACGTGGTAGCCGAGCCTGGCGAGGATCGCCACCGCCATGCTTCCCACGCCGCCGCTGGCCCCGGTGACCACCACCTCGCCGCGGTCTGGGGTCACGTCGTGGCGTTGGAGGGCATCGACGCAAAGGCCCGCCGTGAACCCGGCCGTGCCCAACATCATGCTTTCGCGAAGCGAAAGCCCTGCCGGCAAGGGAACGACCCACGATTGCGGCACGCGCACGTACTCGGCCCAGCCTCCCCAGCGGTTGGCCCCCATGTCGAACCCCGTGACCAACACGCGGTCGCCGGGAACCAGCTCGTACACGCCGCGATGGGCCACGATCCCCGCGGCATCCACGCCCGGGATGTGCGGAAAGACCTTGTTCACACCGGGATGGCCGGTGGCCGCCAGCGCGTCCTTATAGTTGAGCGACGAATAGGCCACGCGGATCGTGGCTTCGCCAGCAGGCAGCTCCGCCATCGGCCGATCGGCGATCCGGCCGACCACGTGGCCCTCGGGCTCTTTGGTCACCAAGTAGCAGCGAAACGCGGCAGGAAGCATGGTCACTTCTTGGGAATCGACAGACCCATCGCACGCATCAGCATCTGGATGTCGGACCAGACGGCGGGCCGGGCCACCTCGGGGCTGCGAAGCACGTACGACGGGTGGTACGTGCAGAGGACTTTGATCCCACGATACTCGTAAAAGCGTCCCCGGAGCTGGCCGATCGGCAAGGTCAGGCCGAGGAGGTTCTGCGCGGCCGTCGCCCCGAGGCAGCAAATGAACTCGGGTTGGAGGATGGCCAATTGCGCGTCAAGGTACTCGCGGCAGTTGGCAGCCTCTTCGGCGGTGGGGACGCGGTTGGCTGGCGGCCGGCACTTGATCGTGTTGAGGATATACACGTCCTCACGCCGCAGCCGCATCCCTTTCTCGATGATTTCGGTGAGTTTCTGCCCCGCCTTGCCCACGAAGGGCTCGCCCTGGAGGTCTTCATCGGCCCCCGGCGCTTCGCCCATGAACACCAACCGCGCGTGGGGGTTGCCTGCCCCGAAAACGGTCTTTTTGCGGGTGCGGGCCAGTTCGGGGCATCGCGTGCAGACCGCCACCTTGCACTCGATGCGAGCCAGTGCCGAGACGCGATCGTCGGCCACTGTGGTACCTACCGCCGAAAGGGATTCTGGAATACTTGGTGCCGGGCAAACTGGTTGCACCTTGGGCGGATCGATATTCCGCTCAATAGTGCGGATACCCCCTCCTAGTGAGATGGGTGTCGCCGGTGCGGTTGGCTTGGGGATATGCGAGACGCCAGCTCTGGCCAGGCTCTCCAACCGCTGAACCACGACCCGAGCGACGCGGGCCCCGGAACCGCCAACACCCGGCTTCTGTACCGACATCGCACCTCCTCGTTCGTGCGCAAGTCCAAACGATGCCCCATCATACCAACCCGACGCACCAGCGAGGGCACCTGCGAGTAGTGTACTTCCATTTGGGGCCCATAGCTCCCTCGCTGGCGCATCGGGTTGGTATGGTGAGGGTCTTGCCAGGTCGTAGCGTGGGCGATTGGTCCTTCGCTGGCGCGTCGGGTTCGTATGAACGGGGCAATCGGAGCTGGAGAGCCTATATAATGAACGCTGTGAATGATAGCGATCCTGTGGGGCACGGTAAACGAGGTTGTCGCGATACGAGGCTGTTGCCAGTCGCCGCGCCTGACTAATATGGAACATGGAGAAAATAGGGCAAACGGCGATTCCCCGTTCGGGGCGACGGGCCTCCGGGAGCACGCGATGGCGGGCTTGCGCACCGCATCGGGAAAGTCCATGGGCGTAGCACAGATTGTCATCGTCGGTCGGCCCAACGTGGGCAAGTCGAGCATTTTCAACTGGATTGCCGGCCGTCGCATCGCCATTGTCGATCCCACCGCCGGCGTGACGCGCGACCGCGTCACGCACCTGGTCCAGATCGACAACCGGTATGTCGAGTTTGTCGATACCGGCGGGATGGGAATCGAGGACACAGACAACCTGACCCAGCACATCGAACAGCAGATCCAGCAGGCGATCGAGACGGCCTCGCTGATTCTCTTCGTGGTCGACGCGCGTGCCGGCATAGTGCCCTTGGACGAGGAGGTCTCGCGCCGGCTGCGGTACATCGCCGTGCCCGTCCTGTGCGTGGCGAACAAGACCGACACCGACGCGCTGCGCGTCCAGGCCGACGAGTTCTACAAGCTGGGGCGCAAGGTCATTCCGGTCAGCGCGGAACAGAACCGGGGCAAGGAGGAGTTGCTGGCGGCGATCCGCGAGCGGCTTCCGGTGCTGGACCCCGATGCCGCGGCGCTCGACGAGCCGACGATGAAGCTGGCGATCGTGGGCCGCCGGAACGTGGGCAAGAGCACGTTCGTCAACACCCTGGCCCAGGCCGAGCGCATGATCGTCAGCGAGGTTCCCGGCACGACCCGCGATAGCGTCGACGTCCGCTTCGAACTCGACGGGAAGGCGTTTCTGGCGATCGACACGCCGGGCTTTCGCCGGCGCCACAGCATCCAGACGAACATCGATTTCTACAGCACGCACCGCGCCGAGCGGAGCATTCGCCGGGCCGACGTGGTCCTCTTGTTCTTCGACGCCACCGAGCGGATCGGCAAAGTCGACAAGCAACTGTCCGACTATATTGCGGCGCAGTACAAGCCCTGCATGTTCGTGGTGAACAAGTGGGACTTGATGGCCGGCTCGATGCCCATGGACAAATGGGTCGCGTACCTCCGCGACACGTTCCGGACCATGCCGTACGTGCCCATCGCGTTCATCAGCGGCCAGACCGGCAAGAACTGCAAGGCGCTGTTGAATCACGCCCAGGTGCTTTTCGGGCAGTCGCGGGCCCGCGTGCCGACGCCGCAGTTGAACAAGGTGGTGCGGGCGGCGGTCGAACGGAACCAGCCGCCGTCGTTCGGGGGCAAGGTGGCGCGGATCTTCTACGCCGCCCAGGTCGCCGAGCAGCCGCCGACGCTCGTGCTGTTTTGCAACGATCCCAAGCTCTTGTCGCGGCAGTATCAGCGGTATCTCTTGGGAGTCTTTCGCGACGAGTTGCCGTTTGGCGAGGTTCCGATCAAGCTTTACCTTCGCCAGCGGGAGTCTTCCGACCGAGCGCCCGAGGAAATCGACGCGCGTCGGCCGGATTGAGGATCACGGTGAAGGTGGTTCCCTGTCCGAGCACGCTGCGGACTTCGATTCGCCCGCCCATCTCCGAGATCAGCATCCGGCAGAGGCTCAGTCCCAGGCCGGTGCCGCCGCGATCGGCGCGGGTGGTGAAGAAGGGCTCGAAGATTTTCTCGAGGTGGAGCCTGGCGACGCCCACGCCGGTATCGCTGACTTCCACGGCCACCGAACCCATCTGGTCCTCGTCGTTGCGCCCCAGGGCCAACGTGCGCAAGGTCAGCGTCCCGCCGTGAGGCATGGCGGCGATGGCGTTCGTGCAGAGGTTGAAGAGCACCTCCTGGAGCGTGTAGGGATCGCCCTGGACCGGCGGCACCTGCCCCAGCTCGCGTTCGATGCGGATTTGCTGGTCGTGCGGCACACCCAGGACCTGGAGCGTGGCCTCGACCGCCGCGTTCACGTCGGTGGGTTGCAGCGTGATGCCGTGCGGCCGCGCAAACGCTTGCACCCGTTTCGCCGTGCGCTCGATCCGCTGGAGCGCTTCGACCATCAACTGAACGTACTCGGTCAGGTGCGGGTCGTTCTTGACCCGCTCCCCAATCCGCTGGAGGCAGTTCTGGAGCCCGTCCAGCGGATTGGCGATCTGGTGGGCAATGCCCGCCACAAGCTGCCCGATCCCCAACAACTTCTCCTTTTGCCGCAACTCGGCGTGGGTCCGGTCGACGTAGCGGCGGATCGACGTGGTAAAGTAGATCGCGATCCACACCGTGCTGGCGAAGGCCGTATAGACGCCCAGCAGGTACACGCCGTCGAGAGGCCGGCCGCCGGGCAGGTCGGCGTCGGACGGGTAGCGCAGGGGATGGCTTGGAATCCACCCCAAATACTCCAAGAGCATCACCGCGCCGACCATCGCCGAGGCCAGCCCCGCGACGAAGTAGGGTGCCCGGCCGCGCAGGTACATCCCCGCGATGATCATGTGGAACGTGAAGTAGAACAGGAACGGGTTGCGGGGCAGGTCGGCGAAGTACAACAGCAGCGTCAGCGCCACGAGGTCGCAGGTCACCTGGAGCAAGATATTGCGGTCCACCCCCGCCTCGCCACCGCCCCAGTCGCGCTGGCTGAGCCGAAACAGCAGATTGTACCCGACCGTCGCCCCCGCGATCACGTACAGCGGCACCGCGTCGGCCAGGATCCCCAGGACCGACGAACTGAACCAAATCGTGCCGATCAAGCTGACGCAGGCCAACCAGCGCAACGAGACCAGCCATCGGGCGCCTTCGGGCGGGAGTTTCATGGCGTGTTGGCCCTCCGTTGCGAATCACCGGCTTGTGGACCGACTAGCATGGCCGTCTCGCCGGAGGCAAGCGCCAGGGGCAAGCGCCCGTGCTCGTCCCCCGGGCAAGGCTCGATCCGGCCGGTGGCCGGGTCCATTCGGAGCCAGGCGCGGCTCTGGCCGTGGCCGACCTCGAGCGAGCCTCGGTAGGCCTCGCGCCCCACGTTGACGGCCAGGAGCAGGGGCCTATGTTCGCGCACGAACTGTCCCAGGACGATACCCTCTCCGGGGGGCGCCAGCCGATAGGCCGGGGTCAAGGGCTCGATCCGGGCCTTCCCCTCGAGCCCCTTGCCAGCGCCATCGCGGAGCACGCGGCCGCCTTGGGTTTCGAAGCGAGTTATCACGGTGGCCGTGGGGCCGGGCAACTCGACGTCCTCCGGCAGCACCACGGCCCGGAAACGCCGGCCGGCGACCTCCAACGTCCCATCGGCGCGCACGCTCGCCGCCGCCAGGAACTCGTGGTCGATCATGGCGAACGCGATCTGGTGGCGCTGGAGCGTCTGGCCCAAACGCATGAACGAATGGACGATGCGCTGGGCGCGCGCCGATTGCGAGCCAAGCTGAAGCGGCTGGGCCACCGGCTTGTACTCGGCCCAGAGATCGTACACGGGATAGTACAGCAAGGTGGTTGGGTTCCATTGGGCGGGCTTCAGCACGGCGTTGAGCCGGCCGATGAAGTCGCCGTAGGCGCGGTAGTCGGCGGCGGAGCGGTCGGCGAGCGAGTAGTAGAGCGTGAAATCGGTCACGCCCCAGGCGGCCTGCCAGGCCGCGGCCGCCCGCATCTGGGCCAGCGAGGCCGGCCCGAGTTTGGCCATCTTCTGGCTGAAGTCGCTGACCTCGGTCATGACCCGGCGCCGGCCGGCGACCAGGGCGGCGGAGCTGGGCAGCCCGGCGGTCACCCAGCCGTTGGAAAGCGCGGCCCCGGGATCCGACGAAAGCATGTCGAGGCCGGGGATGTCCATCCGAGCCAGCGCCTGGATCGCGTTGCCTTCCAGTGCCGGATGGTGCATCAAGGCCTCTTCCCACAGCGTGTGTCCTGAGGACGCGACCCGGTGCTGGCGGCACCATGCTTGAAGGGCTCCGAAGTACCGCTGTGCCACCAGATCGCTCACCAGGGCCCAGAACTGCCGCCGGACGTTGCGGTCGCGGTCCGTGTCGCCGACAAACAGGCTCGTGCGCTCGGAAAGCAGGTCCTCGCCGTAGCGATGGCGGTACTGCTCGGCAAGGTCATCGCACCAGGGCACGCTCGGTAGCGGCTTGACCGACGGGTCGAGGGGGTCCACGACCCGGACCCGCTTGCGGACCTCGTCCGGAAGCTGCCCGAGGTTCACCGCGATCAGCGACGGTTCGTCGGTGAACGTGGCCTCGATGGTCGTTCCGAAATGCGGGCCGAGGCGCTTCCAATAGGCTTCATGGGTCGATTCGAGAAACGCCTGCACCGCTCGGTCGTCGAGCAAGTTGATGTACCGCCGGGCCGCGTAGTAGTTGTTGCTGGCGTGGGTGTGCTCGTAGGCGGGGCGGAGGACGAACGGGTCCGGGCGCGTGGGGTCGTAGGCCAGCGCGGTCGCCTCGTACTCGGGGTGGGCGCGCAGCACCAGTCCGCCGGCGGCGCCGCTCGGGTAGCCCTCTTCGTCGTAGATCCAGACGACCAGGCCCAGATCGCGGCAGGCCTCGACGGCCGTGGTCAAGGTGCGCCAGGCGTCCTCGGACCGTAGGTAGTCGTCGAACGCGACGTTGCACACCAACCCGCCGAGTCCCCGGGTCTGAAAGAACCGCGCCACGGCCCGCGCCACCGCATCCGGCGGCTTGCCTGCCAGGTGGCCTTCAAGGCCCGGCGGCCATTGTCCGCCGAGCGAAATCCCGTGGACGATTTGGAGCGGCCGCTCCCGTGCCGCCGGCGCGTGCCACGCCGAGAGCCAGTTGGCGGGCAGCGCGGGGTCGCTCGGGGCGGGCTGGGTTTGGGCAGCGGTCCAACTCGCCCAGGCCACCGGGGCGGCAAGCGCCGCGGCCAGAATGGAACGCCATGGCATGGTTTGGCTCGCTTCGGGCGATCGTCCCCGGCATACAAACCGTCCACCGGCCGGGGACCGCTCCGGCAAACGGCGGCTTCGCCCGTCGGCGATCACTCGCCGAGCTGCAAGGGAAGCACGAATTCGCGGTGTTGGCCATACCACTCGACCGAGCGGCGCAGCCCCTCTTCGATGGGCACCTGAGGCGACCAGCCGAGCAGGCGCCGGGCCTTGGTGACGTCGGCCCAGGTGGCGGGCACGTCGGCGGGATGGGCAGGGCGGCGATCGACCGTGACCGGCCGACCCACCAGCGCCGAAATCTGCGCAATGACCGCCGAGAGCTTCACCGGCCGGTCGCCGCCCAGGTTGATCACCTCGTAGCCCAGGGGCACCAGGGCGGCGACCGTGCCTCGGGCGATGTCGTCGATGTAGGTGAAATCGCGCGCTTGCGAGCCGTCGCCGAACACCACGATCGGCTCGCCCTCGGCGATCCGTCGCACGAAGCGGAAGACGCTCATGTCGGGCCGGCCCGCCGGGCCGTACACGGTGAAGTAGCGCACGACCGTCACGTCCAACCCGTGCAGGTAGTGGTAGGTGTACGCCAGCGTCTCGGCGGCCTTTTTCGACGCGGCGTAGGGCGAAAGGGGCCGGCTCGTGTCGGCATCCTCGCGATAGGGCACGGGATTGTGCGCCCCGTAGAGGCTCGACGTCGAAGCCAAGAGGAACTTCTTCACCCCGTAGCGGCGGCAGAGGTCCAACAGATTTAACGTGCCGTCGCAGTTGGCCTGGTAGTAGACCCAGGGGTTCTCGACCGAGGTGCGCACGCCGGCCCGGGCCGCGAGGTTGACGACCGCCGCGAAGGGGGGCGCGGCCCCGCCCCTCTCGCCTCCGGCTCCCGCACCGTGCGCGCCACGCAGGAAGACGGCTTCGAGCCCCGGGCGGTCGGTGATATCGACCCGATGGAACGAGAAGGCCGGGTGGGCGGCCAGCCGGTCGAGGCGCCACGCCTTCAGCCGAGGATCGTAGGCGTCGTTCAGGTTGTCGACGCCGACCACTTCGTCTCCCGCGTCGAGCAGCAACTCGGCGACCCGCGAGGCGATGAAGCCGGCACATCCGGTGACGAGATAGCGTTTGGCCATGAGCCGTCCTTTCGGGCCGCCCGCGGCCCGCAGGCCGCGGGAAGGCGTTCGTCGGTTCAGGCGTCGAGGGCCGCCATCACGCGGTCGGTAATCGTTTGAATCAGGGCCTCCAGATCGGCGTTGGCTGGCAGGGTGTTGGCGGAGGGCGAGGCGTTACCCGGCGTCGTCGCGGCTCCCTCGGCGCGCTTGCAGAACGACGGCGGCTGGAAGGCCTCGGGCCGCACGCCGGTGTCTTTCCAACTGTTGCGGAACACGTCGTTGGCGCAGATGTCGCAGTTCTTCATCTCCAGACGCGGATCCGGCAGCCCCCATTGGCCCTTGAGGTCCAAGAGGGCTCTGGCCTCGGGCTCGGTAAAGTAGTTGATCCGGCCCAGGCCGCGCGCGAGCATCAACATGCGGCAGTAGGCGTCGAGGATCTCGGTCCACCAGTACGCCCGCTCCACCGTCTCCCCGTAGCTCACCGTGCCATGGTTGGCGAGGATGATCACGTTGGTCTTGCTGACGAAGGGAAGCACCGTGTTGGCGAACTCCTCGCCGCCGGGAATCGCGTATTTCGTGATCGGCACGTCGCCCAGGAAGATCTCGACCTCGGGAAGCACGCACTGGGGCACGGGTTCGCGGGCGATGCCGAAGGCCGTGGCGTGGGGCGGGTGGCAATGGACCACGGACTTCACGTCCGGCCGGGCCTTCAAGATCGCCAGGTGGAGCATCACCTCGCTGGTCCGCTTGCGCCGCCCGGAGAGCTGGTTCCCCTCCAGATCGACGGTGCAGAGGTCGTCGGGTTTCATGAAGCCCTTGCAGATCTGCGTCGGGGTGCAGATCACCTCGTGGTCGCTGATGCGATAGGTGATGTTGCCGTCGTTGGCGGCCGCGAACCCCTTCTGGTAAAGCCGCCGCCCGATCTCGCAGATCTCTTGCTTGATCGCGTGAACGTTGATCATGGCTGTCTCGGTAGATGGATGGTATCGAGGATCGCCGCGCAATAGGCGTCCAGCGGTTTCGTTTCCGGATGAAAGGGCATCGCCGCCTCGCGCCCCTCGCTAAAGGCGATCCGATGCCCTAAGCCCGCCCCCAGTTCGTCGTACACGGTCAACTCCTCGGCCGGCTCGCCCCCGACGCCCTCCAGAGCGGCCAGCGACAGAGGGACGACGAGCTTGAACCGCGCGCCGGCCAGGCTCGGGTGCCAGCGGTTGAGCGTCACGGTGCCGATGACTTCGCCGATACGCATGGGTTGGGTGGGTGGTTGTGCCTGCCACGCCGCGTGCGGCTAGGCGAGACGGTTTCGGAAGACCTCCGGGCAAGGCCAGGGCGCGCCACGCAGGAACTGGCAAACCATCTGCCGCAACCCGTACAGCCCCTGGCCTTGCGGATCGACGACCAGCAGGTTCGCACCGACCGCCTCGGCGTCGGCCACCACGGCCTCGGCCGTGGCCGCGCGGATCGCCCGAACGCCCGGGTGGCGGTTGGCCAGGCAGACCGCCGCCGCCCCATACCGCGTCAGCAGCACGGCCGCCGCCAGTCCGCCGGCCAGGTCCTTGGCCAGTTCGTCCGTCGCCGCGATCAGGCAGTCGCGCCGCTGGGGATCGACGGCCCATCCGTCCTCCTCCAAGGCCCGCCCCAGGGGTACGGGATCGTACGATCCGCCCAGAACGACCAGGCGCGCCGTCTTCGGCGAGCGGTCCGCCTCGGCCGGTCCCAGGCAAGCCAGCGGCACCCCCCGGCGCTGGAGTTCGTCGCGCACGGCGGGCGTCACCACGGCCCCGCGCGGCACGACCATGCGCCGCACGCCGTCCCACTGCGCGGGCAGGCACGCCAGCGTCACGACGCGCTGGCGAATCATCCAGTCGCCCGTGGTGCCCTCGTTGCTCACGGGAGCGGGGCGCGACAGGCCCATGTCGGCCAGCACTGCGGCGACGAGGCGTTCGATTTCCGCGGGGGTGGGAGTCATGGGTCCACGATTCCTATCGTCGACCAGCGGACCGGAGTCGTTTCGCTGTGCATCAGTTCGCGGGTCCCCTTGCCATCGCTGGTGATGACGACGCGTTCGCCGATGCCGGCCCCAAGGGCGTCGACGGCCAACACGGGATCGCCATCGGGCGTCTGGCCGTCCGGCCCATAGGGCTGGACGATCAGCAGCTTCCAGCCGGCCATCGACGGGTGTTTCACCGTTGCCGTTGCCACGCCCACGACCCGACCCGAGAGCATGTTACTTGCCCAGAATGCGGAGGTTATCGACCATGGTGCAGCGGCGTTCGCGGGTGAAGGTCAGCGGCGTGGTGATGCCTTCGCCGGTCGGGCCGGCGATCGAGAACGACCCGTATCCTTCGCCGCCGATGCCCAGGCCGGCGACGCTGGGGCCGTTCTTGACGAAAATGGTTGTTTCGATCGCCTTGCCCATCCTCGTCATGTTCGTGACGTTGTTCGAGTGGATGATGGCGGTGTGTTTGAAGCCGTGTTCGCTTCGCACCGCCATCTCGATGGCGTGGTCGATGTGGCGGGCGCGGACGAAGGGGACGAAGGGCATCATCTGCTCGACGGGCACGAAGGGGTTCGACTCGTCGGTCTCGCCGAAGAGCAGCTCGACGTCGGCGGGGAGGTTCTTGCCAGCCGCCCGGGCCAGCACCGCCGCGTCCTTGCCGATGAACTCCTTGACCGGCACGTCGTGCTGGTGGTCGCCTTCGCCCACCGTGGTGATGGCGGCCTTCGTCAGGGCGTCGATTTCGGGGGTGGACAAACGTACGGCGCCGGCCCGCTCCATGGCCGCCATCATCGCGTCGAACACCGCTTCGACCACGAACACCTGCTTCTCGCCGATGCACAGGAGGTTATTGTCGTAGGCGGCGCCGCGGATGATCGACCGGGCG